>DASQTB010000118.1:0-12315 GCA_035642095.1 Actinomycetota bacterium | reverse complement strand
GCGTTGGACGAGTGTGCTCTCCCCAAGGCCAGGACCGACCAATATTGGGCGGATCCACCGGACGTCGAAGCCGGCGATCCTCAGAAAGGAACGGAAGATCGCGGTTGGGAACTCGTATTGATGGAACGCTGTCCTCGCCCTCACCGTGCGTTTCGGTACCCGAACCCGCGTTACCACTCGTCCTCGAGAGATGTAGCTCGTATTTCCCGCCAGGACGAGGTTGCGGAAGTCATTGACGCGCTTGACGAGACTAACCCTCGGTACGCTTATGAGAAGGGACCCGCCACGCTTCAGGACGCGGTAGTGATCCCGCAAGGTCTCAAGCGGTCCTTCCTCGAAGTGCTCGACGACGCCGAGAGAGACAACTGTCGTGAAGGTTTCGTCACCGAAGGGAAGTCGGGCCACGTCTCCGGCGACGAGTGGCAGATCGACGATCTGTTTCTTGGCGGCTCGCAAGGCCCTGAAAGCCTGATCGACACCGATCACGTGCGGTCCAAGGTGCCGCAGATATGTAAGGACGATGGAAGGCCCACACCCGGCTTCGAGCACGAGGCCCTCGCTGGGTACCTCCCTCGCCAGCGTTCTCCATACCGGATCCGCTGAACGAAACCCAGGATGGATCGGCTTGAGCTCGAGCCCTGCCCACTCCCGTTCCCAGAACTCCCTCGACCCGCCGGCTTTCTCTGCAGTGAAGTAGACCTTGCGCACTACGTGAGTGTACGAGTTTGCATTGCCTCCTGGGCTGGTGACTTGGGTCAGTCTGGTTGTCGCCGTTTGGCGACGTTAGACTGAGATGTGCTCACTGAAGGGACGGCCGCGCCGCCGTTCGAGCTTCCCGATCATCGCGGCGGCACCGTGTCCCTCGAAGACCTCCGGGGACGGTGGGTGGTGCTGTGGTGGTTCGTCCAGGCCGACACCCCCGGGTGACGGATGGAGGGACAGGGGTTCCGTGATCGAGCCCCCGAGTTCGAGGTCCTCGGCGCCGAGGTCCTCGGGGCCTCCTTCGACCCTCCGGAGGCGAACCAGGCCTTCGCGGAGAAGTTCCAGCTTCCGTTCAAGCTGCTCTCCGACCGCGACCGATCCGTGGGTGCGCGGTACGAGGTCCGTCGAGGCCCGGATGAGAAGTACGCCTCCACGCCGCGACGGATGACGTACCTGATCGACCCCGAAGGTGTGATCCGGCGCGCCTATCGGGTGAAGGATATCGAGCCCCATCCCGGCGAGGTGCTGGAAGACCTCCGCCGCCTCCGAGTCGGATAAGGCGCCGGCCGTCGCCGAACCCCACCCCCGTCGCTCTGGCTACACTCGACGCGGTGCCCGAGCTACCCGAAGTCCAGGCCGTCGCGGAGCGTCTCGACTCGCTCCTGGCCGGCACGACGGTGGCGAGCTTGGACGCGCTCCAGTTCTCGGCTCTGAAGACGTACGATCCACCACCCGAATCGCTGATCGGTCGGACCGTGGAGGGTGTCGGCCGCCGGGGGAAATACCTCGTGTTCCGGTTCGGCGGCCCTCGGTTGCTGGTCCACCCTTCTCAAGGCGGGCGGGTCGACGTGGAGGACCCGCCGAAGGCGACCAAGCCCCGGGGCGGGGTGCTTCGCCTCCGGTTCGACCGGCCACCCTCGGTGCTGATCAAGGAGTTCGGCACCGAGCGGCGGACGGGATGGTGGATCGTGAGCGAAGGCGACGAGGGACCGCTGGCGGTCCTGGGACCGGAGCCGGACTCGGAGGCGTTCGCCGACCTGATCCTCCGCGGCGACGACCGCCGGCGGGTGCACACCATCCTCCGGGACCAGCGGACCGTGGCCGGGATCGGCCGGGGATATTCGGACGACATCCTCCACCGGGCCCGGCTCTCCCCCTACGCCACGCTGGCCGGTCTGGACCGGGACGAGAGAGACCGGCTCCTGGATGCCACCGGGACGGTTCTGGCCGAGGCCCTCGAGTCCGAGCGGCGGCGGACCGGCGGCCTCCCAACGAAGCTGGGCGACCACTTCACGGTCCACAACCGGTACGGGCAGCCCTGCCCCCGGTGCGGGAGAGATCTTCGTCGGGTGTCGTACGAGTCGCATGAGATCACGTACTGCCCGACCTGCCAGACCGATGGGAGGGTCTTGGCCGACCGGCGGTTCTCGAGGCTGGTCCGATGATGGCCGCCGAAGACATCGTCCGCCGGCTCTGGGACGGGATCGAGGCTCGGGCCTGGGAGGCCGTCGGCGCGTTTCTGTTGATCCGGTGATCGGGTCGTCCATTCCGAGGTGCTTGCCAAATCGCCGCCTTCGCCCGATGATGTGGCCCAACGGGAGAAAGGAGGTGGTCCAGCTGTCAAAACGGCACGCGACCCCCGAGGTGGCTGGCTGCTGAGGCCGTCCCTCGCGGGCGGGGGATGACAGACCACCTCCGCCCGTCCGCCGGGACGAGCCGGCGGAATCCAACCAGTCCACCGACCCCACGTATCCCGGGGCGGGTCGACCCGGGCGGAGGTTCCGAGGGCCGAAGCGTACGCGGGTGAAGATGGAGATGACGCGGGGCCGGGTGCGGTGCGCCCGGCCCCGCTCGCAGTGGTACGGACCCCTCCGGAGCGGCAGGGGGGAGGGGGCATGACCGAATCACGGATCCCGAATCGGCCCACGCTGTTCACGCCGGACTTCCTCACGGTGGCTGTGGCCGAGCTGGCTTTACTTCACTGCCGTCGGCGTGCTCCTTCCGGCCCTTCCCCGCTACGTCGAGGGCCCGCTGGGAGGCGGGAACATCGCCGTGGGGCTGGTGGTCGGGGCATTCAGCCTCTCCGCGTTCTTCCTCCGGCCAGGGGCCGGCGCCGTGGGGGACCGGCGGGGACGGCGGATCCTGATGGTGGTCGGGGCGTCAGTGTTCGGCCTGTCCGTGGCGGGATACCTGGTGGCCACGTCGATCCCTCTCCTGGTGGCCATGCGCCTTCTGACCGGCGTGGGGGAGGCCCTGTTCTTCGTCGGTGCCCTCAGCGCGAACGTGGATCTGGCCCCACCCGAGCGCCGGGGGGAGGCGTTCAGCTTCGCCTCCCTGGCGCTGTACATCGGCATCGGGGCCGGCCCATTCCTCGGTGAGCTGGTCATCGACCAGGTCGGTTTCCGGGCCGCCTGGCTGACCGCGATCGGCCTGACCGGCGTGGCCATCGTGCTGGCCCTCCGGCTGCCCCGGATGGTCCCGGCGGCGGAAGAAGCGGCCCAGGGAAGGCATCGGCTGATCCACCGCGACGGCATCCTGCCGGGTCTGGTCCTCCTGGCCACCGTGTGGGGGATGGCGGGATTCCTTGCCTTCGTGCCGCTGTACGCGCTCGACCTGGGGATGGACGGCGCCGGGCCTGTCCTCGGCCTGTTCTCCGGCATCGTCGTGCTGATCCGAAGCGTGGGCGCCCGGATCCCCGACCGGCTGGGATCGGCCCGGGCCACGCGGATCTCCCTAACCCTTTCGACCGTCGGGCTGGCCACGGTCGGGTTGTGGCACACAGCGGCCGGGCTGGTCATCGGAACGGGGGTGATGGCCGTGGGAGTCGCCTTGTTCACGCCCGCGCTCTTCGCCCTGGCGGTGGAGGGGGTCCCCCCCAACGAGCGGGGCTCGGTCGTGGGAACCACCAGCGCGTTCCTCGACCTCGCGTTCGGACTGGGGCCGGCCACGCTCGGGTTCGTGGCCACCGCGGTGGGCCGAGGCGGGACGTTCCTGGCCGGCGCAAGCGTGGCCGCTGCCGGGCTGATCCTGGTCTATGCCACACGGCTGGGCCGTCGAACGCCGCAGGTCGCCTGAGGCCGGTGCCCATCCGGCCGCTAGTATGACTGGGAGACCCATGGCCCAGAACATCGTGGAGAAGGTTCTCGAGCCCCACTTGGTCGAGGGAGCGCTGGAGCCCGGTGAGGTGATCGCCTACCGGATCGACCAGGTCCTGCTCCAGGACGCCACCGGGACGATGGCCTGGATGGAGTTCGAACAACTCGACAAGGATCGGGTCCGGGTCCCGCTGGTCGTCCAGTACGTGGATCACAACATGATCCAGTTGGACTACAAGAATCCCGACGACCACTTCTTCCTCCAGACCTGCGCCCTGCGCTATGGCGCGGTGTTCTCCCGACCGGGGAACGGCATCAGCCACTACGTCCACCTCGAGCGGTTCGACGCGCCGGGGCAGACCATGGTCGGCTCGGACTCCCACACCACCACCGGCGGGGCCGTGGGGATGTTCGCTCTCGGTATCGGGGGGATGGACGCGGCGGTGGTGATGGCCGGCTATCCGTTCGAGCTCACCTACCCGAAGGTGGTTCGGGTCGTTCTGGAGAACGAGCTCCGGGGGTGGGTCTCCGCCAAGGACGTGATCCTGGAGGTGCTCCGGCGCCTGACCGTCAAGGGTGGCCTCGGCAAGGCGTTCGCCTTCGACGGGCCCGGCGTCGGGACGCTGTCGGTGACCGAGCGGGCCACGATCTGCAACATGATCCAGGAGCTAGGGGCCACGGCCGGCATCTTCCCCTCCGACCGCCGGACCCGGCGGTGGATGGAGGCCCAGGATCGGGCGAACGAGTTCCGCGAGCTTCTCCCCGACGACGGCGCCCGGTACGACGAGGAGATGGTCATCGACCTGGCGGCCCTGGAGCCGTTGATCGCCAAGCCCCGGAATCCGGACAACGTGGTGCCCGTCCGCGAGGTGGAGGGGACCGTGGTGGCCCAGGTTTGCGTTGGCTCCTCGGTCAACTCGGGCTACGACGACCTGGCCATCCCGGCGTACATCGTGTCGAACGGCGGTGGGGTGAACGAGTGGCTCGACATGACGGTCTCTCCCGGATCGCGGCAGGCCCTGGACGCCATTGCCCGGTCGGGCGTGCTGGCGGAGTACGTCTCGGCGGGAGCCCGGCTGTTGGAGCCGGCTTGCGGTCCCTGCGTGGGGATGGGTATGGCCCCTCCCTCTGGCCGGCCGAGCGTCCGGACCATGAACCGGAACTTCCAGGGCCGCTCGGGAACCGAGGACGACTACGTGTACCTGACCTCGCCGGCCGTGGCCGGGGCCACCGCGCTAAGAGGCGTTATCACGGACCCGCGCGACCTCGAGCTCGAGCCGCCCCGGATCGATGCCCCCGAGCCGGTGGTCGACGACTCGATGCTGATCATGCCGCCTTCTCCGGAGGAGGCCAGGAACGTCGAGATCTGGCGGGGCCCGAACATCAAGCCGCCGCCGGTCCCGCCCGAGCTCCCCGACGCGCTGGAGGGCAAGGTGCTGATCGTGCTCCCCGACAACATCTCCACGGGCTCGATGTCGCCCGACGGTGTCCTCGTGTTCCAAGAGCGGTCGAACATCGAGGCAATCGCGGAGTACGTGTTCAAGAAGGAGGACCCGCAGTTCGTGACGCGGGCCAAGGAATGGGGCGGTGGCTTCATCGTCGGCGGTGACAACTACGGCCAGGGATCGTCCCGGGAGCACGCCGCGCTGGCGCCGCTCCAGCTCGGGGTCCGGGCGGTGTTCGCCAAGGCGATCCACCGGATCCATCGCCGGAACCTGATCAATAACGGGATCGTCCCCCTGCTTATCGACGACGAGGTCTACAACAAGGCCCAGCTCGGGGACACCTGGCGGCTCCCCCGCATCCGGGAGGAGATCGGGTCGGGGAGCAAGGAGTTCACCCTGGAGTTGGACGGGGAGACGGTGATGGTGCGGAACGACCTGAACCGGCACGAGCGAGAGCAGCTACTGGCCGGCGGCCTTCTCAAGTATCTGAAGACGAGAGAGGGCTAGAACGACGAGAGCCCGCCGCGGTGTGCGGCGGGCTCTCGGAGCTCCTTCGGTTCCCTACTCGATCAGGCGGACGTTCGCCGCCTGGTCGCCCTTGGGACCCTGGGTGATCTCGAACTCGACCTTCTGATTCTCGTCGAGGTTGCGATACCCCTCACCCTGGATGGCGCTGAAGTGCACGAACACGTCAGGGCCGTCCTCCCGGGTGATGAAGCCGTACCCCTTGTCGGGGTTGAACCACTTCACGGTGCCGGTTGCCACAAGCTGTCCCCTCCTTTCGTGGCCTCGCCCGGACCTGACTGCTGACCGGTAGGCCGCCGACCCGCGGGTCGGCGAGGGAACTGCTCGAAGCCAAGACCACGAACCGAAACCCTCATTCTCAGTTTACCCGTTGGCACCTTCCTCGGCCAGGACCATCCTCGGGGGTTGTTAGTCTCCGTCGATGTCTTCCCAGCGGCAGGCGGTCCCCGGGTGGCTCGGTGCGCGCCCCGGCGTTACCGCCCTCGGCGGGGCCCTGTGCATCGCGTTCTCCGGCATCCTGGTCCGCCTGGCCGATGTCACCCCGGACACCGCGGCGGTGTTCCGGTGTCTCCTGGCCGTCCCCGTCCTCGGCCTCCTGGCCTCTAGCGAACGGAGGTCGTTCGGCCCCCGGACCACGAGGGATCGCGCGCTGGCCGTGGCCGCCGGCGTGTTCTTCGCCCTCGACCTGGCGTTCTGGCATCGATCGATCCAGTCGGTCGGTGCCGGTCTGGCCACCGTCCTGGGCAACCTTCAGGTGGTGTTCGTGGCCCTGGCCGCCTGGGCGATCCTCGGCGAGCGGCCCGGCCGGTTGATCCTGGCCGCCATCCCGGTAGCCCTCTCCGGGATCGTGTTGATCTCAGGGGTCCTGGAGGATGCCGCGTTCGGACGGGACCCGGTCGGCGGCGTCATGTTCGGCATCCTCACGTCGCTGGCGTATACCGGATTCATCCTGGTCCTCCGTCGAGGGAACCAGGACCTTCGCCGGCCGGCCGGACCGCTGTTCGACGCCACGGCCACGTCTGCGGTGGTCGGCACGGGGATCGGGTTGTCCCTGGGGACGCTCGATCCGACGCCGGGCTGGCCCGCGTTCGGCTGGCTGGTGGCCCTGGCCTTGACCTCCCAGGTGGTGGGCTGGCTGTTGATCTCCGTGACCCTGCCCCGGCTCCCGGCGGCGGTGACGTCGATGCTCCTTACCGTCCAGCCGGTCGGCGCGGTCCTCCTGGCGATGCTGATCCTCAGCGAATCGCCCTCTGCCCTTCAACTCCTGGGCGTCGTCCTGGTGCTGGCCGGGGTCGTCGCGGTCGGGATCTCCCGGCGACGGACCGTCCCCACGGCGGTTCCCGAACCGGCAGGCTGAGAACCGGGCGGCAGGGTGAGCCGTCCTACGAACGATGGGCTGTACCTCGTGGCGGGAACGTGATCCGGGCCTGCCGATCAAGCTGGGGCCGGTCTCCAACGGTGAGTACGATCCGGCGCCCCTGTCGCCGCTGCTCCGGGAGACGATCCGCCTGGCCCGGGGCCTGTGCGACCGGAACGCCCGCCGGGTTGGAGTCAGCCGCCGGGAGTTCCTCCTGTCGGCGTGCGGGGCGGCCACCACGCTGTTCGTCCTGAACGCGTGCAGCCGGGAGGCCGCCCGGATGGCCGGCCGGGAACCGGGAGGGAGCTACGAGGTCTCCCCCGAGGCGACGCTCGATCCGGACGCTGCCATGGAGGAGGTCGGTGGGGAGGAGTTCGTGTTCGACGTCCAGGGCCATCTCCTAGAGTACGAGGTGAACCCGGCGGCTCGGGACGACACGTTCTGGACACGGTTCCCCCAGCAGGACTGCGGCGAGGACGACCCCCGAGCGTGCTTCGGGATCCGGCAGTTCATGGACGAGATGTTCCTCAAGAGCGACACGACGATGGTCGTGCTGTCCGCGCTGCCGATCGCGCCGGAGGGCAGTCCCCTGAGCGTCGAGGTCATGGATGACACGCGCAAAGTGGCCCGGGCCCTGTGCCGTGACGACCGCGTCCTCCTCCACGGTCAGGCCCTCCCCAACGTCGGCCCGCTGCGGGCCAACCTGGAGGCCATGGAGGACCTCGCCGGCCGGTCGCCGATCGTGGGGTGGAAGACGTTCACCAACTTCCCCGACGCCTTCGGCCAGCCCGGGAACGCGTGGTGGCTGGATGACCACGACCCATCGCTCCCCCGGGTGGGGGAGCGGTTCATCGACGCCTCCCGTCGGCTGGGGATCCACAACATCTGCATCCACAAGGGGTTGTCGGGGGGAAGCCCCTACGCCTCGCCGGAGGACGTCGGCCCGGCCGCGGCCGCGCACCCGGACATGAACTTCGTCATCTACCACTCGGGCTACGAGAACGAGCTCGTCGAGGGCCAGTACAGCCGGGCCACGGCGAACCAGGGGATCAATCGGCTGATCACCTCGATGCGCCGGGCCGGGGTCGGGCCGAACCAGAACGTGTACGCCGAGATCGGGACGACCTGGTGGAACGTGATGCGGGACCCGACCCAGGCGGCGCACGTCCTGGGCAAGCTGCTCCGGTACATCGGCGAGAACAACGTGGTGTGGGGCACGGACTGTCTGTTCTACGGGTCTCCCCAGGACCAGATCCAGGCGCTGCGCTCGTTCCAGATCTCGGACCAGCTCCAGCGGCGGTTCGGTTATCCCCGGCTGACCAAGGAGATCAAGGCCAAGATCCTCGGCCTGAACGGAGCCCGGGTCTACGGTGTGGACCCGATCACGGTGCCCTGCGAGTTCTCGCGTCGGGAGCTGGCCGAGATCCGAATCCGGCTCCCGATCAGCAACGCCGTCTACGGTCCGACCACGCCGGCCGCCGCCGCCACCTTCCGGACGGCCCACCAGGGCTGGCCGTGAGCTAGCGAAGCGCGGTGAGGACGCTCTCCGGCGGAGCGCCCTTGTGGACCACCTGGTAGACGGCCTGATGGACCGGCAGGTCGAGGCTCCGTTCCTCGGCCAGGACGTGGATGTCCCGGGCCGACTCGACTCCCTCCACCGTCATCCCCCGAGCCTCCATGTCCACCGCGGCCCGGGCCGGCTCGACCCCGGAGCCGATCAGCTCGCCGTACTGCCGGTTCCGCCCCCCCAGGCTGGTCACCAGGAGGTCGCCCATGCCGGCCAGGCCGAAGGCGGTATCCCGACGGCCCCCGAAGGCCACCGTGAGGGCGGCCATCTCCTCCACGGCCTGGGTGAACAGGGCCGCCCGGGCGTTCTTGAAGCCCTGCTCCCGGGCCTGGCCCATTGCCTCGAGAACGCCTTCGGCGATGGCCCCCACGTTCTTGGCGGTCGAGCAGATCTCCAGCCCGGCGCAGTCGTCGGTGGCGTGGATCAGGTACGCCTCCGAGGCCAGCACGCCGGCGGCCTCGGCCAGGGCGGCGGGATCGGTCGAGGCGATCACCGCGGCGCAGGGGAGGCCCTCGGCCACCTCCGCGGCCAGGGCCGGACCGCCCACGGCGACCACCCGCCGTCCGTCCAGCTCTTCGGCGTACACCTCGGAGATCCGGGCCCGGCTCTCCGGCTCGAGGCCCTTGGCGATGGACACCACCACCCGGGTCGTGGCACCGAGGGCGGGAGCGACCAGCCTGGCGAGCGATCGCGCTCCACCGGAATGGGCGGCCATCACGGCCACGGACGCTCCGGCGGCGGCGTCCTCCAGGCCACCGGGGCCGTGAACGACCAGATCATCGGGGAGCCGCTCGGGCAGCGCCGGGTGGGTCCGTCGCTCGACCAGGTCGGGGAGCACGCGGGCGTCGTGCTCGCTGCCCCACAACGCCACCGATTCGCCCTTTCGGGCAAGGTGCATGGCCAGGGCGGTGCCCATGGCCCCGGCCCCGAAGACCGCGACGGTCACGGGGCGGAGGATAGCCGAGCAGGTCGGCGTCAGAACGACAGGCTGGCCGCGCCGCCGGCCAGGAACTCGACGGCCTGCATGGCTGCCGCGATCCGGGCGCCGTCGATCAAGCCGTCTTCCGTGATGCCCCGGGGCTTGGTGCACGATTGGCAGGCCCACACCTCGCCGCCGTTGGCCACGAACTCCTTGATGACCTCGGCCAGGGGCGGCAGGCCCTCCTTGTGCACCCCCTCGGCCCCGCCGTCGGTGGCCAGCCACACGCCCTCCACGGTGAGCATCACCTTCACGTCCTGCCCGGCGATGGCGGCGTTGTTGCCGACGATGAAGGGGAGCGTGGCCCGCTCGGGATCCTCGGCGCCGTGGCTGGCGTGGATCAGGAGCCCGCCCATCAGGCCCTCCGGACCAAGATCCGGTCGGCGCCGTCCGGCCCTCGAACCTCGCGCTCGATCACGTGTCCCCTCAGCCGGCAGTACGACCGGAAGCTCTCCCTCCCGGTGGCGTCCTCCGACCTCACCTCCAGGGTCTGGCCCGGGTCGAGGGCGGCCAAGATCCGGTTGATGTCGCTCAGCGCCGGGCCGGCGCAGCCCTCGCTGCCCGCGTCGTAGAAGGTGTCGGCTCCGGTGATCGCCTCCATGGGTGGCCTACATTATCGGCCGTGCCGGCGAACGCGGCAGCGATGCTCCGTCGGTTTCGGCGGATGGCCCGGCCGGGGGGACGGGAGAGGGTGGCCCGGGTCGCCCGGTGAGAGCCCGGCACGCGCTGCTGCTGACGCTCGGCGTCACCGCCGTATCGACGTCGGCCCCACTGATCCGGCTGGCCGACGCGCCGCCCCTGGCGGTGGCGTTCTACCGGAACCTGTTCGCCGCGGCGGTCCTGCTGCCGATCGCCCTGGTCGCCCGGGGACACGAGGTCCGCAGCGTGGGGCGGCGGGATGCCGGGGCCCTGGTTCTGGCCGGGGCGCTCCTGGCGGTGCACTTCGGAGCGTGGATCCCGTCGGTCACGTTGACCACGGTGGCGGCCAGCACCGTCCTCGTCACCTCCCAGCCGATCTGGGCCGCCGCCGGCGCGCGCCTCCTGTTCGGCGAGCGGATCCGGACCGCCGCGGTGACCGGCATCATCCTGTCGCTGGCCGGGGCCGTGCTCATCTCAGGGTTCGACTTCGCCGTCTCCACTCGAGCGTTCGCCGGCGACCTGCTGGCCCTCCTCGGGGCGGTGACGGCCGCCGGGTACCTCCTCGTCGGCAGGCGGCTTCGCCAGCGGCTGTCGCTGCCGACCTACACCGGGATCGTCTACGGGGTGTGCTCCGCGCTCCTGCTGGTCGGGCTGCTCGTCAGCAGCACGCCGCTGTTTGGATACGACGCCCGACAATGGGCGCTGTTCGGGCTGATGGCCGCCGGCCCGCAGATCCTGGGTCACACCGTGTTCAACTACCTCCTCCGGGAGGTCGACGCGACGGTCGTGGCCGTGGGGATCATGGGGGAGCCGGTCGGCGCGTCGCTCCTGGCGCTGGCGTTGTTCGGCGAGGTGCCGCCGCTGTCGGCCGTGGCCGGCGGCGCCCTGGTCCTGGTCGGCATCTACGTGGCGGTCACGGCCCAGGGCCGCCGCCAGCCGGTCGCGCCCGTCGAGTAGCATCCGGCCATGACCCAGACGGGTCCGGTCGTCGACATCCGGGACGTCCAGGTCATCAAGGACGATCGCACGTTCCTGGTCACGGATCGGCAGGGCAACGTCCCGGAGGGCAACTCCGCCGCCCTGGGCCTGTATCACCGCGACACCCGGTTCCTGTCCGGGCTGGAGCTGGACGTGAGCGGCCTGGCCCCGGTACTGCTCCATTCGTCGACGGAGCGGAACTACTCGCAGATCGTCGAGCTCACCTATCCGTTCGAGACCATCGATGTGGAAGGGGTCCACCGGAAGGAGAACGTCTCGGTCCAGCGGTTCCGGGTCCTGTCCGGGTCGCTGTTCGAACGGATCCGGGTCCGCAACTTCGGGACGAAGGTCCGGGCCATCTCCCTCACCGTCGACTTCGACGCCGACTTCCTGGACGTCTTCGAGATCCGAGGCCTCGTTCGGGAGCGGAGCGGACAGCGGCAGGAGCCGCGGGTCGAACGAAGCCGGGTAACCCTGGCCTACCGCGGTCTCGACGGAGAGGTCCGGACCACCACGATCCGGTTCTCGCCGGCCCCGGACGAGCTCGACCACTCCCGGGCGATGTTCGATCTCAAGGCTCGCCCCGGGGAGGACCTGGAGATCGTGGTCGAGGTGGCTCCCGAGGTGGGCGATGAGGAGCCGGCCCGGATGTCGATGCAGCAGGCGGATGATCGGCTGGGCCGCGAGTACGGACGGTGGCGGAAGCGGTGCACCCGGTTTCGGACGACGAACGTGCAGCTGTCCCGGTTCCTCGACCGGGCCATCCTCGACCTCCGGATGCTCCAGTCCGGCCCGGAGCACGATGGGGCGGCGTCGATCGATGCCGGGATCCCGTGGTACTCGGCGCTGTTCGGCCGAGACGCGCTGATCACCGCATATCAGGCACTCGGGGTGAACCCCTCGCTGGCCTGGACCGCGCTCCGGGCCCTGGCGGAGCTGCAGGGCGATCGCGTCGACGAGTGGAGGGACGAGGAACCCGGCAAAATCCTGCACGAGGTCCGGGTCGGCGAGCTGGCCGGAGCCGGGGA
>DASQTB010000117.1:0-10003 GCA_035642095.1 Actinomycetota bacterium | reverse complement strand
GGAGGAAACGGTCGCCCAGTCCCCGCCCCCGGTGCGCTCCTTCGATCAGGCCCGGGACGTCCGCCACCACGAACCGGGCGCCATCGTTCCCCGCCACGCCGAGGTTCGGGGCCAGCGTCGTGAAGGGATAGTCGGCAACCTTTGGCCGGGCCGCGGTGAGCTTCGACAGGAGGGTCGACTTCCCCACGTTGGGTGGCCCGACCAGGCCGACGTCCGCCACCAGCCGGAGCTCCAGCTCCAACCGATGCTCCTCCCCGGGTTCGCCCCGCTCGGCTTCGGTGGGAGCCCGGTTGCTGGCGGACGCCAGGGTGGCGTTCCCCCGGCCACCGCGACCCCCGCGGGCGACCACCGCTCGGGCGCCCGCGCCTACCAGGTCGGCCACGAGCCCTCGCTCCTCGACAACCACGGTGCCGTCCGGCACCCGGAGGATGAGGTCCTGGCCGTCGGCCCCTCGCCGGTTCGACCCCCGGCCGGGCTCACCGGAGACAGCTCGCTGGTGGGGATGGGTGGCCAGCCAAGACAGGTCGTAGACATCCCCGGACACCTCTAGGACGACATCGCCGCCCTGGCCTCCATCGCCGCCGTCGGGCCCTCCCCGGGGGACGTGCGCCTCGCGCCGGAACGACGCCGCCCCGTCGCCGCCCCGGCCACCGCGGACCTCGATCACCGCCTCGTCGACGAACCCGGCCACGTGGACGAGTATAGGTTCGGTGAACGTTCCTCCCGTGACTGCGTGGCTGGTTCGACCGGGCAACCCCGACGCCGTCACGGGAACACTGTCACTCGAACGCCACGCCCTCACGTTCACGCCTCGCGGCGACGAGGATCCCCTCCCCATCCCAACGAACCGCATCCGTCGGGCTCGGCGTGTCCGAGGATCTCCGATCCTGGAGGTCAACTACACCGACGCCCGAGCCGAGCCAGGAGTGCTGTTCGTTTACTTCGCCGAGCCGCCGCCGCTTCCGACCACCGCCGGGAGGACGTGGGCCCGACCAACGCGTGGCCTCCAACGTACCGCCTCGGCGATGGCCCTTCGGACGAGGTCCAAGCAGCTCCGGGGACGGATCGATCGGTGGGTCCGAGCGATCCGTGACGCGGCCGGGATCGGATGAACGTCAGAACCGGAAGACGGCCAGCCCGCTGGCCGCCCCGGTGAGGACCGCGGCCATCGACAAGGCGACCCACATCACCCCAAAGATCACCGCCGCGGCCAACCACTGCCCCCCGACCAGACGGCGATGGACGTAGGCGTCGAGCGTCCCCAGGCCGGCGGACGCGACCGCCAGCGGGACTCCCATCACCGGTGGGGCGAGCAGGGCGAACAGGAAGCCAACGACGATGAAGAGGAAGATCCAGAGACGCTCGGCGACTCGCCGGCGGAGGTCGCCGGCCACCTAGGCCTGGTCGATCGAGACCAGGCGGCGGCCGCGCGAGGAGTGGAACCGAACGGTGCCCGGAACCGTGGCGAAGAGGGTGTCATCGCCGCCCCGGCGAACGCCCACGCCAGGATGGATCCTGGTCCCTCGCTGGCGGACGATGATCGATCCGGGCTTGACGCTCGATCCGCCGAACGCCTTTACGCCGAGCCGCTTGGACTCGCTGTCCCGGCCGTTCCGGGACGCCGATGCACCCTTCTTGTGCGCCATGGCGACCTCAGGATACCAGCCCTAGGTTGAGGTCTTCCGGGAGGTTCGCTTCCCGGTGGCCTTCTTCCCCGTGGCCTTCGTGGAGGACTTCCTGGCGGTGGCCTTCTTGGCGGCTGCTTTCTTCCGGCCGGCGGTCGAGGCTGCGGTTGACTTTCTGGCCGCCGGCTTCGTGGGCCCCCGTTTCTTGGCCGGGGCTGGCTCCTTCTCCGCCGCCGCGGTGGCCTTCTTCTGGGGGCTGAGCGCCACCTCCTGAATCTCCAGGAGCGTGAGTAGTTGTCGGTGCCCCTGGCTCCGCCGGTAACCGCTCTTCGGCCGGTACTTGAACACGCGGAGCTTATCGCCCTTCTTGTCACCGAGAAGCTTGGCCCTGACCGTGGCCTTCGATAGATCCCTTCCGACGTGAGCCTTCCCGTCGTCGTCGAACACCACGATCGGTGGGAGCTCGACCACGTCGCCGGGATCGGCCTTCATGAGCTCGACCTCGATCACGTCTCCCGGCTCCACGCGTTCCTGTTTGCCTCCCACCTTCACCACCGCGTACATGCCACTCCTTCCGGCTCAGACATCGTGCGTGATCAAGATACCGCGACCCTCACAGGTCGGACATGTCTCGCTGAACGCCTCCAGCAACCCGGCGGACACCTTCTTCCGCGTCATCTCCAGAAGCCCCAGCGGGGTGATGTCGAAGACCTGAGAGCGCGTCTTGTCCTGGGAGAGGGCCTCCTGGAGCCTCCGGATCACGTCGGCTCGATTCCTCTCGAACAGCATGTCGATGAAATCGATGACGATGATGCCGCCGATGTCTCGGAGTCGGAGCTGTCGGGCGATCTCCCCCGCGGCCTCCAGGTTCGTCCCAACCACCGTCTCCTCGAGGTTCGATTTGCCCACGCTCTTCCCGGTGTTGACGTCGATGACCGTCATCGCCTCGGTCCGGTCGATGATCAGGTAACCACCCGACGGGAGCCACACCTTCCGCTCCAGGGCCTTGTGGATCTGCTCGGAGACATGGAACTCCTCGAACAGCGGCAGGGTGCCCTCGTGCAGCCGGAGCCGGTCGGAAAGCTCCGGCGCGACGTCCCTCAGGTAGCGGCCCACGTTCTCGAATACCTCGCTGGAGTCCGTCACGATCTCCTGGAACTCGCTGGGAGAGAACACGTCCCGAACCACCCGTTCGACCAGGTCCGGCTCCTCGTAGAGCGCCTTGGGCGCTTTTCCTCGGCGGCCCTTGCGGCGGGCCTGCTCCCACATCTTCTTCAGCCGTTCGAGGTCCGCAGCCAGGTCTTCCTCGTCGGCGCCCTCGGCCGCGGTTCGGACGATGACGCCCGCCTCCGACGGACGGATCTTCTTGACGATCCGGCGGAGCCGCTCGCGCTCGGCATCGGGGAGCCGCCGGCTGATCCCGGACGCCCCTCCGTCCGGGACGTAGACCAGGTATCGCCCGGGCAGGCTGATCTGCGCGGTCAGCCGGGCACCCTTCCCCCGGAGCGGATCCTTGGTCACCTGAACGATCACGGACTGGCCGGGCTTCAGGGCCTGCTCGATCCGGCGCTGGCCGGCGTCGACATCCTCGTCGTACGAGACCTCGCCGGCGTACAGGACACCGTTCCGTCCCCGGCCGATGTCCACGAAGGCCGCCTCCATCCCCGGGAGGACGTTCTGGACCCGACCGAGATAGACGTTCCCGACCATCGAGCGGCCCCCGGTCCGGGTCACGTAGTGTTCGACGAGCTCCCGTCCCTCGACGACGGCGATCTGCAGCCGGTCGAGGTGTTCGGTGATGAGCATCGTCTTGTCGGTTCGCCGCGGCGCATGCACGGTTGGGCGGCGCCGCCGGCGGTCGGCCGAGCCCCGTCGAGCGGCCCGCGAGGTCCGGGTCGGCGTCCGGGCAGCGACGGACTCGATCGCGGCCGTGGCCGCGGTGGCCGCTCCGGCGGCGGACGCATCGGCGGTGGAGGCCGACCGCTCAGCGGCATCTCCGTTCTCGGTCCGCTCCCCGGGCTTGCGCCGCCGCCTTCGCCGGCGGCGTCGTGTCGAGGGCGTCTCCTGGGGCTTCTGGCCATCCTCACCTGCCTTCGGCTTCGTCTCGGACGCCGGGCCCTCGGACGGAGCGGATCCATCTCCAGCATCCGACATCGGAACGTCGGGCTGCGGCTGCTTCGTGGCCGAACGGGAGGAGGAGGAGGACGATCGACGACGGCGCGATCCCGAGCGCTTGCGGGTCCGCCCCGATGGGGTGGTCGATGCGCCTGACTTCCCGGACGCCTCGTTGGTCGTCGCGGCGTCCTGGCCGGCCGTCTGGTCGGCCGACTCCTCAGCCGATCCTTTGGCCGGCTCCTTCTGTGTCGACTCCTGCTGCTGGGCGGAGCTCGAACCGCCCCGGCTGCGCCCACGACCGCCTCGCCGCCGGCGGCGGGGGCGGGGACGCGCCTCGGCGGACCCCTCGCCGGCCTGTTCGGCCTGGGGGTCCCGCGCTTCGTCGGTCATGCAACGGTCCTTTCATCTCGGGGAGCCCGAAGCTCCCATCCGGCCGCCACGCCGGGCCGCTCGCGCCCGAGGGGGCGCGGGCCCAGGGGGTGTCAGCCGGCACGTCACTGATCCCGCTCGAGTACGCAGGCCGCCCCTGGTGGGGCTCCTGGGGAATGGTCCGGCTGGCCCGGACCGCGGGGTCGTCGAACGGGGGCACCGATACAAGGATACCAGGGGGATCCACCGGTTCCCCGGAAGCCGCTATTTGAACCGGCGCATATGGACGTTGAGGAGAAGGCCCACCGCTATCCAGTTGACGATCATCGAGGTCCCCCCGTAGGAGACCAGGGGTAACGGGATGCCAGTGACCGGCATGATGCCCATGGTCATCCCGACGTTCACGAAGACCTGGAAGGCGAACATGGTCACGATCCCCATCGCCAGGAGGGTCCCGAATCCGTCCCGGGACATAAGGGCCGTCCGGAACCCTCGCCACAAGAGGATCGCGTACAGCCCCAGGAGCCCGGTGGCACCAACGAAGCCCAGCTCCTCGCCGACGACCGTGAACACGAAGTCGGTGTGCTGCTCGGGGACGAAGTCGAGGTTCGTCTGGGTACCGTTGAGGTACCCCCGCCCGAACAGGCCACCGGCCCCGATGGCGATCTCAGCCTGCTGCCGGTTGTAGCCGGCCCGGAGCGGGTCGGCCGCGGGATCGAGGAAGCTCGTCAGCCGAGCGATCTGGTAGTCCTTCACGATGCCGAGGTTGAAGGCGATGATCGCTCCGAAGAGGGCCATCCCCACCAGGATGGCGATGTGCCGGGCCCGGGCGCCGGCCACCACCAGCAGGCCGATCAACACCCCTCCGAACACCATCATCGTCCCGATGTCGGGCTGAAGGAAGATCAGGGCCATCGGTCCCCCGGCGATGAACCCGGCTCGCCACACATGTTCCAACCGCACCTCGCGAAGCTCGGACAGGTAGGACGCCAGCACGGCCACCACGGTCAGCTTGGCCAGCTCGGAGGGCTGGAACTGGAACCCGAACAGCGTGATCCACCGCTGCGCGCCGGCCGTCTCGTCCCCGAGCGGGGTGAGGACCAGGAGGAGCGCCAGGACCACCGCTCCGTACGCGATCGGGGCGTAGACCTTCACCAGGCGATAGTCGAACGTGGCCGCGACGATCATGGCGATGACCCCCAGCATCAGGAACGCCACCTGCTTTTTCAGGTAGAAGCCGGGGTCCTCGCCCAGTGACTCCAGGCCCTGGTGGGTCGCCGAGTACACCATGAACAGGCCGTACAGGGCCAGAGCGGACGCGGTGACGATCAGGATCGGGTCGAGATGGCGCAGGGCACCTTCCCGATGCACCCACCGACCCAGCGTGACGTCCATCAGTCGGTCTCCGTCGCCTCGATGGAGAAGGCGCTCGGCTCGAGGTCCAGGAGCCCCTCCAGCATTCGGCGGACGATCGGCGCCGCCACCTGGGAGCCGTGTCCACCCTCCTCGACCACCGTCACGACGACGAACTCGGGGTCATCCGCCGGCGCGTACGCCGCGAACCAGGAGTGGGGCTGCTTCCCGTGCACCTCGGAGGTTCCGGTCTTCCCGGCGACGGGATACGCCGTGTGGTCCCACCCGCTGAACGCGCCGGCCGCGGTGCCGCTGCCCTGAACCACTCCCCGCAGCGCGTTCGTGATCGCCGCGACGTGGGATGGCCGAACGTTGATCCGACCGATCGTCTCGCCTTCGAACTCTCGGATGATGGCCCCGTCCGGCTCCTGGACCCGCAGGGCCAGCTGCGGCCGATAGAGCGTCCCGCCGTTGGCCAGCGCCGCGTAGGCCGTGGCCAGCTGGAGCGGCGTGACCAGCACGTCGCCCTGCCCGATCGACATGTTGATGTTGTCGCCCGGGAGCCACGTCGACTCGGGGAACAGCTCGGGATACTGGGCGTGGACGGCCTGCTTCCATCGAGCGTCCGGGATCCGGCCTTCCTGCTCCCCGGGGATGTCGATCCCGGTCAACTCGTCGAACCCCCACTGACGGAGCTGATGCTGCATGAGCTCCCCTCGGGGCTTTCGGTCCGCGTAGAAGTCGAGTCCCCACTTGTAGAACACCGTGTCGCACGACCGAATCAGCGAGTCGGCGAACGACAGAACGCCCAGGTCTGCGTCGGTCCAGTTGCCGAACACGGTTCCCGAGGTGTCCCCGGGGACCACGAAGTCCGGCGGGCAGGGATAGAAGCCCTCGGGGCTCGCATAGCCGGCCCGGAGCGCGGCCGCGGCCACGAAGGGCTTGAATGTCGATCCGGGCGGATACAGACCGGCGATGGCCCGGTTGGTAAGCGGATAGTTCCGCCCTGGGAGGAGGAACCGGCGACGGTATTCCCTGGAGGTCAGCGGCTCCAGGAACAACTCCGGGTCGAACGTCGGGTAGGAGGCCAGGGCCACGATGTGGCCATCGTTCGGGTCGAGGACCACCACGGCGCCACCGGTGGCCTTTAGGTACCCGGTGATCGTGGCGATCCCTCGAGCCTGGGACACCGCCTCCTCCATGGTCTCCTCCGCCAGCCGCTGGATGTCCGCGTCCAGGGAGAGGACGACGTCGTTCCCAGGAGTCTCGTCCCGCACCCCGAGCGTGCCCTGGAGCTCACCCTGAGCGTCGATCTCCTGCTTGAGCCAGCCGTCGGTGCCACGGAGGTACTCCTCGTAGCGCTGCTCGACGCCGCCCCGCCCGACCAGTTGCCCCGGACGGAGGTCGACGAACGACGGATCCTTGAGCTCCTCGGGATTGACCTGGCCCAGATACCCGAGGACGTGGGGAGCCAGGCCGCCCTCCGCATATCTCCGGACGCCCGCCTCCCGAACGTCAACGCCTGGGAAGTCGTCGGCGTGCTCCTTCAGGTAAATGGCCACCGTCTCCGAGGCGCCCTCGTACACCGGGACCGGCTGGTACGGGAGGTAATCGGGGTCGCCCAGACGCTCGCCCAGATCCGTCATCGGCTCGTCCAGCAGGGCTGAGAGGTCACGAAGCAGGGCTTCCTCGTCGCCCACCTTCTGGCGATCCACGGTGATGACGATGGCCCGCCGATTGTCGACCAGCGCCCGTCCGTTTCGGTCGAGGATGCGGCCCCGCGGAGCGGGGACCGGGATCAGGCGGACGTAGTTCCCGGTCGCCTGGTCTCGATACTCCTCGGCCGCCAGGACCTGGAGGAACCACAGGCGGGTCACCAGAGCGGAGAAGGCGAACGAGATCACCGCCGCCACCGTGACCAGCCGCCTCCCCAGCTTGGCGTCGGTCATCTCACCACCGGTACACCTTCTTCGTCCGGGAGAGCTCGGCCACCCGCCGAAGCACCGGGTACAGGAGGGGGGTGAGGACTGCGTTGTAGATCGCCGCGAGGAAGGCCACTCGAAGGAGGAACAGCACATCTCCGGGCAGACGGCCCAGCAGGAACGCCACGAACCCGTAGAACAGCAGCCCCGCCGCAGTGGCGGATCCAACCAGGATCGTGGGCAGGGCCGGGCTGGGCGTGGTGATGAACTGCCGGACGATCCCGACGACGTACCCCACCAGGGTGAGGACCAGGGCGGTCATCCCCTTCGGATCGTTGAGGAGGAAGTCCTGGGCCATGCCTGCCGAGAACCCCGCCACCGCACCGGAGTTCGGCCCCTCCAGCATGGCCAGCACGATCGTCACCAGGTACATGAGCTCCGGTTTGGCTCCGGCCAGCTTGATCTGGGCGAAGACCGTCGATTGGAGCAGCAGGGCGGTGACGACGATCGCGGCCCACGCGAGCGTCCGTCGCACCCGGCCAGTCTAGCGGCATGGCCTACGGACGGCCTTCGTCCTCCGCCGGGCTAGGAGACGGCGAGGGTGGGGCGTCGGCATCCACCGCCATGGTGTCCGTGACGAGCAGCACGTTCGCCAGCCGGGAGAAGTCGACGTTCGGCCGGACCAGGATCTCCAGCCGGACGTCGTCCTCGGCGGGGGCCGCCCGATCGACGACCCCGATGGGGACCCCCGAAGGGTACAGACCCTGCAGGTCTTCCTCGAGCTGGTAGCCGGAGGTCTCGACGATCTCCCCCGGCCGAACCTCGGTCTCTGGATTGACCAGCTCCATCCGGAGCGGCTCGTCTCGCTGACCCTCGATGAAACCGCGCTCGCCGCTCGAGGCCAGCCGGGCGCTGACCGCGGAGTCCGGGTCGATGATGAGGAGCACCTTGGAGGTGAAGGGATTCACTTCGATCACCCGGCCGACCAGCCCCTCCGCGGCGATGACCGGCGTATCGACGGTGACACCGTCGAGCGAGCCCCGATCGATGACGACGGACCATTCGAAGTTCCCCACGGACTCGGCCACGACCGTCGCGCCCACGGTGTCCGTGGCGTCGTAGCCCAGACGCTCCCGAAGCTCCAGGAGCGCGTGCAGCTCCTCGTTCTCGCGGCGGAGCGAGAGCTCCTCCTGAAGCTGGCGGCGGACCAGCGACAGCTCCTCCTCCAGGGCCGCGTTCTGTTCGGCCAGCGAGCCGGCCCGAAACACGTTGGTGACCCAGGAGCCGATCGGTCGGAACACGGCGGCCACCCCCTCCTGGAGGGGCCCCATCACGGTGGCCCCGAGCCGCCCGGCAGTGGCCAGCGGGCCTTCCCGTCCCCCCCGGGCATCGAGGGTGATCGTCACCAGGCTGGCCAGGAGCAGGCCGACGACGAGGAGACGGGTGCTGCGGATGCGTCGTTGCGAGATGGCCATGCCGCCTACCGGCGGCCGGAGGAGACCAGGACCCGCTTCATGGCCTCGAACTCCTCGAGGCACCGGCCGGACCCAAGCACCACGCAGTACAGCGGGTCACCCGCAACCCG
This sequence comes from Actinomycetota bacterium, assembly GCA_035642095.1. Lineage (GTDB taxonomy): Bacteria > Actinomycetota > UBA4738 > UBA4738 > CALAEC01 > DASQTB01. The sequence continues at coordinate 1,034 of DASQTB010000117.1, read as the reverse complement.
CACCGGCATCCCGGTCTCGTGCTTCAACCGCTCGTCCAGCCCCCGGAGCAGGGCCCCGCCACCGGTGAGGATGATCCCCTGGTCCATCAGGTCCGCGGCGAGCTCGGGCGGGCACCGGTCGAGGGTGTTCTTGATCGCGTCGATGATGGCGTTGACCGGTTCCTCGATCGCCTTCCGGACCTCTTCGGCGGAGATGTGGATCGTCTTGGGGAGCCCGCTCACCAGGTCGCGTCCCTTGATCTCGGCGATCATCTCGTCGGGGGTCGGGAACGCCGAGCCGATGGCCTGTTTCAGCGCCTCGGCGGTGCGCTCCCCGAGGACCATCGAGTACTCCTTCTTCGCGTAGGCGATGATGGCCTCGTCCAGCTCGTCCCCGCCCACCCGAATCGAGGTGGCGGTGACGATGCCGCCCATCGAGATCACGGCGACCTCGGTCGTGCCGCCGCCGATGTCCACGACCATGTTCCCGGTCGGCTCGTGGACGGGCAGGCCGGCACCGATGCCGGCGGCCATGGGCTCCTCGATGATGAACGGTGTCTTGCGGGCCCCTGCGTACTCGGCCGCCTCCTGCACCGCCCGCTGCTCCACACCGGTGATCCCCGACGGCACGCAGATCACCATCCGGGGCTTCGCCCACCGGCGCTGGTGCACGCGGTGGATGAAGTAGCGCAGCATCTTCTCGCAGATCTCGAAGTTGGCGATGACCCCGTCCTTGAGCGGGCGGATGGCCTCGATGTGGCTCGGCGTGCGCCCGATCATCCGCTTGGCCTCGAGCCCGACGGCCAGCGGGCGCCCGTCCCGGACGTTGACGGCCACCACCGAGGGCTCGTTCAGGACGATGCCGCGTCCCCGCACGTAGACGAGGGTGTTGGCAGTGCCGAGGTCGACCGCCATGTCGCGGCCCATGATGGACGAGAACAGACTGTCGGACATGCGGGGGCCTTTGGGGTCGATGCGGCGGTGGGCGTAGCGTAGGACCGGCCTGCCGGGGCCACAAGGAGCCCGGGCGCGGCCGAGAGAGCGACGGTCGGGTC
>DASQTB010000116.1:0-23971 GCA_035642095.1 Actinomycetota bacterium | reverse complement strand
CGATGAGCGGAACGCTGACCCGCCGAGCCGGGTGACCCGCCGCCTCGGCGTGGCCGTGGGCTTCCTGGCCCCGGTCCTCTTCGTCACCTGCCGCGGTGACCAGTCCGCGCTCGATCCGGCCTCGCCGGAAGCCCGCGACGTGGCCACGCTGTGGTGGGTCCTGTTCGCCATCTCCGCGGTCGTCGTTGCGGTGGTGACCATGCTGGTCCTGGTGGCGTCGCTCCGCCGACCGAGGGCCCTCCAGCGGGGATGGGGCGGAATGGGACTGGTCGTGGTGGGCGGCGTGATCGTTCCGTTCCTGATCCTGGTCGTGGTGTTCGTGATCACCGTGGCCACGTTACCGTCCGTCTCGGCGCCACCGCGAGGCGAGGCCCGTGTGACGGTCGACGTGATCGGCCGGCAGTTCTGGTGGGAGGTGCGCTACCCCGATCCCGGGTTCGTCACCGCCAACGAGATCCATATCCCCACGGACACCCCCGTCGAGCTCAGGGTCAGGAGCAGAGACGTCATCCACAGTCTCTGGGTTCCGCGTCTCAGCCGGAAGATCGACATGATCCCGGGGCGAACGAATCGCATCCTGATCCGGGCGGATGCCCCGGGAGTGTACCGGGGGCAGTGCGCCGAGTTCTGCGGGCTGGCCCACGCCCAGATGGCTTTCCTGGTCATCGCTGAGACGCCGGATCGCTTCGCCGGCTGGGTTTCCGCCCAGGCCGGAGATGCCGCAGCACCGGTCGAGGACGGGGCGGCCCAGGGCCAAGAGGTCTTCCTCTCGTCGTCCTGTGTGGCCTGCCACACCATCCGGGGGACGGAGGCCACGGCGGCGGTCGGGCCCGACCTGACCCACCTGGCCGGCCGGCGGTGGCTGGGGGCCGGGACCGTCCCCAACACGCGGGGCAACCTCGGCGGATGGATCGTCGACCCCCAGCGCATCAAGCCGGGAAACCGGATGCCGCCCACGAGCCTGTCGGGGCCCGAGTTACAGGCCCTGCTGGACTACCTGGAGACGCTGGAGTAGTGGCCACCACCGTCGCGCGCCGGATGGAGCGGGCCTGGGCCGAGCCGAGGACGTGGCGGACGTGGCTCACCACGGTGGATCACAAGCGGATCGGGGTCCGCTACCTGGTTACCGCGTTCACGTTCTTCGTCCTGGGTGGACTGGAAGCGCTGATCATCCGGGCCCAGCTGGCTCTTCCCGACGGCAGGCTCGTGGGGCCAGAGGCGTTCAACCAGCTGTTCAGCATGCACGGGATCACCATGATCTTCCTGTTCATCACCCCGATGTTATCTGGCTTCGGCAACTTCCTGATCCCGCTCATGGTGGGGGCCCGGGACATGGCCTTCCCGCGCCTGAACGCTTTCGGCTACTGGGTGTTCCTGGCGTCCGGCGTGTTCATGTATGGCGGCCTCCTTTTCGGCGTGGCCCCGAACAACGGATGGTTCAACTACGCGCCGCTGTCCGGGCGGGCCTTCACTCCGGGGCTGAACATCGAGTTCTACGTGCTCGGCCTGATCTTCCTGGGGATCTCCACCACGGCCGGGGCTATCAACTTCATCGTCACGATCCTCAAGCTCCGCGCGCCGGGGATGACGATCGCTCGGATGCCCCTGTTCTGCTGGGCCCTCCTGGCCGCGTCGTTCTCGATCGTCCTGGCCCTTCCTCCGCTCACGGCCGGGAACATCATGCTGCTGGTGGAGCGACGGTTCGGGTTCCACTTCTTCTCCGGCCCGGGGGGCGACCCAGTGCTATGGCAACACCTCTTCTGGATCTTCGGCCACCCGGACGTGTACATCATCTTCCTGCCGGCGGTGGGCATCGTCTCGTCAGTGATCCCCGTGTTCAGCCGAAGGCCGATGGTGGCCTACACGTGGGTCGCCCTGGCCACGGTGGCCACGGCAGTCATCGGCTTCGGTGTCTGGGTCCACCACATGTTCGCGGTGGGCCTGCCCCAGATCTCCATGGGGTTGTTCGCCGCGGCGAGCATGATCATCACCATCCCCAGCGGCGTCCAGGTGTTCGCCTGGATCGCCACCGTCCTCGGCGGACGGCCGCGGCTGCGCACGCCGCTGCTGTTCTGCCTGGCCTTCGTGGTGGTGTTCGTCATCGGCGGCGTGACGGGGGTGATGTTCGCCTCGATCCCATTCGACCAGCAGGTCACCGACTCCTACTTCGTGGTCGCCCACCTCCACTACGTCCTGTTCGGCGGAGCGGTATTCCCGGTCTTCGCCGGTCTGTACCACTGGGTCCCGAAGATCACCGGCCGCCTGCTTAACGAGTCCTGGGGTCGGTGGAGCTTCTGGCTGATCTTCGTTGGTTTCAACGTGACGTTCTTCCCGATGCACATCGCCGGATTGCTCGGGATGCCTCGCCGGGTGTGGACCTGGCCGGAGGGCCTCGGGTGGGACCCGTACAACCTCCTGGCCACCGTGGGAGCATTCGTTCTGGCCGCCGGGATCCTGGTCACGGCGGTGAACATCGTCGTGTCCCGCCGCCGGGGTGAGGCGGCCGGCGACGACCCATGGGGAGGAGACACGCTGGAGTGGGCTGTGGGCTCGCCGCCTCCCGAGTACGACTTCGCGGTGATCCCGGATGTGCGGGACCGCCACCCGAACTGGGATCGGGAGGCCCGGCTCCGTGACGCCGAGCGGGCCGTCGGCCGGACGCCCGTTCCGGCGGAGGGCCATCGAACGGTGGCCACCACGGTCCTCGACGCCGAGCCCAGCGAGATCCTGGAGATGCCCCACGAGTCGGGGTGGCCGCTCCTGGTCACCGCGGCCCTGGCCCTGATCTTCGTCGGCTTCCTGACCGAGGCCGAGCTCGCCGTGGCCGCCGTGGGCACCATTCTGTTCCTGGTGGGTGTCGGCGGCTGGCACCTCCGAACCGACGCCCCGGAGACGGCGCGGTGATGGGTTCGGTGGAGCGGGCGGAGCCGTTCTACCGGGAGTCCCAGCCGACCACGGGCACGATGGGGATGCTGCTGTTCATCCTCACCGAGGCGGCCCTCTTCGCCTCGTTGATCGTCTCCTACTTCTTCCTCCGGTTCCGGGCCACGGCCCTGTGGCCGCCGGAGGGGATCGAGGCCCCGGACCTCCTCCTCCCCTCGGTCATGACCGTGATCCTGCTCTCCAGCAGCATCCCCATGCACATCGCCGACGCGGGGATCCGCCGGGGGAGCCGGGGCCGGCTCCGAGTGGGCCTCCTGTGTAGCTTCGTCCTGGGGACGACCTTTCTGGTGCTCCAGGCGTTCGAGTACTCGGAGAGCCTCCGTCAGTTCACACCCCAGACGAACGCGTACGGTTCGCTGTTCTTCCTGATCACCGGGTTCCACGGGGCCCATGTCCTGGGCGCGCTCCTGCTGAACCTGTGGGTTCAGATCCAGGCCGGCCGAGGGTTCTACCACGGCGAGCGTCACGCCACCGTGCGGAACGTCGCGCTGTACTGGCACTTCGTTGACGCCGTGTGGATCGCCATCTTCTCGTCGCTCTACCTGGCGGCGGCGTGATGGGGGACGCGCGGACGGGAACGGCGGGAAGCGGTCCGGCGTTGTGGTTCGCCTCGCTGGGGGCCGTCGTGGCCTGGGCCGTCCAACTGTCCGGGGGGTGGTTTCTGGAGGAGGTCGCGGCCTGCGGACCGGCCACCGCCTCCCGGGGCATGGTGCTGGGGGCCAGCGTGGAGACCTGGGTACTGGCCCTGACCGCCGCCGCGGCGGTGGTCGCTCTGGCGGCGGGCGTGATCGGATTCCGATGGTGGAGCCGGCGCCGGAATGATGATCGGGACCCGCGATCGGGGCGAGAGGCGTTCATGGCGTTCGCGGGGATGCTGTCGGCGGGACTGTTCCTGCCGATCATCGTCATGGGCGGCCTCCAGGTCCTCAGCCTGCGCCCGTGCTCGCCGTGAGCCGTCGAGCCGGAACGGCATTTGTGGTCGGGTCGGCGATGCTAGTGTCCTGCGGGTTCGTCGGCGGCGGGCAGGCCGTGTCGGTCCAGGGAGGCGACCCCGAACGGGGAGCGGAGCTGATCGCTTCGTTCGGGTGCGGTTCGTGCCACATCATCCCCGGGATCGAGGCGGCCGACGGCGTCGTCGGCCCGCCGCTCACCGACGTGGGCCGGAGGCGCTTCATCGCAGGAAAGCTCCGCAATCGTCCGGAGAACCTGGTGCGATGGCTCATCGACCCGCAGGCGATCGAGCCAGGGACGGCGATGCCGAACCTGGGGCTCTCCGAGGAGCAGGCCCGGCACGTCGCTGCCTACCTGTTCACCCTGTTGTGAGCCGGTTCCATGTGGTCGCGGCCGCGATCGGCGCGGCATGGGGCGCGGCGGGCTACGCGGTGCTCTGGGGGTTCACCCCGATCGTGGTCCACCGTCCCTTCGTGGTCTCCTTCCTGGGCACGGTTCTCCTGGCCCCGGTCCGGGTGGTCCTGTTCGGGATCAGGATCGTCGAGGAGCAGATCGTCGAGAGTCCCCTCGATTTCTCGGCGAACCACGGCTGGATCGGCCTCCTGTCCGCAGCCGTCGGGGCGGCTCTGGTGGTGGGTTCGTTCGCCGTGGCCCGGTGGGGGCGGCGGACCCTGGCCCGGGCATCGGCCCGAAGCTAGATCCGGACGTCCCGCCGGCCGAACGCGACTACCGCCACGCTGAAGAGAAGGTGGTCCTCGGCTGTCATGTGCCCGTAGAGGGCCAGCTCACCGGGGAGGTAGCCCACCCGGCGGCGGATCTCCACGCTTGCCTCCCGGCTGTCCAGCCCGAACAGCGAGGCTCGGCCGCGGGTCGGGCGGAGGAAGTCGAGCAGCGTCCGCATCGCCGTCGTCTTCCCGGCGCCGTTCGGTCCCAGGAAGCCGAACACCCGCTCGACCTGGAAGGTCACATCCTCGATGCCGCGGTGTCGCCCGTAGAGCTTGGTCAGGGCCTCCGTGGCGATGACGTCCGCCGGGGTCACGTCATGAGGAGGCACGTCACCGCGGGGATCTCCGCGGCGGCACGATCCCATGTCCGGCCCTCGTCGTCCGAGACCCACACCTCGCCCTCATCCGTACCGAACGCCACCACGGAGCCCAGCGCGGCCAGGCAGTGGGAGTCGATGTTCGACGGGAACCACTCGGGGAGGCCGTCGCCGCACCGGTCGAACGGAGCATCCGCATCCAGGGGACGGCGATAGACGGCGGCCTGGGACGTGAACGGCCCGGTCGAGGCGCTGACCAGCACGGTGTCGCCGGCTACGGCGACCGCCCTGCAGTAGGACCCGTGAAGCCCGTCGGCGGTCACATCCCATGTGTCGCCCCCGTCGTCGCTCGTGGCCAGGCCCCCGGCGCAGGCGGCAAGGACGAAGCTCTCCCGGGACGGGTGACCGAGCACCTGGTGGACGTCGGCGTCGATGTCGATGGTCGGCTCCCACCCCCCGCCGTGCCGGGCCCGGACGATCCCGCCCACGTGCACGTTGACGTACACGGTGCCGGCCCGGTCCACCGACATCGACCGGGTGTCGGGTGGGCCTCCCCACGGCGTGTACCAGTGGTCCCTTCCCGGAACCTGCTCGAAGGCGTCCTCCAGCTCGAGCGCGCTCCGGCGGAGCCGGAACAGATGGGCCTCGGACGTACCCACCAGGACGCCCTCGTCGGTCGGAAGCAGGCACCGCCCCGCGTACCCCTGGAGCGAGGCCTCTCGTTCCCACTGGCCGTCGTCCCCGCGGAGGAGGTCACCCCGGCCGAGCAAGGCCCACCGGGCATCTCCGGCGGCGCCGAGGGCGACGATGGGCTCGCGGATCTCTTCCGTTCGAGCCTCGACCGATTCCAACCCGCCGCGGGTCCCGACCACGATCTCGGTCACCGGCCCTCCTGCCAGGAGTACCGCTGCTCGAGCCACGGATCGGCCTCGTTGTGGTAGCCCCGCTCCTCCCAGTACCCGCGTAGATCCCCGGCCAGGAAGCGGGCCCGGATGGCCCACTTCACGCTCTTCCACCCGTACCGCTTCGGAACGACCAGCCGGAGCGGACCGCCGTGCTCCGGGGGGAGCGGCTCGCCGTTGTGGCTCCACGCGAACAGCACGTCGTCGTCGAGCAGCGCCGGGAGCGGCAGGTTCGCCGTGTAGCCGGAGGGCGCCTCGACCAGGACGTGGGAGGCTCCGGGCCGGGGACGGACTCGATCGGCGATCTCCCCGAACCGAATGCCCTCCCAGGTGTTGTCGAGCTTCGACCATCCCGTCACGCAGTGGAAGTCGGAGGTCAGCGTCACCGGAGGAAGCGCCCGGAAGTCGTCCCAACCCCAGTCCGTCGGGACGTCCACCTCGCCGTCGGCTCGGAATCGCCAGGTGGACGGATCGAACGGCGGGATCGACTCCGCGTGCAGGATGGGCCATCCCCGGGTGAGGTGCTGTCCCGGTGGGGTCCTGGCCTTCGGACCGGCGTTCATGTCGCCATCCGGTCGAGGTCCTCCAGCCGTCGGCGGATCTGGGCCTCGAGCGCTCCGGCCACTTGCCGGTCGGCGAGCTCGCCGACCGCCGCCTGGGCCCGCTCCAGCTGCTGGCGAGCCTGGTCCCGGGCGGTGGCCGGATCACGGTTCGGCGAGTACTTCACCAGGTCATCGGAGCGCCGGATCATGTCCCACACCGCGCTGGCCTCGGTCGGTTCGCCGCCCATGCCAGAAGAGGATACGCCCCACGGCTTCCCCAGGGCCCGCGCTACGATGCGTCCGTGGCCGGGCGGCGAACCAACGTGGCGCTGCTCGTGCTCCTGGGCGCGGCGTTTGTGACGGGCGGTCTGGCGTACGGGCTCGGTCGGGGATGGGCCGGCCCGGTCGTGGTGGCCCATGGCGCGCTCGGGCTGGCTATCGTCCTCCTGGCGCCGTGGAAGTCGGTCATCGCCCGGCGCGGGCTGCGCCGGCGGCGCCCCGGTGCGTGGGCCTCCGTGGCCCTGACCGTGCTCGTCGGCGCCGCGGTCCTGTCCGGGGTCCTTCACGCCACCGGGCTGGCGGTCGATCTCGGCCCCGTCAGCGCGATGCAGCTCCACGTCGGAGCGGCCCTGCTCTCGGTCCCCCTGGCCCTGTGGCACGTCCTGGCCCGGCGGGTTCGGCCCCGTCGGACCGACCTCTCCCGCCGGACGGTCCTCCGGGCCGGGGCGCTCCTCGGCGGAGCCGGCCTCGCCTACGCGGCCACGGAGGGCCTGGTCCACGCGGCGTCGCTCCGAGGCTCGGATCGGCGGTTCACGGGATCCCACGAACAGGGTTCGTTCGCCCCCGGGTCGATGCCGGTGACCCAATGGCTGAACGATCCCGTCCCCGCGCTCGACCCGGCGACGTGGCGACTCGTTGTCCGGGCCGGGCCCGTCGAGCGGAACTGGACGATGGGACAGCTCGACGCGTTCGGCGACCGGGTCCGGGCCACGATCGATTGCACCGGCGGCTGGTATGCCGTCCAGGACTGGTCCGGGGCGTGGTTGGGCCGGCTCATCCCCGAGCCGGGCTCGGCCCGCAGCGTGATCGTCCGCTCGGTAACCGGGTACCCGCGGCGGTTCCCCGTTCACGACCTGGGAGCCCTCCTGGTGGCGACCCGGGTCGGGGGTCGCCCGCTCGATCCCGGTCACGGGTTCCCCGCGCGCATCGTGGCGCCGGGGCGGCGGGGCTTCTGGTGGGTCAAGTGGATCGAATCGATCGAGCTGTCCGCGACACCGTGGTGGTGGCAGTGGCCGTTCCCCCTGGCCTAGCCGGGGACCACGCGGATCGACCGGCTACACTCGGCGAACCGTGCATCCGGAACCGGGCGTTCCCTCGGCTCGTCCCAGGCTCATCACGCCGGCATTCGTTCTCATCGGGGCGGCCACACTGGCGTACTTCACGGCCGACGGCGTCCTTCTCCCCTCGGTCCCGCTGTACGTGGAGGGACCGCTCGGCGGGGACGACGTCGCGGTCGGGTTCTCGGTAGCCGCCTTCGCGGTCACGGCCCTGGTGCTCCGTCCGTGGGCGGGACGGCTGGGCGACCGGCGGGGCCGGAGGCTGCTCATGATGTTCGGCGGCGCCGCGGTGGCCGTGTCCGTAGCCGGCTACGTGGCCGCGACCTCCGTTCCCCTGATGGTCTCGTTTCGCCTGGTGACCGGGCTCGGGGAGGCCTTCTTCTTTACCGGCGCGGCCTCGGCGATCAACGACTTGGCGCCCGAGGCTCGGCGAGGCGAGGCCGTCAGCTTCTTCTCGCTGGCGCTGTACATCGGGATCGGCGTGGGGCCGCTGATCGGCGAGGCACTCATCGATGCGGGCGGCTTCACCGTCACTTGGCTGGTCGCAGCGGCCTGTGCCGGCTTGGCCGCCCTGCTGGCCTGGGCGGTGCCGGAGACCCGTCCTCCGGAGGCCGACGAAGCGCCGCCGGCTCGTCTGATCCACCCGGCCGCCCTCCGTCCCGGGACCGCCCTGCTCACCAGCGTATGGGGGATGTCGGGGTTCTTCGCGTTCGTCCCCCTGTACGCGCTGGACATCGGGCTCGACGGATCCCGGTTCGTGTTCCTGACCTACTCCGCCATCGTGGTGGCCATCCGTCTCTTCGGCGCCCGGATCCCCGACGTCATCGGCCCGGTCCTGTCGTCGCGGGTGGCCCTGGGCGCGGCCTCGACGGGACTCGGCGTGGTGGCGGTGTGGCGATCGCCGGTGGGGCTGTTCGTCGGCGTGTCGATCTTCGCCGTCGGGTCGGCCCTGGCCTTCCCGGCGCTGATGATGCTGGCCCTTCGGGGCACACCGCCGTCGCAGCGGGGGGCCATCATCGGGACGTTCACCGCCTTCGTGGACCTCGGTTTCGGCATCGGACCGGCCACGCTCGGCGTCGTGTCGGAGGCGTTCGGGTACCTGGGTCTGTTCCTCACCGCCTCGGCTGTGGCCGCGGGGGGGCTGGCCCTCCTGCTCCACCGCTACCGGGTTCGAGAACCGACCCCCGCCTAGCATGCCGGTCGGGCGGTACATCGTGATGGATGGGGAGGGTCGTGCCGTCGGGACGGAAGAGTTCCGGTGCGCGCCGGGGCCATCCGGCTGGCGGTACGCGGCGTCGATCACCACCACGGTCCCGGAGCCACACGGCGAGCTGGTGGATCTGGTGGTGGACCGGTCCTGGCGTCCCGTGCGTGTTCGGATCGACACGGGAGAGCATCAGCTCATCGCCTCGCCGGCCGGGGATCGGCTGACAGGGATCCTCGACGGCGAGCCGTTCGACGTCGGATTCGGTCCCGAGGTCGACCTCGACTACCTGTCGCCCAGCTTCAACGCGGTCACGGCGCACCGGCTCGGGCGGACCGCGGAGCTCGACGTCGTCTACCTGGAGCCGGTCACCTGCCGGCCGGTCCCCGTGCGTCAGCGGTACGAGCTCATCGGAGACGCGGACGTCGACACGCCGGTCGGTCGGTTCCAGGCCGCCCGATGGCAGTTCACGGCGCTCGACTCGGAGTTCTCCCGGCCCCTGTGGCTGGCCGGAGACGTGGTCGTCGGCTTCGAGGGACTGTTCGAGCTCGACGAGTACGAGGCCGGTGCGACCGGCCCGGCCCCCCGGGCCTGAACCGAACCGACCACGGTGGCCCGACGGCTCCACCACCTGGCTCCGTGGACGGCCACGAGGGCCGCGCCGGCCGTGACGGCCAGGTTCTCCAGGGCCGCGCCGGCCGCCCCCGCGCCGACGGCCAGGACCAGGGAGCCGCCCCGGAGGTCGGCCACCAGGAGGGCGTGGCGCGCGCCGGCGTACGCCAGGAACGCCGCCAACGCCCACACTGGGAGGAGGCCCAGGATCGCCGTCGCCTGGGAGCCGAAGAACAGGCCGAGCCCGACGAGCACCGACCCCAGCAGGAGGTTCATCCCCGCCCGGCGGGCGCCGAGGCGAACGTGGGCCGTCAGGCCGCCGGCACCGTGACACATCGGCATCCCCCCGAGGAGCCCCGACATCGCGTTCCCGGCCGCGCACGACAGGCACACCCCGGTCGGGGTGACCCGGCCGGCGGTCGAACCGAAGTAGTGGTGAGCCAGGTCGGTGACCGCCACCACGGCGTTGCCGAACGTCAGCGGGAGCTGGGGTACCACCAGGAGGAAGAACGCAGCTCCGAAGGCCGATGCCCCCGGGACGCGGATCTCGGGCAGCCGCCAGGACGGACCGCCCACCCCCGGCCCGGCCACGGCCAGCGCCGAGGCGACCCCGGCGCCGAGCAGCAGCAGGGCCCAGCCGTACCGGCCACGCCGGGCCGTCCACGCCACGGCCACGAACGCCGCCCCGGCCAGGACGGCCGGCCACGGCGAGGGGGGAGTGCCCCGGAAGATCCCGGGAGGATCGAGGACCAGGCCGACCGCGGCCATGGCTAGGAGGACGCCCACGCCGAACTGGAGGGCTCTGACCACCGGCTGGGTGAACAGCCGGGCCACGACGTCCGCCAGGCGACCGATGGAGAGGATGAGGAGGAAGGCGGCGATCTCTAGACCGGCCGCGTGGATCACGTCGGGAGACAGCCGCGAGGCCACGGCCACCGCCGCGAGCGCCTTCAACGGTTGGACGGGGAACGGGATCCGGAACATCAGCCCGGACCACACGACCAAGAGCCCGGCGCACAGCAGCACGGCGCCGGGGTCCAGGCCGTTGACCAGGATGAGGGAGGCGGCCAGGGGGACCAGCACGCCGAGGTCGGCCACCGCGCCGGTGGCCTCCCCGAGCCCGATGCGGAACGCTCCCCCTTCCATCCGCCCGGGCATCGGGCGGTCAGCCGCCGATCATCGACATGCTGCGTCCGGGCCGAACGAAGTCGGCCTGGCCGATCCGGTGTCCCGCCCACTTCCCCGCAACAGCGGTCCGGATCAACCTCTCCAGATCGCCGTCGTCGGCCCCGGAGCGCATCGGCCCCCGCAGGTCGGTCTCCTCCGTGGCGAACAGGCAGGATCGGAACTGCCCGTCGGCGGTGATCCTGATCCGGTTGCAGGTGTCGCAGAACGGCTCGGTGACCGACGACACGAAGCCGACCGAGCCGGGCGCGCCGTCGGCGAACCGGTAGACCTGCGCCGGCTGAGGGGCGAGCCTGTCCGCAGGGCGGAGCGGGAAGACCGCCTCGATCCTCCGCCTGAGAGTCGCCGAGGGGACCACCCGGTCGCCGGACCACCGCTCGTCCGCGTCGAGCGGCATGAACTCGATGAACCGGACCTCCGCCCCCGTCCGCCGGGCCAGCTCGGCGAAGGCCACCGCCTCGCGGTCGTTCGTGCCGCCGATGACGACGCAGTTGACCTTGATCGGGGTGAGATCCGCCGCCCGGGCGGCGTCGACCCCGGCCAGGACCCGGTCCAGGGCGTCACGGCGGGTCATCTCGGCGAACCGGTGCCGGAGGAGGGAGTCACACGAGATCGTCACCCGGTCGAGCCCGGCTTCGGCGAGCGGCCCGGCCAGCCGGTCGAGGAGATATCCGTTGGTGGTCAGCGACAGGTCGATCTCCGGGTCGATCGCTCGGAGGCGGGCGACCACGAAGGCGAGATCGGGGCGGACGGTCGGCTCCCCCCCGGTCAGCTTGATCTCCCGGACGCCCAGCCGGACCAGGAGTCGGGCCAGCCGTTCGACCTCCTCGGCCCGCAGCACGTCGTCTCGGGCGAGCCACGGCAGGCCCTCGGCAGGCATGCAGTACGTGCACCGGAAATTGCATCGGTCGATCAGCGACACGCGCAGATCGGTGGCCACGCGCCCAAAGCCATCGAGCAGGGGAGGAGCGGCGGCAGACACCTCCTTATCGTTCCACACATCCCTATCGGTGGCAGGGCCGGTGGCCGAGGTCGACGTCGGGGGGCGTCGTCCTCCCTGGCGAGCCGGCCCCACATGCGGGACCGGTCAACGAGGTCGGGCCCCCCACGAGTCCGAGTGGCACCTTCCCAGCGTGGCCGGGCCAGAGGCCGCCCGATAGCATCGGGGACATGAGCCGGACCGAGGCGGCGGTCCTGACGGTGAGCGATGGGGTGGCCGACGGCGTCCGGGAGGATGTCTCGGGTCGGGCCGTGGCGGAGATCCTCGAAGCGGGTGGGTGTCAGGTCGTGCTCCGCGAGGTCGTGCCGGACGAACGGCCCCGGATCGAGGCCGCGCTGCGCCGCCTGGCCGCCCGGTGTCGGCTCGTGGTCACCGTCGGGGGGACGGGGCTCGGTCCTCGCGACGTCACCCCCGAGGCCACCATGGCGGTGGTCGACCGCCAGGCCCCCGGACTGGCGGAGGCGATGCGAGCCGCCGGCCGGGCCTCCACGCCCATGGCCGACCTTTCGCGCGGGGTCGCCGGGGCCATCGGCGGCGCGCTGGTAGTCAACCTTCCGGGTGGATCCCGGGGCGTTCGGGAGAGCCTGGGCGCGGTGCTGCCGATCCTCCCCCACGCGGTGGAGATCCTGTCGGGCCGCACGTCCCACGGCCCCGCCGACGAGACCCCGGCGACCACGAGCGATGATCGGCCCGTGGTGGTGGCCCTGGCGGTCCGTGTTCACGGCGCGCCGCCCTGCCGGCCCGGCCAGAAGCTGGTGATCGGACCGAGCGGACCGATCGAGGGCACGCTGGGATGCGCCGAGTTCGACTCCGGAGCTCTGGCCGACGCCCCGGCCGTGCTCGCGGCGGGGGAGCCGGCCACCCGCACCTACGAACACGAGCTCGGCTCGGTCGAGGTTTTCCTCGAGCCGCGCGGGTCCCGACCCACGCTGGTCGTCCTGGGAGCGACGCCGGTGGGCCGGTGGCTGCTTCGGTGGGGCAGCGACCTCGGCTACAGGACGGCGCTGGTCGAACCTCGGACCGAGCGGGTGACCGCTGAGGATAAGGAGCTGGCAGGCCGGGTCGAGGCGGACGTCGGTCCGCTGGACCTGACCGGCGAGGTCGACGCGATCCACACCGATCACGATGCGCCGCGCCTGGTGGAGCACGTGGCCGCGCTGCTCCGTGAGCCGGTCAGGTTCGTGGGGGTGATGGGCAGCGCCCGTCACGCCGGGCCCCACCTGGAGGCGCTCCGCCGGGCCGGTCTCCGAGAGGAGGACGTGGCCCGGGTCCGAACGCCCGTCGGCCTCGATATCGGGAGCCGCACCCCGCAGGAGATCGCTCTGTCGATCCTGGCCGGGCTGGTCGCGGCGCGAGCCCGACGGCCGGGAGGCTGGCTCGGCGCGGGGGGGATCGGGTGAGGCTTACGGTTCGGATGTTCGGGGCTCTGGCGGAGCTGGCGGGGGGCGATCGTGACATCGTCGAGCTTCCCGACGGCGCCACGGCGGCCGACGTCATCGACGCCTTGGGGACCCGCCACCGGGCAGCGGCCGCGATCCTTCCCCGCCTGCGTGTCGCGGTGAACCTGGAGGTGGTCCCGGCCGAACGGAGGATCGCTCCTCAGGACGAGGTAGCGCTCCTCCCACCGGTGGCCGGCGGCGGAACGGCCATCCTGGTGGGGCTTCGTGAGACGCCCTCGGTCGATGAGGCCCTGGACGCCGTGGCCGGTCCCGACGCCGGAGGCACCGTGGCCTTCGTGGGAACGGTTCGGGGCGAGAAGGGCCGGGTGGAGCGCCTGGAGTACTCCGCCTACACCGAGATGGCCGAGCGGGTCCTGAACGAGGTTGCCCTGGAGGCCGCGGAGAAGTGGAGCCTCCACGGCGTGTCCATCCTCCACGCCGTGGGGGAGCTCGCCGTCGGCCGGCGAACGGTGGTGGTGGCCTGCGCCGCCGAACACCGGGGTGAAGCCTTCGATGCCTGCCGGTACGCCATCGACGAGGTCAAGCGGCGGGCGCCTATCTGGAAGAAGGAGATCGGTCCCCGAGGCCGGCGGTGGGTGGGGCTGGAGTGAGCGTCCACGACCACCGAGATCGTGAGACCGGGGCTCCGCTGATCTCGCTGGAGGAGGCCGTCCGGCGGACGATGGCCGGGATCGCGCCGCTGCCTCCGACCGACACCCCGCTCGGCGACGCCCACGACCGGGTGATGGTCGAAGACATCCGGTCCCCGGTCGATCTCCCGCCCTTCGCCTCCTCCGCCATGGACGGATACGCCGTACGGTCCGCCGACGTCGACCACGCGGATCCGGAACACCCCGTCGGCCTACGGATGGACGGCGCCGTCCGCCTCGGCCGGCCCGCCGACGTCGAGGTTCGTCCGGGCGGAGCGGTGGCCGTGCCCACCGGCGGCCCGGTGCCGGCCGGGGCCGATGCAGTCGTCCCGGTCGAGCACGCTGTGGTCGAGGGGATGCGGCTCATGGTCCTACGAGCGCCGGGCCGCCGTCGGCACATCCGCCCCGCCGGCGAGGATGTGGCGGTCGGAGATCTGCTGGTCCCGGCCGGCCGCCGGCTGACCGCCCCGGATCTCGGCCTCCTGGCGTCGGCCGGCCTGGCCGCGGTCCCGGTCCGGCCCCGAGCCCGGGTGGGGATCGTCTCGACCGGGGACGAGCTGGTCGATCCGGGTCAGCCGCGGGGCGACGGCCGGATCTACGACGCGAACTCGTACACGCTTCAGGGCGCGGTCCGCGAGGCCGGCGGCGTGCCGATCCTGCTGGGTCGGGTGCCGGACGACCCGGACCGGCTCGCCGTCACGCTGGTGGATGCCGTTCCCCGCGTCGACGTCCTGGTGTCCTCCGGCGGGGTGTCCGTCGGCGAGCGCGACCCCGTGAAGAGGGCGTTCGGCCGGGGAGGCGGGGTCGAATTCGTCGAAGTGGCCATGCAGCCCGGGAAGCCGCAGGCCTTCGGCACGATCGGCGGCCGCCCCTACTTCGGACTCCCCGGCAACCCCGTCTCCGTGTTCGTCTCCTTCGAGGTGTTCGTGCGCCCGGCCCTCCTCCGGATGATGGGTCGGCCCGGGAAGCGGCCCTCGATCACGGCGACGGTGGAGGGCGAGCTCGGGGGCCCGTCAGAGAAGGTCCGCTTCGCCCGGGTGCGCCTCCGGCGACGGGGCGAGGAGTGGCGGGCCAGTCCCACCGGAGGGTGGCGGTCGAACCTCCTGGCCACAGTGTCCCGGGCCAACGGCCTGGCCGTCGTTCCCGTGGGCGTCGAACGGCTGGAGACGGGGGATCGGTGCCGGGTGCTCGTGATCCGGGATCCCGACGAACCGTGAGCGATCCGGAGCGGGACACCTCGAGGATGGTCGAGGTCGGGGACAAGGAGGTCACCGACCGGGAGGCGGTGGCCGAGGCTGTGATCCGGATGCGCCCCGAGACCCTTCGGCGGTTGATCGAGGGCACCGTCAAGGGCGATCCGATCGAGGCGGCTCGCATCGCCGGCCTGATGGCCGCGAAGCGAACTCCCGAGCTGCTCCCGTTCTGCCACCCGGTGGCCCTGACCGGCGCCGAGGTCCAGGTGGAGGCCCGTTCGGCCGAAGGGGAGGTCGGCGTCCGGGCCACGGTCCGGGCCCGGGACCGGACCGGGGTCGAGATGGAGGCCCTGACCGCCTGTGCGGTGGCCGCCCTCTCCCTGTACGACGCGGCGAAGGCGTTCGAGCGAGGGGCCGCCATCGCCGAGATCCGCCTGGTCGAGAAGCGCGGCGGCGCGGGCGGCGACTTCATCGCCACAACCTGATCAGGGTTTCTTCGCTCCTTCGCGGGGGTAATCCGTATCCGATCCGAGGAGTGGGGCACCCAAGCCCGCCCGCGGAAGGAGGCAGTGATGAATCGGGCATCGACAGTTTCGCTCGGCGCTCTCCCCCTCATCGTGGCCCAGGGGGGCGGCGACAGGGTCGACCTCAGCATCGGCACCATCCTCCTGTACGCCCTGGTCGGCCTGGTGGTGGGCATCATCGCCCGGCTGATCATCCCCGGCACCGGCGGGATGAGCTGGGTCGTCACCATCGTCGTCGGAGTGATCGGCGCCATCCTCGGCGGCTGGCTCGCCGGCGCCGTGTTCGAGGAGACCGAGGGCGTGGACTGGATCGCTTCGATCCTGGTGGCCGCGATCCTGGTGTGGATCGTGTCGAGGATGGGAGCCCGGGGCGGGTATCGCCGCCGGACCAGCCTGTAACGCGTTCGCCCCAGCGATCAGAGCGAGGAACGGGCCCTTCGAGGGCCCGTTCCTCTTTCCGGCGCTAGCATCGGCCCGTGGTTTCGAACGTCGGCCTGTTCGGACCGGACAGCGTCTCCTGGCGCGTTCATCGCGAGACGACGGTCCTGTTCGGGGGGGCCCGGGCTCTGCTCATGCAGGCCGCCCATCCCCTGGTCATCGCGGGGGCCCGGGAGAGCGGGTTCTACGAGCGAAATCCCTGGAAGCGTCTGGAGCGGACGCTGATGCTCACCTACTCCCTGACGTTCGGCACGATCGATGAAGCGCTGGCCGCCGCCGAGCGGATCAACGATGTGCATCGCCGGGTGCACGGGGTCGATCCCGTGACCGGCCGTCGGTACGACGCGCTCGACCCGGATCTTCTCCTGTGGGTGCATGCCTGCCTGGTCGACAGCGCGCTCCTGTTCGAGCAGCGAACGGTGGCCCGGCTGACCGATGCCGAGCGGCAACGATTCCACGAAGAGCAGATGGCTTCGGCGGAGCTGCTCCTCCTGCCCCGGGAGCGCATCCCTCCGACGGTCGAGGCCCTCCGCGGTTACATCGAGGAGGTGGTCTGGAGCGACAGGTTGATCGTCACGGATGCCTCTCGACGGGTCGCCGAACTGTTCCGGCGACCGCCCCCGGAGGCCGACTGGCGGCCCGTGCTCCGGGCCGTGGCGTGGTGGGCCTTCGGCACACTCCCGCCTCCGCTCCGGGAGAGGTACGGCATCCGCTGGGGTCCGCTGGTCGAGGCCAGGCTCCGGGCCAGCCTGGCGGCGCTCAGGATGACCCGGCCGATGATCCCCCGACGGTTCCGGTGGATCCTCCCCGCCCAGAGAGCGGCGGCTCGGGCCTTCACCGCCTAATCCTCAGATGTTCCCCAGCGGGACTAGGCGGAACTCCCTGGACGACTACTGCGCTTCCTAATCCTCCAACGCCCACGACCAAGACGCCTCCTAGATCCAAATCGGCCCTCACGGGTTATAGCCTCAGGCACCCGCTCCCTAAGTGGTGGGCGCGCGTCGGCGATGATTTCTTCACGTCCGGCGATCTATGGTTGGAGAACCCGAGGACGATGGCCCCAAGTTGGTCACGGAAGGCTCAGGAGGCGTCATGGCAAAGCTCACGCTCAACATCTCGATGTCGGTCGACGGTTTCATCGCGGGACCGAACCAAACCCTCGAACAACCCCTGGGCGGGGGTGGCGAGCAGCTGCATGAGTGGGTGGTCATGCTCGAGGCGTGGCGCAAGCAGCATGGGTTGGAAGGCGGCGAGATTAACGCCAGCACGCCCGTGATCGAGGAGCACCAGTCCAACGTCGGCGCGACCGTGATGGGCCGCAACATGTTCGGGGGTGGCCCCGGCCCATGGAAAGAGGACGATCCCTGGAACGGCTGGTGGGGCGACAACCCTCCGTTCCACACGCCCGTCTTCGTGCTCACCCACCATCCCCGCGAGCCCCTGGAAATGGAGGGAGGAACCATCTTCTACTTCGTCACCGATGGAATCGAGTCGGCGCTGGACCAGGCGAGGCAGACGGCTGGCGACAAAGACGTGCTGATCGGGGGAGGGGCCAACGTGGTGCAGCAATACCTCGCCGCGGGGCTCGTTGATGAGTTCGAGCTTCACGTCGTCCCGATCCTGCTCGGTGACGGCGAGCGGCTGCTCAAGAACGTCGGCGACGTCAAGCTCGAGCAAGTGCGCGCCGTCGAGGCGCCGGGCGTCACCCACATCAAGTACCGCATCATCAATCAAGCGTCAGCCAATGCTGAATAGCGACGCCTTGACACGTCGCCGCCAGAGACGGACACGATCCCCCCGATGATTCGGCAGGTGACAGAGGTTCCGGGATCAAACTCGTAATCCGTTGATCGCTCGATCGAATTCAGGCCGCGACAGCGCGATCATCGCCTGCTATGCGAAATCTCCGTCATTATCGTCTGACCATGCCACCATAGTCGCCGGGTAACTTCCCGCCACCGGGGTTGTCCTTCGAGGACTACGTGCAGTGGTGGAAGGACCACGTGCCGGATCCGACGAGTACCGGGCTATACGACTCCCAGGCGGGCCATGAGTGAGAGAAGCCTGGAGGAGTTGGGACAGGTCTACGGCGGCTGAGGGATGCTGACGCCAACAGCACGGCCATCGCGCCCTGGCCGAGCCCCCTCCGCCGAATGCGACGGGACGGATCCTGTACGCGTCCCAGGTGGCGGCAGGGCCGCCCCGGTTCGTGCTGTTCAGTCCAGGACCGGTGCCCCTAGACTACGCCCGCTTTCTGGAAAATCGAATGCGGGTGGCGTTCGGCTTCGAGGAGGTCCCCATCCGGTCCAGTTCCGCCGCCGGAGGTAACGGGTACGGCCGACGGAACAGCTCCGCGGGCCTCTCCCCCATCAGCCGCTGGAACCGGTGGCCAGCCCGTCCGGGATGCCACGCGCCCGTCGCGGCGGCCCGAGCGTCCAAGATGATCCAGTCCGATCAGCCCGTTGGGAACGGTTGGAGCAAAGCCTCTACGGCATCGTGGGAACGGCCGGGCCTGTAGCCCGGACGATCCATAGCCCGGAGCGGACGTCGCTCGCGTAGATGAGGCCCCGTGCCGGATCGAGGGCTACACCCCACACAGCCGGAAGGGACGGAGAGAGGTAGGGGCGCTTGCGGCCTACGTTCCCTGCCGGCGCAAACTGACCCACCAGGACGGGCGAGGTTGGGTTGGTGAGGTCAAGAGCGACGATCCCATGGGCGTACCAAGACGAGAAAGCCCGGTTCCCCCAGACTTCGGTGTTGTGGATGGTCCACCACTGCTTGTGGGACCGGATGTGCTCGCCTCGAACGTGGGGCAGTCCGGCGAACTCGCCGACTTGACGGTATTCGAAGATGCCATCTCCGTCGGTGTCCGTGGGGTTCTGTTCTGTGAAGACGCGGAGGAACCCGTACTCGGGTGTGCCCGGCTCCAGCGTCATGGTGACCTTCCCTGACGCATTTCGAACAGCACCGGCCAGCCCATCGATTGAGCCCGTGGCCAGCACGGGCATGCGGCGAGCGGACGCTCGGATGCGGCTGAGAGCCTTTCGCCGCGGCGAGAAGACACCTGCGGGGCGGTCCCTGCCAATCATGTTCACTACCAGCGCCTCTGCCCCGGCCCGAGCCGCCAGGACGATCTGATTAGCGATCCCGCACGCCGGGTTAAAGGGCCTCCAGTTCGAAAGAACGACCTTTCCCTTCGCCCTCCGGTAATCCGACGCGTCGCAGCCGCGCTTCGCATCCAGAACTGGCGCACTGGTTGCTCCCGCGTCGACCAGCGGCGTGGGCATCCACGGTTCATCCACGACAGCCCAGGTCTTCCCGTCGGTGGCCGACGTGCGGACGCGGGCGGGTGAGAGGGAAGTGAAGTCCTCGTCGTTCTGAAGGATGTAGCGAACACCGCCGGCTTCATAGGGCACCATCGAATGGGCCTCACCCTCCGCGCCGAACGGGTACACGGTCCGTCCGATCAGGCGGGGGTTCGACGGATCGGACACGTCGAACTTCAGCACACCGAGGTCCCAGTGCGAGACGTAGGCTGTTCTCCCGCCGTCTGCACCCCGCGCGCTGTGGAAGAAGAAGTCGGCGAACGCAGTGCCGATTCCCTGGCAGCAGCTGGTGATGGGGCCTGGGCTGGACGGCGGCTCCGTCACGCTCGGGATAGGGAGCGAGCTGTCCTTGATTACACCCCACCCGGAGATGCGCCTGGGGCGGTGCGGATCGGTCATGTCGACGATCTGAAAGTCCTTGCTCCCCGCTTCCTCGCCGAAGGGGACCGCGAGCAAGGCCACGGTCCGTCCGTCCGGGAGGACGGTGAGGTCCAGCTCGTGGACCCCTCCGCTCTTCGTCGGAAAGAAACTCAGCCGCCGGGGAGCGCGAGGTTGGCTGACGTCGAACAGGCCGAGTCCGCCACGGCCACGCTCTCCACAGATCTGCACGCCGACGGCGAGCACGGCTGTCCCAGCGATCGCGGTCACCACGGGATCCTCGTACGAGACATCCTTCAACCGCAGGCGGGGGCGAGCTACCACGATAGGCTTCACCGGGTCGGAGACGTCAACGATCTTGACGCCCCGGCCCGTGCAGAAATCTCCAGTTGTTCCCACGTACGCAAATTGGCCCACGCCGGAACCGTGATCGAAATAGAAGACATCTCCATTCCCCGACCGACCAGGAAGGGGCACGTGAGCCACAACTTCGAAATTGTTGGCGATCGCGGGTGCAGGCTGAACGGCGGATCCACCCTCCGCCCCACGCGATGCCTGGTCAAGCTTTCTCCCTCCGGTGTTGGGACGGGGCGGACTGTCCACGGCATCGCTCGGCGTTACGTTCGCGACCAGGATGGCGGCACACGCGAGGGTGACGATTCGAGCCCGTGCGCTCATCAGCGGCCGATCGTGAGTCGTAGACGACATGGCTGCGGCTTTTCGCGTCGCGTCCTGATGGCCACGTGGCAGATATCCTGACAACCTGGAGGTCGGCTCGCAAGTCCAGAATCTACCGAGCACTTGTGCGGGGAGGGTCATCGAGCCCCGCCCCGCTGCAGGAAGAGGAACACAGGTGGCGGAAACAGCAGGAGCGGCGCAGGGCGCCGCAGCGGAGTGGATAAGACCGCCCGAGGCATCGCGGCCTTCCGGCACCTCCTCTCCGGAAATGGCTAGCATGTCCGATCACCTCGGAGAGCCCAGGGTTGGGCCCTGGGTTCTGGGGCGTGAACGTTCCGGACTGATCCCGGACACCGCGTACCGGGAAGCACGTCCAGTGTGAGCTCCGCCATGGTCCTTGCCCTCAGGGCCACGCCTCACCTCCGCGGTCCGAGGGGCCGCCGTGATGAGGGTGACCCAGTCCTTAGGCGGTGTCAGAGATGTCTCCGGAACGTTCTGTCCGAGGTCTCCCCGGTCACCACACTAGGTTCTGGGGCGACGCGTTGACAAAGAGTTGACAGACTGGCAGCGCGGGAGGGTGCTCAGTAGCGTGAGTGCACTCGGTAGATGCGGCTGACCAGGGGTTTGGGGGCCTGAGCCGTCTACCAGCGGTTTTGCAGGCCTCCTTCCCTCCTTGACGCGGAAGAGGTCCGAGGTTTCAAGCCCTCCAGCGCCCACAAGTGAACCCTCTCGTGACGGCGGGTGGTGTAGACGCGACACCCTCGGGGCATAAATGACTGCACTCGCGATAAGGGAGGCAAAGGATGCTCGGGAGGAAGAAGCAAAGCACGGCGAAGAGGGTCGTGAGCGGAGCGGCTCGGGTGGCCAAGGGAGCGGCGAAGGGCCCCCTCTTGGTGGCGGCCGGTGCTGCCGGTGCCGCCGGGGTGGGAGCGCTGACCCGTCGACGGGCGAACTCCAAGAAATCCGGCGCTGGGGGCGGAAATCGGCGGAAGTCGACGGCCCGGTCCGGTTCCAACACGAGGCGGTCAGGTAGCAACACCGGTTCGAAGAAGACGAGTGCCCGGGCACGGACCACCTCGAAGAGCTCAAGCACTCGCGGAAGGACGTCCTCGGCGCGGAAGACCACCGGCCGGACTCGGAGCCCGGCAAAACGGAGCGGTACCCGGAAGTCGACTTCCTCGTAGGACGGGGCCGCACCTTCCAGAGCTAACAGACGCCCGAGACCGGGATCTCTGGGGCTTGCGCGGCGACCCCTGGATTTGGGTTCCAAAGCGGGCGATAGCCCAGTGCGGGTTCTTTTGACCGTGTTGTGACGATCACAGCGGTGCTGGGAGGTCCCCGGCGGAACTGGTCAGGACCGCCGTGCGCGTGTCTTCGCTAGTAGTCGTGCCTTTGTCTGGGGAATCGGCTCCCGGTATCCTCCCGACATGGGGGAGGGCGTCACCCGTGGCGAGCTGCGGCACCGCCTGGCTGTGGCCCGGGGAGACGAGCCGGCCGACCTGGTGCTTTCCGGCGGCCGGGTCCTCTCGGTCTTCACGGGTGAGCTTCTGGAAACCGACGTGGCCGTGGCCGGGGATCGAGTGGCCGGGCTCGGCCGGTACCGCGGCCGTGAGGTGGTGGACTGCCGCGACCTGATCGTCCTCCCCGGGTTCGTCGACGGCCACATGCACATCGAGTCGACGAAGCTGATGGTGGACGAGTTCGCGCGGGTCGCCCTGCCCTGGGGCACCACCACCGTGGTCCTCGATCCCCACGAGATCGCCAACGTGTTCGGGCTCGATGGAGTCCGGGCGCTCCTGGCGGCCTCGGAGGCCGTACCCCTGGATTACTACGTGATGGTGTCGTCCTGCGTCCCGGCCAGCCCCTTCGAGACCGGAGGCGCCGAGGTCGGCCCCGCGGATATCGCCCGGTTCCTGGAGGAGGAGCCCCGGGCCCTGGGCCTCGCCGAGATGATGAACTTCCCGGCCGTCGTGGCCGGCGAGGACGACGCGCTGACGAAGGTGGAGGTCGCCCACCGGATGGGGCGGCACGTTGACGGCCACGCCCCCGGCCTGTCCGGCATGTCGCTCAACGCCTACCTCGCCGCGGGGGTGCGCAGCGATCACGAGTGCACCACGCTGGAGGAGGCAACCGAGAAGCGCCGGCGAGGGATGTGGATCATGATCCGAGAGGGGTCCGCGGCGAAGAACCTCGAGGAGCTTCTCCCCCTGGTCCTGGAGCACGGCCCGACGAACACGCTCCTCTGCACCGACGACGTGGAGCCGGACGACCTGCTGGAGAAAGGTCACCTCAGCCGGGTGATCCGCAAGGCCGTGGACCTGGGATGCGACCCCGTGGATGCCGTGACGATGGCCACGCTCAACGTGGCCCGGTATCACGGGCTCGACGATCACGGGGCCGTCGCCCCCGGCTACCTGGCCGACATCGTGACGGTGCCGGACATGAAGGGGTTCCGTCCCCTCCAGGTGTGGAAACGAGGACGGCTGGCCGCGACGAGCGGACGGGCCGTCGGCGTGCCGGCCGCGGGTGCGCCCCTCTGGATGCGGGACAGCGTTCGGCTGGGCCCGCTCACTGCTTCCGCCTTCCACATCTCCGGCGACGGCGCGGTTCGGATCATCGGCGTCGAGGCCGGTCAGGTCGTCACCCGGGCCCTGGTGGGGCGGCCCTCCGTCCGGGACGGCGGCTACGAAGCGGACCCCGAGCGAGGCCTGGCCAAGGCCGCCGTCATCGAGCGCCACCGGGGCACGGGCCGGATCGGCCTGGGGTTCGTCTCTGGCTTCGGCCTTCGCCGGGGCGCCCTGGCATCGACCCACGCGCACGACGCGCACAACCTCGTGGCGGTGGGGATGTCCGACCAGGACATGGCCGTTGCCGCGCGGCGACTGGCCGAGATGGGCGGCGGCCAGATCGCGGTGGAGGGCGGCCGGGTGCTGGCCGAGCTGCCGTGTCCGATCGGAGGGCTGCTGTCGGACCGTCCCGCCGAGGAGGTCGGCCAGGCCGCGCGCCGGCTGGAGCTGGCGGCCGGCGACCTGGGTGTGACCCTGCCCTCTCCCTTCATGGCGCTCTCGTTCCTGGCGCTGTCGGTGATCCCCGAGCTGAAGCTGACCGATCGGGGCCTGGTCGACACGGTGAACTTCCGGCTCGTGCCCCTCCAGGCCTGAACGTTTTGCGCGCCGGGCTTGCTTCCCTATCCTGGCCCGCGCGTCCGGGCGGACACGTATCCCGCGCCGTCGGAACGAAGGAGGTGTTCGTCTGGTACTTCGTTCGAGGGCTGTTGGCGTGACGCGGGCGGTCAGCGGGACCGGCGGAGCTCGAACCACACCTGCGTTTGGCCGTCGGTGAGCACTCCCCACCGGTCGGCCAGGCGCTGGACCAGGAAGAGGCCCCAGCCGGACGGCTGGCCGGATCGGGGTCGCCGCCTCGACCGGATCTCGAAGCGGCCTCCCGGATCCGTCACCGACACCCGGACGGCATCCGCGGCCACGGCCACGTGCAGATCGATGTGCTCGTCGGGATCCAGCCCGCCGTGACGGACGCTGTTCGTGACCAGCTCACTCACCAGCAGCCGGAGCGATTGGAGCTCACGCTCATCGAGGGCGTTCCCGAGCCGGCCGACGGCTCGGCGGG
>DASQTB010000115.1:0-9228 GCA_035642095.1 Actinomycetota bacterium | reverse complement strand
GGAGCCCCACCGGACCGTGCCGTAGATCTCGTCTCCTGGGCGCACGTCGGCAAGCTTCTTCGTGCGTCCGTCCGCCATCAGGAGGGGCGTCTCGCCCCAGGCGCAGTACGAGCATGCATGACTACATCCCCTGTACGGATTGATCGTGTACCGGAACGGGACGTAGGACGCTTCCGGGACGCGGTTGATGATCGACTTCGCTCGGACCTCGTAGAACGTCATCCCTCGGAACTCGGGCGTGTCGAACGTCCTCACCACAGCGCCCTGCTCGAACAGGGGGAGCGTGACGCTGTCGTCGGGCCGGTCGACGTCCAGGCGGAGGTTGTCCCACCGCATCGGGCGAGAATAGAACGTACGTTCGACTGAGGCAACCCCTACGATCGCTCCGTGCCCTCCAAGCACGTCAGGGTGAACCGCCGCTTCTGGGACCGGGAATCGGCCTCCTACCAGGCCAAGCATGGGGCCCGGCTGGCCGAGGCGGCCCGGGCCTGGGGCGTGTGGCGGATCCCCGACGAGGAGGTCGGGGGCGTGGGAGCCGTCGAGGGCAAGGACGTGCTGGAGCTGGGCTGCGGCGCGGCGCAGTGGTCGATCGCCCTCGGTCGGGAGGGGGCCCGGGCGATCGGCATCGACATCTCCTCGAAACAGCTGCGCCACGCCCGCCGTGTCGGGGCAGAATTCCCGCTGGTACAGGCCAGCGCGGAGGAGCTCCCCTTCGCCGATGGGTCCTTCGACGTGGTGTTCTGCGACCACGGCGCGGTGGAATTCACCGACCCCGACCGGACGGTGCCCCAGGTTGCCCGGGTCCTCCGGCCCGGCGGCCGGTTCGCCTTCTCCATCGTCGGCCCTCTCATGTTCATGTGTTGGAACCCGAAGACCGAGCGGGTCGACAGCCGGCTTCATACCCCGTGGTTCGGGATGCGGAGCGCCGACGACGAGCAGACCATCCAGTTCCAGCTTCCGTACGGTTCGTGGATCGAGCTGTTCCGGGCCCACGGGCTGGAGGTGGAGAAGCTGGTCCACCTCCGGCCTCCCGCCGAGGCCAGGACCACGTACGACGACTACGTGTCCCTCCGGTGGGCTCGTCGGTGGCCGGCCGAGGATCTGTGGGTGGTCCGGAAGCTCCAGGCCTGATCGGGGGAGGAGCGGCGGCTCGCCCCGTATGATGCCGTCAACATGTCCGTCGCCTTCCGGATGCGACAGGAGAAGGACGGCCGGTGGCGGGCCGTGGCCGACGGCCATCCCGTCGAGGTCACCGGCGACGATGTCCGCGATTGCCTCCGCAAGATCCACCGGGAGGCGCTGGCCGTCCTTCCCGCCGTGTCCTGGGAGGAAGGGCCTCCGGTCGTGTTCGTCGAGGTCCTCCCCAGGCTGGTGGGCGTGGCGGAGGCCGCCGAGATCCTGGGCTGGGACAAGCGGCGGGTGGCGACGTACATCAGGCGGGGCGCTTTCCCCCCGGCCATGGCGGAGCTGGCCGGGGGCCGGGTCTGGGCCCGGGAGGACGTGGTGGCCTTCCGGGAGGAATTCCTGGCCCGCCAGCGGCCCCACCGCCGCCGAGGCCGGCCCCGGGCCAGGCGATCGGATTGACCCTCGGTCAACGGGGGGTAGATACTTGACGCTCCGGTAGGTTCGACTCCAGGGACGAGCAAGGAGGACGCACGTGGCCGTGAAGTTCCTGACCGAGGAGTGGGCTCGGGCCGTGACCGACGCCCTGAACTCCAACGATGCCTGGAAGCAGGCCGGCGCGGGGAAGACGGTGAAGATCCAGAACGTCGTCTCGGCGCCGGACGGAGAGAAGAGGTACTACCTCAACCTGGCGGACGGGAATTCGGAGGTGTCCATGGGGGAGCTCCCCGGCGCCGAGGCCACGCTGTCTTCGGACTACGAGACGGCGGCGGCCATGTCCCGAAACGAGCTCAATGCCACGGCGGCCTACATGAGCGGCAAGCTCAAGATCCAGGGTGACCTGATGCGCCTGATGCAGCTCCAGGGGCTCTTCAACACCCTCCCCCAGGCGATCAAAACGGTCGACGTCGAGTACTGAGCCGCCGTTCAGTCGATCCGGACACCCGGGATCCGCACACGCGGGTCCTCTTGATTTTATCCGCGCTGACCAGCGATTTTGACCTTGTCGGCGCCGACCCTAGAATCCGGCCCAGAGATGCCGTGAAGATCGATGTGGTCCGGAGCCCGCGTCGGCGCAAAACGATCACCGCCGAGCGCCGAAACGGATCGGTCGTGGTCCGCCTCCCCGCCGGCCTCAGCCGGGCCGAGGAGCGCCGGTGGGTCGATCGCATGGTCACCCGGCTGGAGGAGCGAGACAGGACGGAGCGGCTCAACGCGGGCCGATACCTGCGCCGGGCCGCGGAACGGATCAACCGGGAGCACTTCGCCGGCCGCCTGCGGTGGCGATCGATCCGCTACGTGGCCAATCAACGAGACCGGTACGGCTCGTGCACACCCGACGACGGGACGATCAGGATCTCTCACCGTGTCGCCGAGTACCCGCAGTGGGTCCGGGACTACGTGGTGACGCATGAATTGGCGCACCTCGTCGAACCCGGCCACACGGCCCGTTTCTACCGCCTGGTCGACCGTTATCCCTATGCCGAGCGGGCCCGGGGGTTCCTGATCGCCAAGGGCTGGGAGGACTGAGTCAAGCTTGCGTGTGGACTCCCTCCTGAAGCAGAATCCCACCATCTGAAGTCCCATCCAAGCATCCGCAGGGTGGGCCGGGGGCAAGGAGGAAGTCATGGACGGGGCCGAGGGGCGACCGAGCGATCTGGATCGGCTGCTGGCAGGGATGCGCCGGCGAGGGCTGTCGCGGCGGCGATTCCTCCAGATCGCGGGCATGACACCGATGGCGGCGTTCCTGGCGGCGTGCTCTCGACGGATCGGAGAAGGCCAGGGCGAGCAGGCCACCTCCGCCCCGGCCGGAGAGCTGGAGGACGAGCTCGTCATCTACAACTGGGCCGCGTACCTGAACCCTGACAACGTGAAGGCCTTCGAAGCGGAGTACGGGGTCACCGTTCACGCCGAGGACTTCTACGAGTCGAACGAAGAGATGCTGACCCGGATCCAGGCGGGGGCCTCCGGCTACGATCTCGTCGCCCCGACCGGCTACATGGTCCAGATCATGAAGGACGAGGGCCTGCTGCTGGAACTGGACCACTCCCGGATCCCGAACATGGCGAACGTCGACCCGCAATTCACCGGGCTGTCGTTCGATCCAGAGATGCGCTATCACATGCCGAAAGACTGGGGAACGACGGGTTTCGGCTACCTGTCGAAGTTCGTGAAGGAGGAGATGACCAGCTGGGCCCAGTTCTTCGACCTCGGGCCGACGTACTCGGGAAAGTACACGGTGCTCGACAGCGCCCCGGAGGTGATCGGAGCGGGCCTCAAGCGTCTGGGCCACTCCTACAATACCCCCAACCCCGATGAGGTCGATGAGGCCCTGGCGCTGCTCGTCGACCTCAAGCCGCACATCGCCTCGATCACCTCGAGCCAGTACCGGCAGCTGATGGGCCGGGCCGACACGTACGTCGCCCTGGGCTGGAACGGCGACTTCTTTTACGTCGCCGAGGACCAGCCGTCGGTCCGCTACGTGATCCCCGACGAGGGCACCGAGTTCTGGGTCGACACCTGGGCCATCCCGGCCTCGGCCCCCCATCCGAATCTGGCCCAGGAGTTCATCAACTGGATCCTCACGCCGGAGCGACAGGGCGTGGAGTCGAGCTACACGTACTACGCCAGCTGCGTCACGGGCGCGCAGGAGCACACCGATGATGCCGTGGCGGACGACGCGAACATCTACCCGCCGTCCGAGGTCGTCGAGCGGCTCGAGGCGAACAACGGCGATCCGGAGGTCCTCGACCTCCGGAACGAGGCCTGGCGCAGGTTCCAGGCGGCGTAGATCGGCCGTGGCCGGCGGGGGCAGGCCCAGCGTCGCCGAGCCCCGGGGACTGATATTCCCGGCATGGGTCTACTACACCGTCTTCTTCCTGGCCCCGCTGACGATCATCGTGGCCTACGCCTTCGCCCATCGCGAGGGCTTCTTCGAGATCACATTCGGCCTGACGACGGAGAACTTCGTCGAGCTGTGGGACCCGCTGTACCTGAAGATCTACGGCAACACCCTGGTCATGGCGGCAGGCGGAACGCTCGGCTGCCTTCTGATCGGGTATCCGTTCGCGTACTGGCTGGCGACCAGAGTGCGGAGCCATCGCACCCTGCTCCTGCTCCTCGTCATTGTTCCGTTCTGGACGAGCATCCTGATCCGCACCTACGCCTGGCAGCTGATCCTCAGTCCCCGGGGACCGCTCTCTTCGGTCCTCCAGGCGCTGCAGGTCATCGCCAATCCCCTCGGAGTCCTGAACACGTCGAAGGCCGTCCTCATCGGCGTGATCTACGACTACCTGCCATTGATGATCTTTCCGCTGTACGTCTCGATCGAGAGGATGGACCGGCGGTTGGTCGAAGCGAGTCGGGACCTTGGAGCCGGCCGGTGGCGGACGTTCCGCCGGATCACGCTGCCGCTCACGATGCCCGGCATCCTCACTGGCTGCCTCCTTGTCTTCGTCCCGATGACCGGCGAGTACGTGGTCCCCACCATCCTCGGTGGGGCGAAGGGAGCACTGTTCGGCCCGATCGTGGCCGGGGCGTTCCTGGACGCGCTGAACTATCCGTTCGGGGCGGCCATGGCGCTGGTCATGGTCGTGTTCCTGCTGGCGGCTATCTTCCTGTACCTCCGGGTCATGGGACGGCGAACCGAGCGCGGCCTGGGAGCGGCGCTGTGAGCCGCGTGGCGGTCCGGCGAGCCGGCCGGTCGATCGGGGCGGCCCGGGCTCCAGGGCCCCTCATCCCCCGGATCCCCGCGGCGGAACGGCTGACGGAAGTGGCCCTGAGAGGCGTCGGCGTGTTCGTCTACGCCGTCTTTTACGCGCCCATCGTCGTGGTGATCGTCTACGCGTTCAACGACTCCCGCCTGGTCGAGGTATGGCGCGGTTTTGGTCTCTCCTGGTGGGGACAGACGTGGGCCGACGAGAGCATCCGGAGCGCCCTCACCCTGTCTCTGTGGACGGCAGCGGCGAACGCGGTCCTGGCCACGGTCCTCGGGACGGCGGCGGCCATCGGGCTCCGGAACGTCGGCCGGCGAACCCGAACGGGTTTCGACCTGGTCATGTACATGACCCTGATCGTTCCCGAGATCGTCATCGCCATCGCCTCCCTCCTGTTCTTCGTTACCATCGGGCTCCCGCTGGGTCCGGTGGCCATCATCATCACCCACGCGGTGTTCAACACGTCCGTTGTGGCCCTCATCTGCCGGGCCCGGTTGGCCGGGATGGATCGGACGCTCGAGGAAGCCTCCGCGGACCTCGGTGCCACCCGGTGGGTCACGTTCCGGGAGGTCACCTTCCCTCAGCTCCTCCCCGCCGTCCTGGCCGGCGGGCTGCTCGCGTTCACCTTCTCCTTCGATGACGTGGTCCTGTCGACGTTTGTGTCTGCGCCGGGCTCGACGACGCTTCCGATCCGTGTGTTCTCAGAACTCCGGTTCGGCCTCTCGCCCAAGGCCAACGTCGTGGCCACGTCGATGCTGGCCATCACGCTCACCGCCATTCTCGCCGCTCAGATCCTGCTCCGGCGATCCGGGCAGCAGATCCTCCCCGCGGAGGCCCCCACATGAACGAAGAGTCGGACCTGGGCGCCCGGATCCGGATGCTTCGGGAGCGAGAGGGCCTCTCGCTTCGGACCGTGGCCGAGGCGGCCGGGGTCTCGGAGAGCTTTCTCTCGCAGATCGAGCGGGGGGTGGCCAGCCCCTCGGTGGCCTCGCTTCGCCGGGTCGCCGAGGCGCTGGGCGAAAGCGTCGGATCGCTCTTCGAGGGTCCGTCCCTGCCAGGGAAGGTGGTCCGGGTGGCCGACCGCCGCCGGCTCGTTCACCCCCAGCGGCAGTGGGAGGACGTCCTCCTGACTCCTGCCTCGTCGCGCCGGCTCCAGGTGATCCTGTCGACCATCGAGTCGGGGGCCGGATCGGGGGAGGAGCCCTACGCACACGACTCCGACGAGGAGTGCGTGATCGTCCTGAAGGGACAGCTCGAGTTCTGGGTCGACGAAGAGCCGTACCTCCTCCAGGAGGGCGACTCGATCCTGTTCGAGTCGCGCCGTCCCCATCGGAACCTGAACCCGGGACCCGGCAAGGCCGAGGTCCTGTGGGTTATCACTCCCCCGTCGTATTGATGCGAGCCGTCGTGCTGGGCGCTTGTGGGGCCGTCGGCCGGGAGGTCGCGGCCGGACTGGTGGCCAGGGGGGCGTTCGAGCGCATCGACCTGGCCGATCGAGATCGGTCGAGGCTGGAAGCCACCTCCGGCCGACTCCAGGGCCGGGGCGTGACGGTGACCAGGCAGGCTCTCGATGCGAGGGACGAACGCGCCCTGGGGGCGCTGTTCGGTGAGGCGGACCTGGTTCTCAACTGTACGAGCTATAACCTCGGGCCGAGCGTGCTTGGAGCCGCCATCGAGGCCGGGATCGACTATCTGGATCTGGGCGGCCTCTACAACACTCCTCGCCAGCTCGAGCTCGACCACCGGGCCCGAGCCGCCCGTGTCCGGGCGGTGATCGGATGTGGCGCCACGCCGGGCCTCTCGAACATGTTGGTCGGCCGTGCGGCCCGCCGCCTCGACGCCGTACGGGAAGTGCACATCTCGTTCGCCAGCCACCGGGATCTGGCTCCGTCCCCCGGCCTCCTGGACACGCTCCTGGACGAGTTCCGACCGGGTGTGCCTCGGTTCACGTGGCGGGCGGGTCGACTCAGCGAGGTCCGGCCGTTCGACGGGCCACGGCTGGTGCGGTTCTCGCCGCCGC
This sequence comes from Actinomycetota bacterium, assembly GCA_035642095.1. Classification (GTDB taxonomy): domain Bacteria; phylum Actinomycetota; class UBA4738; order UBA4738; family CALAEC01; genus DASQTB01. Next base: position 2,370 of record DASQTB010000115.1, on the reverse strand, counting down.
TCGGCAGGCAGCGCGTCTACTTCGTTCCCCACTCCGAGACCTATACCGTCCCCCGGTTCCTCGATGGCGGTGCTCGGGACGTCTCCGTCCGAGGGACCTGGCGACCGGAGCACATGCAGCTCCTGGAGGGGCTGTCCCGGATCGGCCTCACCCGAGACGAGCCGGTGGAGGTGGGCGGGATCTCAGTTCGACCGTGTGACGTCCTGCGGGCGGTGCTGCTCGACCGGCCGCCCCGGGAAGCCGGTATCTGCGCGTTCTTCCTCCACGTCGAGGTGATCGGACGACGGGCAGGGCGTCCCATCACGGTCGTCCAGCGGGCCAGTCATCCGCTGGCCTGGGGAACGTCGGCCACGGGGCGGATGACCGCCGTGCCCGCCATCGTGGGTGCGGAGATGATCGGCCGAGGGCAGGTCTACGGGTCCGGCGTGCAGCCGCCGGAAGCCTCGTTCGATCCCGAGAGGTTCGTGTCCGCCGTCCGGGCCCTGGGCGTCAAGGTGACGACCTCGACCACTCAGGGCTCGGTGCCGTACAAGCGGTCTCCGAAATCGCCGAGTCCCGGGAGGATGTAGCCGTGCTCGTTCAGCTCGCGGTCCACTGCGGCGGCGAACACGCTGGCGCGGGGGTGGGCCTCCGCCATCGCTTGGGCCCCCTCCGGCGCGGCCACGATGCACACCATCCGCAGCGAGGCCGCATCGCGGCCCAGGATGCTGGCGGCGGCCCGGACGGCCGAGCCGCCGGTGGCCAGCATCGGGTCGAGCAGGAGGACGTCCTTCCCTTCCAGCGAGGGGAGCTTCTCGTAGTACGACGTCGGCTGGAGCGTCCGCTCGTCCCGCTCCAGCCCGATGTAGCCGACCGACACGCCGGGGAAGGTGTCCGTCACCGCCTCGAGCATGCCCAGGCCCGCCCGGAGGATGGGGATGGCCACCAGGTCCGAGGCCAGCCGCCGCCCCTCGTGCCGTTCCAGGGGCGTGTCGACGGCCCGCGGCTCCACGGCCAGGTCATGGGTGGCCTCGAGGACCAGCACGAGCGTGAGACGGCGGGTGAGCGCCCGGAAGATGGCCGGCGGCGTGGTCCGATCCCGGAGGGAGGTCAGGAGGTCCTGGGCCAGGGGGTGGTCCACGACGGAGAGCACCGGACCGTATCCTACGCCGCCCCTTTGCGTCTGCGTTGCGCGACCCGCCGGGGGGGATGGAGAATGCCGCCTGGACGGGGCCAGGGAGGCACCGGTAGGAAGGAGGGGTCATGCGCTTCATTCGTCCCAAGATGCTCATGGCAGCTTCGGCATTCGCGCTCGTCGCCGCGGCCTGTGGCGGGGCCACGCCCGAAGGAGAGGGCGGTGGCGGCGGTGGCGGCGGAGCGGAAGGGGATGCTCCCCAGATCGGCGTAGCGCTGGACATCGGGGGACTGGGCGACAAATCGTTCAACGACGCCGCCGACCGCGGCCTGCAGCAGGCCATCGAGGATGGCCTGGTCCCCGAGGAGAACGCCGAGCTGCTCGAGTCGAACGCCACCGGCTCGAACCGCGATGAGAACGTGGTGAACCTGGCCGACCAGGGCTTCGACCTGATCTGGGCGAACGGGTTCGCCTTCTCCGAGGGGATCGCTGAGATCGCCCCGGACTATCCGGACGTGAACTTCGCCATCCAGGACGGGTTCGCCACCACGATCGCCACCGACGCCGACAACATCGTGGACATCAACTTCAAGGCGCACGAGGGCTCCTTCCTGGTCGGCGCCGCCGCTGGGTTGGTCACCGAGACCAAGACCGTCGGGTTCCTCGGGGGTCAGGAGGGGATTGGGCTCATCGAGAACTTCCAGGCCGGCTGGGACGCGGGTGTTCAGGCGACGTGCCCCGACTGCGAGCTGCTGACCGAGTACATCGGCGACTCCACCGCGGCCTTCGTCGATCCCACGAGGGGCGAGGCGCTCTCGGCCGCGATGTATGACGACGGAGCCGACGTCATCTATCACGCCGCCGGCCAGTCCGGCCTCGGCCTGTTCAAGGCCGCAGTGGCGGCGGACGCCCTGGCCATCGGGGTGGACTCCGACCAGTACCTCACGGCCAGCCCTGAGGAGCAGGAGCACATCCTGACGTCGATGTTGAAGCGCGTGGACGTGGCCATCTACGACACGATCGAGGCCGTGACCAACGACGCGTTCGAGCCGGGCTCACAGATCTTCGGGTTGGCCGAGGACGGCGTCGGATACGCGACCAGCAATCCGGAGCTCCTGACGGAAGAGATCCAGGCGCAGCTGGAGGAATTCAAGCAGCAGATCATCGACGGGGAGATCACCGTTCCGGAACAGCCGGAAGGCGGCTGAACCGACCGGGGGATGGCCACCGTCGGGAAGGGAGACGACGAGGCGGGG
>DASQTB010000114.1:0-17223 GCA_035642095.1 Actinomycetota bacterium | reverse complement strand
GGCCGGCCATCACGATAGGGTCGTCGTACGGCGGGACCAGGGTCATCCCCCGGTCGACCGCGAGCTGCCGGCCGATCAGGGTGCCGAACCGCCGAGCGCCGATGTTGCCGCCCGACAGGACGATCCCGACCCGACCGCCGGCCAGCCGGCCGGCCAGAAGCGCGGCCAGACCGACCGCCCCGCTCGGCTCCGCGACGACCTTCAGACGCTCGAACAGGAACCGCATCGCCTCCAGGATCTGCTCGTCGGTCACCGTTACGATCTCGTCAACCAGCCGTCGGTTCAGCTCGAAGGTGAGCTCGCCGGGGATGTGGGCCTGGAGCCCGTCGGCGATCGTACGGGGAGGGTCGATCTGGATCCGCCGGCCGGCCTCGAGGGACCGGCGGGTGTCGTCACCCCGCTCCGGCTCCACTCCCACCATCCGGATGCCCGGTCGGAGACCCTTCGCCGCCGTGGCCGATCCGGCCATCAGCCCGCCGCCGCCGACGGGGACGACGAGGACGTCGAGTTCCTGGACGTCCTCGACCAGCTCCAGGGCGGCGGTCCCCTGGCCGGCCATCACGATAGGGTCGTCGTACGGCGGGACCAGGGTCATCCCCCGGTCGACCGCGAGCTGCCGGCCGATCTCTTCCCGGTCCTCCCGGTACCGGTCGTAGGTCACCACCTCGCCGCCGTACGCCCGGGTCGCGGCAACCTTCTCGGGCGGGGTGTCCTCGGGCATCAGGATCGTGGCGGACGTCTCCACCAGACGTCCCGCCAGCGCCACGGCCTGAGCGTGATTCCCGGAGGAGTAGGCGGCCACGCCCCGGACGCGCTCGTCCTCGGATAGCCGGGAGATCCGGTTGTAGGCGCCCCGGAACTTGAACGCGCCCCCTCGCTGAAACATCTCGGCCTTGAGGTGGATCTCGGCGCCGGCCACCCGGTCCAGGGTTCGGGAGCGAACCACGGGCGTCCGGATGGCCACCCCCGCCAGGCGGGCGGACGCGTCGCGGACGTCGTCGATCCCCAGCACCGGGAACCACCGTACCCGCCGATCCGTATCCTCGGAGGACATGGCCGGCCCCAGGACCGTCGGACGCATCATCCTCCGGGTGTTCCTCGGTCTCCTTCTGGTCGCCGGGCTCCTGTATGGAGCGGCGTTCCTCCTCACCCCGTACTCGGGGCTGGCCCGGGCCATCGTGTGGATCGAAGCGGACGTGGATGACTACCGGCGCTTCCCGGCCCGGACGATCCAGTCGCCCGCCGAAGCAACGCGGTTCCGGCGAGCAGAGGTCCCCGCGGCGCTCCGGTTCGTCACCGTCGGCGGCATCCACCGCGACCTGGAGACGCTCCTCCGCTCCACCGGGACCACGGCGTTCATCGTCACCACAGGCGACGCCGTCGTCTACGAGGGCTATTTCAACGGCGCGGTTCGGTCGTCGATCCAGACGTCGTTCTCGGTGGCCAAATCGTACCTCTCCGCCCTGGTCGGGATCGCCGCGGAGGAGGGACTCCTGGGGCTGGACGACCCGATCACGAAGCACCTCCCCGAACTCCTCGACCGCGACTCGCGGTTCCGACGGATCGCCGTGGAGGACCTGATCTCGATGGCCTCGGGGCTTCGGTACGAGGAGTCGGGCGCTCCATGGGGAGATGACGCCCAGACGTACTACGGGGCGAACCTCCGCGAGCTGGCCCTGGAGGACACCGAGATCATCGAGCCTCCGGGCGTCCGGTGGCACTACAACAACTACAACCCACTGCTCCTCGGGATGATCCTCGAGAGGGTCACCGACATGTCGGTGGCCGAATACCTCGAGCGGAGACTGTGGAAGCCGCTCGGCTCCGAGTACGACGCCTCCTGGAGCCTCGACAGCGAGCGAAGCGGGTTCGAGAAGATGGAGAGCGGCCTCAACGCCCGGGCCATCGACTTCGTCAAGCTGGGCGTGCTGTTCCTGGATCGAGGCCAGTGGCGAGGACGACAGGTCGTGCCCCGGGGCTGGGTCGAGACGTCCACCGCCCCGCACGCGGCGCCGTACTACGGGTACTGGTGGTGGGTCGAACCGAACGGCGCGTTCATGGCTAGGGGGAACTACGGCCAGTTCGTGTACGTGGATCGGGCCCACGGCGTGGTCATCGCCCGGTTCGGGAGCACCGACGGAGGGGTGGACTGGCCGGCGGTGCTCGAGGACGTCGCCCGGCGCGCGGCCGCGTGAGTCAGGTCCGGACCCGGAGCTCCTTCAGCCCCCGGATGATGTAGTTCGGCTTCCACTGGGGCTCGGCCACCAGCTCCATCCGAGGCAGGCGGCGAAGCAGCGTGGAGAACGACACGTCGAGCTCCACGCGGGCCAGCGGCGCACCGAGGCAGAAGTGGATCCCCGCCCCGAACGACATGTGAGGGTTGGGCTCCCGGGTGATGTCCAGATCGTTCGGGCGGTCGAAGGCCGCCGGGTCGCGGTTCGCTGAACCGAACAGAAGGGCCAGCTCCTCCCCCTTGGGAACGGCGGCCCCGCAGATCTCTGCGTCTTCCAGCACCCAGCGCTCGAACATCTGGAGCGGTGTGTCGTACCGCATCAGCTCCTCGACCGCCCTGGGGACCAGAGAGCGATCCGATCGCAGCATCTCCAGCTGGTCGGGGTTGCGGAACAGCGCCCACCAGCCGTTCCCGGTGACGTTGACCGTGGCCTCGTGGCCGGCGTTGAGGATCAGGACGCAGGTCCCGATCATCTCGTCCTCGGTGAGCCGATCCCCCTGGTCGACGACACGGACGAGCTCGCCGATCAGGTCGTGCGTCGGCTCTCGGCGCCGCTCACGGATCAGGGCCCGGAGGTACTCGGAGAACTCGACGGCAGCGGCGGACGCCGCCCGGGCGTCCTCCTCGGTCGGGTTGAGCTCGTACATCCGGCAGATCTCGGCCGACCAGGGACGGAGATGGTGCCGATCCGCCTCCGGGATGCCCAGCAGCTCGGCGATCACCGTCACCGGGAGCGGCTCGGCGATCTCCTTGATCAGATCGAACTCTCCTGTTCCCTCCACCCGGTCGACCAGGCCGTCCATCAATCGCTGGATCGTCGGACGAAGCCCGTCGACCATCTTCGGCGTGAAGGCCTTGACCACCAGGCGGCGAACCCGGGTGTGATCCGGCGGCTCCATGTCCAGGATCCCGTTCCGGATCAGGTACCAGAACTCGCGGGCCTCCTCTCCGTCCTCGGGCCGGCCCATCTGCTGGTGCGTGGCCTGGTGTAGAAACGTTCGGCCGAACCGGCGGTCTCGGAGCAGGGCGTTGACGTCGGCGTGGTGCGGGACGATCCACTGGTTCGTGTCCTCGTGGTAGTGGATCCGTCCTGCGGCCCGGAGCTCCGCGTAGGCCGGATAGGGGTTGGCCACGAACGCCGGGTCGTGCGGAGCGAACGCTGCCCGAGCCGTGCGCTGCATCGGGGGAACAGTACCATCGGCCTCTGGGAGAGCCCGGCTTGCCGGAACTGCGCGAACGGGGCGTTCCGGGCGCTCGAACTGCTTGGCCCGGCTCCCGGTTGGGTAGGATTCGCTGGTAGACGACGATTCCGTCGCGCGAAGCGTGCGCGCTCCGGAGGAGCGCCCGGAAGGAGGCGAAGAAACGGTGCTGACGCTCAGCATCATCAAGGCCGACACCGGTGGTTGGGTCGGGCACTCCTCGGTCCATCCCGACATGGTCGAGGCAGCCAGGAAGACGCTGGACGAGCAGGTCGGCGACCTGCTCATCGATGGACACGTGTCGTGGTGCGGCGACGACCTGTCGCTGATCATGACCCACGAGCACGGTCTGGAGGCGGAGAACGTGCACCAGTTCGCGTGGGACACGTTCCTGATGACAACCGACATCGCCAAGGACCTCGGCCTGTACGGAGCCGGGCAGGACCTGCTCTCAGATGCGTTCTCCGGGAACCTCCGAGGGATGGGCCCGGGGTACGCCGAGATCGAGATCGAGGAGCGGCCCTCGGAACCGGTGCTCTGCTACCTCGGCGACAAGACGGAGCCCGGGGCGTGGAACATGCCCCTGTACAAGATGTTCGCCGACCCGTTCAACACGGCGGGCCTGGTCATCGACCCCAAGATGCACGACGGCTTCCTGTTCGAGGTGCACGACCTCCATGAGGACAAGCGGATCCTGTTCGACTGCCCCGCCGAGATCTACTCGATGTTGCTGTTCATCGGCGCTCCGGCCCGGTACGTGGTGAAGCGGGTGCTGTCGAAGACCCTCGGCGAGGTGGCCGCGGTGACCTCGACACAGCGGCTTTCCCTGATGGCCGGCCGGTACGTGGGCAAAGACGACCCGGTGATGGTCGTCCGCTGCCAGTCGGGGCTTCCGGCTGTGGGCGAGGCGCTGGAGCCGTTCTCGTTCCCGCACACCGTGGCGGGGGCGATGCGCGGCTCACACCATGCCCCCCTCATGCCGGTGCCCCTGGAGCACGCCCACCCGGCCCGGTTCGACGGGCCGCCCCGGGTGGTGTGCCTGGGGTTCCAGCTCAAGGACGGGAAGCTCGGACGACCGCGCGACATGTTCGACGACCCGTCGTTCGACCGGGCCCGGACCCAGGTCAACAAGGTGATGGACTACCTGCGGCGGCACGGCCCGTTCGAGCCGCATCGGCTGGGCCTCGACGAGATGGAGTACACCACCATGCCGGAGGTGGCCGAGCGCCTGAAGGACCGGTGGGAGGCGACCGACGTGTCGGTCCCGACCATCACCGGCGAGCGGACGGTCAGGGCCAGCGCCGACGACGTCGAGTAGCGACCTCCGCTTTCTGGAACGCCGTCCCGGTCGGACGGCGGGCGAGGAGCGGGTGGTCATCGCGGGCCCCCAGGGCGAGCCCGCCGCTCACGGGCTCTGGTTCCACGGCCGTTCCTCGGCAGGGGTCCGCCCGTGGGCCGATCTGGTGGTGCGAGATCTGACGGTCGTCTCCGCCCTGGCCACGGCCCTCGGCCCGGGCGGCTCGCTGATGGTGGCCTACGAGGGCGACGAGACCGAGCGGGCCCTCCGCCGGAAGGTGCCGCCCCCGGCCACCCCCGTAGGGTTGGCCCTGCTCCGAGCGGGGTGCCGGTGGTTCAAGGACTGGTACTTCCCCGAAGGCGGACGGGAGGGCGGCACGAAGCTCCAGGCCACGTTGCCCCTGGACGACGAACGCCGCCTGGCCTCAGAGGACCGGCTGGTTCAGGAGCTTCGGGCCTTCCTCGATCGGGCACGGATCCGGGACGCCGATCGCGACCGGGCCCGGGAAGCGTTGACGGTCCTCGGCGCTTGAGCTCGCCGGCCGAGCAGGACGAGAAGCGCCACCGCCGCCACGACCGCCGCGACCCGGGCCGTGACCAGGCGGGGACGGAGCTCGACCAGTTGCGCATCGGGGTACGCCCGCCGCCCGGCGGCCACGGCGTCGTCGAACCGCTCGAAGTCTCTGGCCGCCGGGAGGACCCCGTTCCGGTCGCGGTACCGCCACCCCCATCGGCCGTTCGAACGGAGCCACACCTCGACCCGGCCCTTCACGAGGCCACGGGCCGTTCTCGTCGTCCGGTCGGCAGATCGAGGATGCCTCGAGCTTCGGTGTCCCGGAGGGCTCGCATCACCCGGTGGGCCGCCAGGGCGGTGACCACCGGCAGGGCGAACACCAGCGCCCGGAGCACCGCCGTCACCCCCGTGACCGGCACGCCCAGGAATCGGGCCAGGATATCGTTGCTGCCGGCCAGGAGGAGGACGGAGTAGAACGTCAGCACGCCGACGCCGATCGCAGTCCGGAGCGGGCGATCCCGAGGACGGTCGAGCAGATGATGCTCGGCCCGGTCGCCGGTAAACCGGGCCTCGAGGAACGGCCACGCATACAGAAGGGCGAACGTGACCGCCGGCAGGAGGACGCCGGGGAAGAACGGGTTCGGTATCCGGAAGCCGAACAGCTCGACCTCCCAGGCCGGGAAGATGCGGAGCCCCCCCTCCAGCCACCCGACGTACCAGTCCGGCTGGGCCGGCGAGCTCACGGCCTCGGGGATGAACGGCCCGTAGAGCCAGATCGGGTTGATCTGGAGGAGGCCGCCCATCGCCGCGACCAGGGCCCCGATGGCGAATAGGAGTCCGATCGAGCGGGCCGCGTAGGTCGGCCACAGCACCGAGCCGACCACGTTGGTCTCGGTGCGTCCCGGCCCGGGGAACTGGGTGTGCTTCTGCCTCCACACGATGGCCAGGTGGGCGGTGATCAGGCCGGCCATGGCCAGGGGAACCAGGTAGATGTGGATGACCAGCAGGCGGCTGAGGATGTCCGGGGCCGGGAACTCCCCGCCGAACACGAGGAAGGCCAGCCACGTTCCCACCAGCGGGATCGACAGCACGATCGAGTAAGCGATCCGAAGCCCGGTCCCCGACAGAAGGTCGTCGGGAAGTGAGTACCCGCTGAACCCGTTGAACAGGGCCAGCAAGAGCAGCGTCACCCCGATGATCCAGTTGAGCTCTCGCGGTCGGCGGAACGCGCCCGTGAAGAAGAGGCGCGAGAGGTGGGCCACGATGGCAGCCAGGAAGACCAGCGCCGCCCAGTGGTGGGCCTGGCGGATCACCAGCCCGGCCCGGACGTCGAAGCTGATCCGCATCACCGAGGCGAACGCCTCGGACACCTCCACGCCGTGCAGCGGCTGGTAGCTCCCCCGGTAGACGACCTCGTTCGGACTCGGCACGAAGAAGAACGCCAGGAACGTGCCGGTAGCGACCAGGATCACGAAGCAGTACAGGGCGAGCTCCCCGAGCATGAACGTCCAGTGGTCCGGGAACACCTTGGTCAGCGCCTGGCGGGTGAATGTGGTGGCACCGAGGCGGTCGTCGAGCCACCGAACCGTGCGCCGGACGATCACGGAACGTCCCAGGTGGCCGGACCGACGGGCTCGGAGAAATCGCCTCCCGAACGGAGGTACCCCTCGTCGTCGACCTCGAGCGGGAGCTGGGGGAGCGCCCGGGTGGCCGGTCCGGTCAGGGGTCGGGCTCCGTCCAGCGCGTCGAACACCGACTGATGGCACGGACAGAAGAGCTGGCCGGTCCGGTCTTCGTACAGCCCGACCGGACAGCCGGCGTGCGTGCAGATCTTCGAGTAGGCCACGTTGCCATCCGGCGCCCACGCTTCCCGCCCGGCGACGGGCGTGATAGCGGCCGGATCGACCCGGACCAGGATGGCTTGGGAGTCGGCGGCATCGGTCCGCCCCTCGGGGAAGACCGTCAGCACGCCGCCGAGCTGAAGGGTCTCGGCGGCGACGGGCTGGCCCTCCGGCGTGACCAGCCGCATCCCTCGCCGCCAGGCCGTGCGGAGGAGGGACCGGCCCGGGCTCGGGCCCAGCGAGCGGATGGGAAAGAGGAGGGCCACGCCCAGGGCGGCCAGCGCGGCCCCTAGCATCCGGCCCAGGAACCGGCGCCGGGGAAGCCCTTCGCCGGCCAGGGCCCGGTCGGCCGCCCGATCCTCGTCCGGAGGCGCGGCCAGCGGGTGGCGCTCCTCGACGTACGGTCCGGGAGGCATCAGACGCTCGCTCCATCGGACGAACCCGGCGGCCAGCGCCGCCAGGGCGACGGCCGCCAACACGCCCTGGACCTGGGCGTTCGCGTCGAGGGCGTAGGCCACCGCCAGGCCGATCGACGCGGCGGTGGAAGCGGCGAACCACCGGGCCACCCCCCCAACCGCCCGGCGAGGGTCACGGTCCGTCATCCTCCCCGCTCCCCCGCTCGCTCCCCCAGCCGGCGGGCGATCAGCACCGCCACGAGCAGTCCACCGAATACCGAGACGAAACCCTCGGCCACCGGACCGAGATGGGTGATCGACGCTCCGCCTGGGTCCTCGGGGTCCCGGAGCGACAGCGTGTACCGAACGACGGCGTCCAGCTGCTCCTGGTCGAGGGTCTCCGATCCGAAGGCCGGCATGTCGCCGGTCAACACGCCGGATCCTCCGACCCGGACGGCCTCGGCGACCTGCGTGGCCGAGGCCTGGTCCAGGGCCGGGGCGATCAGACCGGACGTCATGGCCCCGCCGACGCCGGTGCTGCCGTGGCAGGCCGCGCAGTTCCGCTCGAACAGCAACGCCCCCTCCGCCAGCTTGCCGTTCTCCGGAACGACCTGGGGGATCGGCGGGCCGCCCAGTGACCCGACGAACGCCACCAGCGCGGCGATATCCTCGGATCCGTAGCGAGGCTCCGTCCGCTGGGGTTGGACCTCGGGCTCGGCGATCGGCATCCGTCCGGTGGACAGCATGAAGTCGGCCGAGGCCGCCCCGCTTCCGACCAGCGTCGGTCCGAGGTTCGTGCCCTCGCCGGCGGTTCCATGGCACGACGCGCAATCGCGCTGGAAGAGCGTCCTCCCTCGGGCCCATCGGGACAGCGGCTCGTCCACCTGCCCGGCCGCGGGGGACGTCGCCACCTCGAGCGTTACGCCGGCGCCGATGGCGAGCAGGATGAGCGCGGTGAGGCGGTGGGAACGCGGCCTCATCGGCGCAGACTGTAGAGGTACGCGGCCACGTCGTGGGCCTCCTGCTCGGAGAGGCCGAGGTCCGGCATGACCGTGCCCGGCTCGACGGCGTCAGGATCCAGCAGCCATCGAACGAGGTTGCCCTCGTTGTTGGCCACCGCCCCGGCGATGAACTTGCGTTGGCCGAAGTCCGTGAGCGGCGGCCCCACGTCGCCTTCGGCCTCGGAGATGCCCGGGATCACGTGGCACGACCCGCACCCGAAGCGCTCGATCGTCTCGGCGCCGCGAAGGGGACTCCCCGACGTGATGCCCGGCGGCGGGACGGGGCTCGGTCCGCAGGCCCACAGGATCCCCGCGGCCACGGGCAGGAGCGCCGCGACGTGCCTCGCTCGCCGGCCCACAGGGGGACTCTAAATCTTCGGAAGAACCTCCTGCCCGTAGAACTCGAAGAAACCTTCCTGATCGGGCCCGACCTGATGGATCCAGATGTGGTCGTAGCCGGCCTGCGCGTACTCGCGGATGCGGGCCAGGTGGCGCTCTGCATCGGGCCCGCACACCACCTTTCCCCCCACATCGTCCTGGGAGACCATCTTCGCCGCCTGCTCGAAGTGACGCGGCAGCGGCAGCTCCGCAGCCAGCTCACCGGGGATCGAGGTGTTCGGCCAGATCTCGAGCGCGGTCTTGCGGGCCTCGGCCTCGCCGGCCGCCCAGCACACGTCGATCTCGGCGTACTTCGGCTTCCCGGCGCCGCCTCCGCGGTCGAAGGTCTGGAGCAGCTCGCGATCGGGGGCCACGCCGATGAAGCCGTCTCCGATCCGCCCGGCCAGCTCCGCGGCCACGGTTCCACTCCCGGCGATCAGGATCGGCGGGGGCTCGTCCGGGCGGGAGTACAGGCGCGCGCCCTCGACCGTGTAGAACCGCCCGTGGTGATCGAACAGCTCGCCGCGCCACAGCCCCCGGATGACCTGGACGGCCTCCTCGAGCATCTCCCGCCGCGTCCCGGGCGTGGGCCACCGATCGCCCAGGACGTGCTCGTTCAGGTTCTCGCCGGTCCCCAGGCCGAGGAAGAACCGGCCGGGAAGCATCGTGGCCACCGTGGCCGCGGCGTGGGCCACGACGGCGGGGTGGATACGGATCGAGGGGCACGTCACCGCGGTGCCGACCCGAAGCCGCTCGGTGGCCTCCGCCACGCCGCCCAGGACCGCCCAGGCGAAGGGACTCTGCCCCTGGCGGGACGTCCACGGATGGAAGTGATCGGACAGGGCGGCGAAGGAGAATCCGGCCTCCTCGCCGAGCCGCGCGTACCGGACCAGATCGGGCGCGGGATGCTCCTCGGCGGACAGCTTGAAACCCAGCTCCAGCATGGCCGGTACCTTCCCCGACGCGACCGGAGATAACCGGGGGAGAACTAGCGGGTTGCTTCCAATCCGGCCAGCCGCTTCAACGCGGCCACCTTGTCCGTCCGCCCGGCCCTCGCTTCACCGACGGCCCTGCGAAGCGACTCGATGGTGGCGTCGTAGGTGGCTCGGTCGACCGGGAACGGCGTGCCGTCCTTCCCGCCATGGGCGAACGCGTAGGACACCGGATCGCGCACCGAGGCCGGCTCGCCGTAGGTCAGCTCCGCCACCAGGGCCAGGGCCCGGAGCCCCTTGGCCCCCATCCCCGGCACGGCAAGCAGCGCAGTGTAGTCATCCGGCTGAGCCTCGAACGCGTGGACGAGCACCCGTTCCAGCCGGGTCGGGTCGAGGTCCGCCACCCGAACCGCGTGACGATGAGGCATCTGCAGCTCGCGCATGCGCCCGACCTCCCGCACCACCGGCCCCGGCCCCTCTCGAGCCAGAGCGGCGGACACCCGACGGTTGGCCTCGCTCTCCCCCGCCACCAGGTTCAACACCTCGGCCCTCCGTTCACCGGCCACGGCGGCGTGCGGATCGGCGTCGAACCGACGGGCCGTCAACCAGTGGTACCGACGCGCCGTGCCGGACGCCTCGTTCATCCCCTGTTGAACGACCGCCCACGCACCGTCGTCCGCCAGCACGAAGGTGTGGTGGTAGACCTGGAACCCGTCCTGGACCGCCGACGAGTCGACCTTGGCCGACAGCCGGCTGGCCCGAACGAACGGAGCCGGATCCAGGCCGGTGCGTTCGCCGGCCGCCTCGAGCTCGTGCGGGGTCCGGCGTGACGCCCGGCCCTTTCCCCCCGCCACGGTGAGCCCCACCTCGTGCTCCAGACCCCGCAGCCCCTCCTTGAGCGCGCCGCACGCCGTGGTGGTGACGCCGCTCGAATGCCAGTCGAAGCCGAGGACGCATCCGAAGCCCTGGAACCACACCGGGTCGGCCAGCCGGCGGAGCAACCCGCGGCTGCCCTCCTCGGCCGCCACGGCCACGGCGATCTCCCGGGCCAGCAGCCGCATCCGGTCGAACAGCCACCTGGGCGCCCGCCCGCCGTGGAGGGGAAGGTCGGCGTGCCCCGTCCTCACCGAGCCAGTGTACGGTCCGCCGGCGACCGGCCCGGCGGTAGGCTGCCCCCATGCGCCGGCGGCCGGGCGGCCTGGGGACCATCGCCGCGCTGGCCGCACCCCGTTCCCTATCGGTGCTCCGCCGGGCGGGGGTGATGGACCCCCCGCAGATCGCGGCGCTCCTCTCCGCGGCGCCGTGGCTGGCCGGACGAGGACCCTCCATGGGGATCCTGTCCCACGTCAACGGCCGAGCCGTCGGCGCCAAGCCGGCCATCCACGACGCCGGCGGGACGCTGACGTGGCGGGATCTCGACCGCCGAACGAACCGCCTGGCCCGGGCGTTCGACCGCCTGGGCATCGGGCCCCGGGACTCCGTGGCCGCCGTCCTCCGCAACGGTCGGGAGTTCGTGGAGGTGCTGGTGGCCGCCCAGAAGGCCGGGATCGCGGTGGCTCCGCTCAACACGTGGGCCACCGAGGCGGAGCTCCGAGCCGCCGTCGAGAGCGCCCGGCCGAGGCTGATCGTGGCGGATCACCGACACGCCGAGTCGGCACGGCGGGCTGCCGGCGACGTTCCCGTCGTGACGACCGGCGCCGATCCGGGAGCGGGAGACCCTCTCGAGGAGCTGTTCTCGGCCGAGGCCGACCGTCCGCTGTTCCCCGTGGCCCGACGAGGAGGGGCACGCATCGTGATTCACACCTCGGGGACCACCGGCTGGCCCAAGGGCGCCGCCCGGGACGCCGCCCGGCAGGGACCGGGCGGCCTGATCCGTCTGCTGGAGGTCCTTCCGCTGCATCGTCGAGACGTCATCCTGATCCCGGCCCCGCTGTTTCACTCCTTCGGTCTGCTGGCCCTGACGTTCGGGATGCTTCTCGGCGCGACGGTGGTTCTCCCGGATCGGTTTGACGCCGAAGAGACGCTCGATCTGATCGAACAGCGAGGCGTGACGGCGTGCGCGCTGGTCCCGGTGATGCTGGGCCGGATCCTGGGTCTGCCGGGGCGGGCCCTCGCCGACCGCGACCTCGGAACCCTTCGCATGGTCCTGTCGGGCGGCTCCGCTCTCGACGGACCGACCCGCACCCGGGCCACCGCGCTGTTCGGTCCGGTGGTCTACGACCTGTACGGCTCGACCGAGGCAGGGTGGATCTCCGTGGCCACGCCTCGAGACCTGGTCGACCGCCCCGGGTCGGTGGGGAGACCGATCCCCGGCGTCGAGGTGACGGTGGTGGGGAGGGACGGCTCGCCGGTCGGACGGGGCCAGGTCGGGGAGATCGTGATCCGGGGGGAGGGGGTCTTCGACGGGTATCTCGATGCGCCCTCGGACGGCCGGGTGGCCACCGGTGACCTCGGGAGGCTGGATGCCGAGGGGTTCCTGTGGGTCGACGGCCGGGTCGACGACCTGATGGTGATCGGAGGCGAGAACGTCCGCCCCATCGAGATCGAAGAGGTCGTGGCGAGGGTCGATGGCGTGGAGGAGGTGGCCGCGGCCGGGATCCCGGACGACGAGTACGGCCAGGTCCCGGCGGTGTTCGTGGTGGGCCGGGCCTCGGAGGAGGCGATCCTGGAAGCCTGCCGGTCCCGACTGGCCCGGTACAAGGTCCCCCGTCGCATCCTCCGCCGGGCCGAGCTGCCCAGAACGGCCACGGGGAAGGTCCTGAAGGGGCGACTGGTCGGGGACGTCGGGAAAGAGTGACAAAATCCGGACAAGGGCTTGCCACGAGCCGCTCCCCTGGTGTACAAAGTGCCCGGAACCGCTGGAGCCCTCGGGCTCTGGCGGTTCCATTTTGTCGCCCGGGGCTCGTTCACCCGGAACAGAGGCCTCTCCCGTATCGTTGGAAGCGGCGAACCCACCGAGTCGAGGAGACGACATGGAGACCGCGACGTTCGGCGCAGGCTGCTTCTGGGGCGTGGAGTACGTGTATCGCCGGGTGCCCGGCGTGATCGACGCTCAGGTCGGATACAGCGGCGGGATCACTCCGAACCCGACCTACGAGGAGGTCTGCTCCCACACCACCGGCCACGCCGAGGTGTGCCAGGTGACGTACGACCCCGACCGGGTCACCTTCGACCAGCTCCTGGAGGTGTTCTGGGCCATGCACGACCCGACGCAGGTGGACCGGCAGGGCCCGGACATCGGCGACCAGTACCGGAGCGTGATCTTCACCCACGACGAGGAGCAGCGGGCAGCGGCGGCGGCGTCGAAGGAGCGGGCCCAGGCCCGGTTCAGTCGTCCGATCGCCACGGAGATTCAGCCGCTCCAGGCGTTCTACCCGGCCGAGGGCTACCACCAGGCCTACTACGAGAAGAATGGCCACACGCCGTACTGTCACGTCGTTCCGACCAAGGTCCTCGAGGACCTGGGCCTGATCGGCGCCGGGCGCGGCTGAGTCGCGGCCGGCTCAGGCCGGGCGCAGCTCCACCCGGGTGACGCCCCGTTCGTAGTGCGCGGCCCAGACGGATCCGGGAGCCACCGACAACGCGATCGTTCCCCCCTCGATCCCCACCCCGGCATCAACGCGTCCGGTGACGGGATCGAAGCGGACGATCCCTCCCCGTCCGTCCAAGAGGTCCTGCCCGCGACGGGCCACGCCCCACACTCCACCCTCGCCGACGTCGATCACGAACTCGAGCGTCCCCGAAGGCAGTGTGATGACCTCTCCCGTCTCCGGGTCGACGCGCATCAGGAGGTTGCCATCCTCCTCGGTCCACGTTGGCGCCCAGATGAAGCCGTTCCCTTCGGTCAGCGACGTCGCCGGACTTCCGAGCGGCACCGACGCCACCACGCGCCCGGTCTGGGGATCCACCCGGGTGAGGATGCTGGCCCCCACAACGGAGCCATGGGTCTCGTTCGCGTGCACCCAGATCGTTCCATCGATGGCGATGACCTCCCGCCCGTACTCGCTCTCGAGCGGGATCCGGGCCTCCTCCGCACCAGTCGTGGGGTCGAGACGGACAAGGTCGATACGTTCACGCTCGCCGTCGCGAACGAAGACCGAGACCCACACCCCGAGGTCGTCCACGGCCACGTCTCCGAGGGACGTGCCCTCGACGGCGATCTCCTGGACCACCACGTTGGTGGCTACGTCGATCCGCACCAGGTTCCGACTGCTACCGCCACCCGCAACCCACCCTGCCCCGTCCGTCACTTCCATCGCCCCGCCGCCGGTTTCCCAACCCGGAACAGCCACGACGGGTATCTCCGCGAAGATCTCGGCGGTGTCCGGATCGATCGGTAGATGGTGCCTCCCCCGGTTCCGTCATTGGCCGAGGCCGCCACCCAAATGCTCCCCTCCCCGTACACGATCGAGGAGGGCCACTTGATCGGAAGGGTCACGTCGACGACCGGGTCCACCGGCGGGGCGGGGGTAGGCGACGGCGTGGCCGGTCGAATCGGCTCCCCTCCGGCGAAGGCTCGGATGGCCACGGCCGCCCCACCGGCAGCCAGCAGCATCGCTACCGCGACCACCGCCACCTTCCGTCCGGGTCCGGGGTCCGGCATCGAACGCGGCACCCGGCCCTCGATGTCGGGCCACAGGTCGGGTCCGGTCATCCGCTCGAGCCTGCGGAATCGATCGTCCAGGTCGGTCACTCGTTTCCTCCCAACAGCTCGCGAAGCCGTCGACGACCCCGGCTGAGGTGCACTCGGACCGCCGCCGAAGTGGACCCGATGATCGTGGCGACCTCCCGCACCGGGTATCCGGCACCGTGGTGGAGGGCCAAGCGGCGCGTTGCTTGGGCGGCAGCCGCTTCAGTGTCTCGATCAGCTCCATCGCCTCCGTATCGAGCGCGTACCAGCCCTGCGGCGACCCCGGCTCGGTCGTCGATCGCCGGAGCTTCAACTCCCCCGCGGCGATCCGGAACGCGGCTCGCCACACCCATCGCCCTGGATCGCGGATCGCGTCGCCGCGACGGAGCGCCTGGGCGAAGGCCTCGGCCACCGAGTCGGCAGCCACCTCGGGGTCTCCGGCGAAGGCGAGCACGGCCCGCCACATCCGGTCACCCTCCTCCCGGTAGACCCGCTCCAGGCGGGCCGCTGGCCTCACCGGCGCTTCCCGCACTCTCTCCATAGGACGCCGCCGGAGGCGAAAGGTGAACTCAGGCGGGCTGTTTCCTTGCGACCACCTCGACGTCCGCCAACGGAGCGAGGACGACCCAGGCGACCAGGGGGCTGGCGGCGGCGATCCAGAACGCGGCCTGCCACGTGCTCGCCGTGACCAGCCAGCCAAAGGCCGGCGAGACCATGGCCGCCGTACCGAACAGCGCGGTCTGCTGGACGGCGAGGGACGTGCCGCTCCGGCCGGGCTCGGCGTACTCGGCGGCGGCGGCGAACGACAGCCCGTTCCAGGCGAACGCCGCGGCGCCCGCCACGACCAGGACGGGGAGCAGAACGGCCAGCGGAGCGTCAAACAGCGCCGGAGCCACGACCCAGGCCACCGCGATCGCCAGGGCGATGCGCCGGAGTGGAATGATCCGCCGGCCCAGGCGATCCGACCACCGACCGACCAGGATGCGCAGGGCGATGCCGAGCACCTGGGTCGCACCCAGCACCGCGCCGGCGGCGATGTTCGACATCCCTCGTTCGTCGTGCAGGAACAGCACGACGAAGCCGATCACCGCGGCCTGGAGCGCCACCAGGAACGCGCTGCCCACGGCCAGGCGGTAGACCCGCCGGTCCCGGAGCGAGCCCCACCCGGGCGTGGTCGGCGACGCGGGGTCCCGAAGCCCGACGGCGCACGCCGCCGCGGCCAGCGCGCATCCCACCCCCAAGACCAGAGGCCCGGCCCGCGGGGTGGTCGCCGCGACCAGAGCAGGGAGTGTCAAGGCGGCCAAGGCGCCCCCCAGGGGCACGGCGGCCTGGCGGAGGCCGAAGGCCATCCCCCGCTCGGCGAAGTCGAACCAGCCCATCACCGCCCGACCGCTGGCCACGTTGGCCACCGCGCCGAGGAGCCCGGCCAACACGAACGTCACGATCAGCAGGAGCCGGCCGCCGGCCGCGCCGGCCACCAGGGCCACCCCCGTCCCGAGCAATCCGACGGAGAGCGCCGTCCGCTCCCCCACCCGGTCGGTGGCCAGACCCCACGGGATCAGCGTCACCGTGGCCCCCAGCCAGACCGCCCCAAGGAGCGTTCCGAACCCCGACAGGGAGAGGCCGTATTCGGCCCGGAGGGCGGGAGCGATCGCCGGGAGGCCCTGGACCAGCGCGGCGAACGCCGCCTGGGCCAGGATGCCGAGGCCGAGGACGACCCAGCGGTACCGGGCGGTCACCGCCCGACGGCGGCGTCCCGCTCCCGGGCCCGCATCGCCCGTTCGATACGGTCCTTGCCCTCCAGGAGGAGGCGACGGACCGGCCCCGGAACGCCGTCTCGAGCGAGGTACGCATCGGTGCGCTCGACCGTGTCGGGACCGACCACCCACCGGGGGTACAGCTCCTCCCCGAAGTCCAGGGCGAACTGAAGGTCGCGACCCTCCCACACGCCCGGAAGCGCGTCGAAATACCGGTCGGCGAACGGCGCGAGCACCTCGTCCTGTCCGGGACGCTGGAAGCCCCGCATGATCGACTGGAGCATCGCCTCGGACAGCTCGCGGTCCTCCAGCAGGGTCCGCCACGCCTCGTTCTTGGCCTCGGCCGACGGTCGGGAGGCCAGGGCCGCCACGGCGTGCCGGGTGCCCCGATCGGTGGGATCGCGTTCCCGTTCCGCCGCGACCAGCTCGGCGGCATCCTCAGCTCCCGCCGCGGCCAGGGCCTGGACGATGTGCCACCGGAGCTCGGTGTCGATGGCCAGGCCGTCGAAGGCCTCGGAGCCGTCGAGGAGGCCCCGGACGATCTTCAGGTGCCCGGCGGACCGGGCCGAGGCGATGAAGGCCCGAGCCCAGGCCAGCTGGTAGTCTCCGCCCGCTTCCGCCGCCCGCAGCTCGTCGAGGGCCGTCGTGGCCAGGCGGTCGCCGGCGGCCTCCCGGTTCGACGGGTCTCCATACAGGTGGACGGCGGACTCGGCCTGGGCCAGCGTCCGTTCCACCAGGCCGACCTCGGTCTCCCGGCCGAGGTGACGGAGGACGACGTCGAGGTATTCCCGAGCCGGAAGCTCCGCATCCCGGGTCATGTCCCAACAGGCCGTCCAGCACACCGCTCGGGCCAACGGATCCTCCACGTCGCCGAGGCGCTCTCGAACCGCGGTCAGAGATCCGGGGTCGAACCGGACCTTGGCGAACGTCAGATCGTCGTCGTTGACCAGGACGAGCTCGGCCGCGTCCGCCCGTGCCAGGTCACCGACCGCGGTCCGTTCTCCGACCACGTCCAGTTCCGCCCGCTGGCGGCGACGAAGGCGGCCG
>DASQTB010000113.1:0-4363 GCA_035642095.1 Actinomycetota bacterium | reverse complement strand
GGGGAGACTGGTCCGAGAGGGGTCGTTCATGGCCGGGGTGGGCAGGGTCGGGGAGGGCGAGCCGCATCGGCCCGGTCGCGTCTACCACTACATGGTCCACCATCCGTTCACGCCCTCGTTCGTCGTGGACGTCTCGGCGGTGTGGGACCGGAAGGTGGAGGTCATGCTGGCCTACGAGAGCCAGTTCGGAAGCGAGGGTGTCGATCCGGAGACCGCGCTGGCCGGGGGCGGCTTCCTGTCGACGATCGAGGCTCGGGCCCGGTTCCACGGGGCGATGATCGGTGCCGAGCGAGGAGAGGCATTCCATACGCTGGGCCCCGTGCCCCTGGGGTTCCTCCCCGGTGTCCACGACCTCGGCCTGGGGAGTGGGCCGAGCTACCAGATGTTCCACTGAAGGGGCATCGATGAAGCGATCGGAACTCGACGAGCGGCTGCGAGAGCAACGGGAGCACCTGGCGCCGCTCCTGGAGATCAGTCCCTCGGCGATCGTCGTCACCGACCTTGACTCGAGCGTCGTGGCCTGGAATCCGGCCGCCGAGCACCTGTTCGGCTACACGGCCGACGAGGCTCTGGGACACAACCTGGACGACTTGGTGGCCAAGACCGAGGAGCTGCACGGAGCGGCCGTCTCCTATAGCGAGCGGACGATGGGGAAGGACCATGTCGAGACAATCACCCGCCGGAGCCGTAAGGACGGGACCCTTGTCGATGTCAAGCTTCGGGCGGCGCCGGTCCTCGTGGATGGGGAACTGGTCGGAACCTTCGGCATCTACCACGACATCACGGAGCTCCAGCGACAGAAGCAGTACTACGAGGCCCTGCTCGAGGTGAGTCCGGCAGGCATCGTGGCGATTGACCCAGAGGACAACGTGACGCTGTGGAATCCCGCTGCCGAGCGGCTCTTCGGCTACACGGCCGAGGAGGCGGTCGGCCGCCACATCGACGACTTGGTGGCGAACGACGAGCAGATCCGCCGAGAGGCCGAGACGCTCAGCCGCAAGGCGGAGACCGGCGCGATCCGTGGGACCACGCGCCGCACCCGGAAGGACGGCTCACTGGTTGACGTGGAGCTCCTGGGGGCTCCGATCATCGTCGGCGGGGAGCAGGTAGGGAGGTACGTCATCTACTTCGACGTCTCCGAACTCCAGCGGCGGAAGCAGTACTACGAGGCGCTCTTGGAGCTGAGCCCTACGGCGATCACCACGGTCGACCCGGACGACAACTTGACCTCGTGGAATCCCGCTGCCGAGCGGCTGTTTGGCTACACCGCCGAGGAGGCCATGGGCCGGAACATCGATGATCTCGTGGCGAACCGGGAGGCCATCCACGACGAGGGGGTGGAGATCAGCGGCGACATCGCCGAGCACCAGGTCCGGATCACCACCCGTCGTACCAGGAAGGACGGGTCGCTCGTCGACGTCGATGTCGCCGGTGCGCCGATCCACGTCGGCGGCCAGCTCGTGGGGAAGTACGCCCTGTATCACGACATCAGCGACCTGCAGGAGCAAAGGAGGTATCTGCAGGCGCTGGTCGAGCTCAGCCCGACGGCGATCGTGGTGACTGACCTGGACGCCCGGGTCAGGTCCTGGAACCCCGCGGCCGAGCAACTCTTCGGCTACACGGCCGAGGAGGCTGTCGGACAGGACCTCGACGACCTGGTAGCGAACCGAGCGGACCTCCACGAGGAGGGTGCCCGGTACACCCAAGCGGCGCTCAAGGGGGAGCGGGTCCGGGCCTTCGCCCGGCGGACCCGGAAGGACGGTTCGCTCGTGGATGTGGAACTCATCTCGGAGCCGATCGTCGTCGGGGAGAAACCGCTCGGGTTCCTGGCCATCTATCACGATATCAGTGAGCTCCAGCGGCAGAAGCGTTACTTCGAAGCCGTTCTGCAGTTGAGCCCGACCGCGATCGTGACGGTCGACGAGGATTTCCACGTCACCTCTTGGAACCCAGCCGCCGAGGAGCTCTTCGGCTATACGGCCGAGGAGGCGATGGGCCGGTTAATCGACGACATGGTGGCCAACTCGCCTGAGCTTCGGGAAGAGGCCGCCTCGATGAACGAGGCCGGGGCCGCCGGAGAGCGGGCCCGGGCCATCAGCCGGAGGACGCGGAAGGATGGGTCCTTCGTCGACGTGGAGATCGTCGCCGGCCCGGTTCACGTCGCTGGCGAGCGCGTCGGGCACAGCGTCATCTACCACGACATTAGCGAGATCCAGCAGCAGCGCCGGTACTACGAGGCGCTGGTCGAGGCCAGCCCGGTCGCGGTGGTACTCCTGGATGTGGACGGCAACACCATCAACTCCTGGAACCCGGCGGCCGAGCGCCTGTTCGGCTATACCCCCGAGGAGGCGATCGGTCGAGACATCGCAGACGTGGTCGCTTCCACCGAGGAGGTCCGAGCCGAGTCGGCGGTCTATGGGGAGCAGCTGCGGGCGGGAGAGGCCGTCCACGGGGTGACCCAGCGGACCCGGAAGGACGGGCGGGTGGTCGACGTGGAGCTGCTCGGGGTCCCCGTTGTGGTCGGTGGTGAGCGGGTGGGCAACTACCTCATTTACCACGACATCAGCGAGGTCCAGCAGGCCCGCCGAGATGCCGAGGCCGCCACCCGGGCCAAGAGCGCCTTCCTGGCTACCATGAGCCACGAGATCCGGACGCCGCTCAACGCCGTGATCGGGATGACCGGCCTGCTGCTGGACACTCCTCTGTCACCCGAGCAGCGAGGCTACGCGGAGGTGGTCCGTGGCAGCGGCGACGCGCTGCTGGGAGTCATCAACGACATCCTCGACTTCTCCAAGATCGAGGCCGGCCGACTCGAGCTGGAGCGGGCACCATTCGACCTCCGAGAGTGCGTGGAGTCCGCCCTCGAGCTGGTCGCCGCCGCGGTAGCCAAGAAGGGCCTGGACATCGCGTACGACATGGATCCGGTCGTGCCGGCGGCCGTGGTCGGTGACGTGACCAGGGTGCGGCAGGTGATCATCAACCTGCTGACGAACGCGGTGAAGTTCACGGAGCACGGTGAGGTGGTCCTCACCGTGGCCGCCGAGTCCATCGCCCCGGGCGACGGAGATCAGGTGCGCCTGCACGTTGCCGTCCGCGACACCGGGATCGGCATACCCGAGGACCGCATGGAGCGGCTGTTCGAGTCCTTCAGCCAGGTCGATCCTTCCACCACGCGCCGCTACGGCGGCACTGGGTTGGGGCTGGCCATCAGCAAGCGTGTCGTCGAGGCCATGAGCGGGAGGTTGTGGGCCGAGAGTCGGATGGGCCAAGGCTCCACCTTCCACTTCACCATGCAGGCCGAGGTGTCCGAAGCTCCCGTACAAGCCTACGAGCGGCCGGCGGCACCCCAGCTCGAGGGACGGCGGGTCCTGATCGTGGACGATAACGCCACCAATCGGCAGATCCTGGCGCGCCAGACGCAGTCGTGGGGCATGCTGGCCCGGGCCACGGAGTCACCCGATGAGGCTCTGGAGTGGATCCGGCAAGGGGACCCCTTCGACGTGGCGATCCTGGACATGCAGATGCCGGGGATGGACGGCCTGACGCTGGCCGGGGAGATCCGCCGCCACCGGGGCGCCGAGGCCCTCCCGTTGGTGATGCTGACCTCCCTGGGGCGCCCCGACGAAACGGCGACGGAGGTGCAGTTCGCCGCGTACCTGACCAAGCCGATCAAGCCGTCACACCTGTTCGACACGCTCCTCGAGGTCTTCGGCGCGGGACCGGACGAGGAACCGGCGGTCGAAGCCGAACCCCCCGAATCCATGGCCGACGAGCGCCCGATGCGGATCCTGGTGGTGGAGGACAACGCGGTGAACCAGCAGCTCGCACTCCTCCTGCTGGAGAAGGTCGGCTATCGGGCAGACGTCGCGGCGAACGGGGTCGAGGCCCTCGAGGCTCTGGAGCGTCAGCCCTACGACGTGGTGCTGATGGACGTGGAGATGCCGGAGATGGATGGGCTGGAGGCCACCCGTCGCATCCATCAGCGATGGGCGAAGCAGCGGCCGCACATCGTGGCGGTCACCGCCAACGCCATGGAAGGCGAGCGGGAGCTCTGCCTCCAGGCCGGCATGGACGACTACATCACCAAGCCCATCAGGATGGAGGACCTCACGGCTGCGCTGGCCAAAGGCGCCCAACGCACGCCCGCCCAGGCTCCCGTCCTGGATCCGGACGTCGTCCAGCGCCTGATTGGGTCGTTCGGCGACCCCCAGTCGGTGCGGGCCCTCATCGACACGTTCCTGGAGCATGCCCCGGGCCAGATGCAGGCCCTCCGCGAGGGAGCCGAACGGGGCGACGCCGAGGGTGTGCGACGGACCGCGCACACGCTGAAGTCGAACGCTGCCACGTTCGGGGCGAGCGAGCT
>DASQTB010000112.1:0-7095 GCA_035642095.1 Actinomycetota bacterium | reverse complement strand
AGAAGAAGGAACCTTACCGGGGTGGCGGAGGGATCCCCCAGCCGCCGGCGGATCCGCTCCAGCAACGTGTTGGCCGTCCCGAAGAACACGATCCCCTGCAGCCGGAGGATGTGGATCCGGTCGCCCTCGTCCCTGAGGGTGTCGAGCTGCCTGGGCCCTCGGTCGACCTTGCTCCTGTATCGGCGACCGGTGAGCTCGTTCTTGACCACCTCCGTGCGGCTGTAATCGACGACGAACAGGACGATGGCCAGGACCAGCCCGACCCCCACGCCAGGAAGGAATCCGAGGGTGGCCACGGCCAGCAGGATGAGGAGGACGACGACGTAGTCACGACGGATCAGCGTCGATCGAGCATCGACCACCCACTCCACCAGGAACGCCAGGCCGAGGAAGACCACCACGCCGCCGAGCACGGTCCGAGGGAACAGCGAGAGCGTGTCGGCCCCGAAGACCAGGGTGGCGCCGCACACGGCCGCGGCGATCAGGCCGACCAGCCGACTGGTCGAGCCGGTGCGCTGGGCCAGCGCGGTGAGGCTCAGGGCGTGGAAGCCGGGGACCCCTCCGAACACGGAAGCCACCACGTTGCCGGCTCCAGCCACCCGGAGCTCCCGGTTGAGATCGGCGTCGCGCCGCCGGGCCAGCTCGATCCCGCTGGCGTTGAGCAGCAGGGCCAGGACGGCGACCAGGGGGATGGTGGCGATGTTGACCGCCTGGCGGAGCACCATCGGCCAATCCGCCCGGGTGAGAACCCTCAACGTCGACGGGTCCCACAGGTCCTGGCCGTAGGGGAAGGGACCCAACAGCCAACCGTGGACCTTGGCGATGAGCACGTTGTGATCGGTGAGGAGAAGGACGAGGTAGAACACGGCCACCCCGACCAGGACGGCTCCGGGGATGATCATGAAGTGCTGGAACCGGCGCACCAGGAGGAGAAGGAGGACGGCGAAGATCATCCCGGGCACCCATTTCAGCAGCGGGTCGGGGCGCACGAACCGGTGGAGCGTGGTCAGGGTCAGGGACCGGTCAACCAGGATCCCCACGCCACCCTTGAACAGGAGCCAGCCGGTGCCGGCCAGGAACCCTCCGATCACCGGATAGGGCACGAACCGGACCAGGTTCCCCAGCTTGAGCCGGCCCAGGACGAGGAGGAACAGCCCGGTGACCAGGGTGGCCACCATGGTGATGGCCACCAGGGTGAGGAACGTCTCGTGGTAGGCGCCGGGGAGCTCCTGCATGATCGACGCGGCGCTTAGGGCCAGGATGGCGGCCGTCGTGTCCTGGAGGCTCCCCACGACGCCGGGAAGGCTGCTGCCGATGCCCACCGCCGAGAGCATGACCACGGCGGCGAACAGGTTCAGACCGAGGGCGATGGGGAGATGGATGGCCGCATCGCCGAAGAAGATCAGGGCTGTGAACGAAGCGGCCAGCACGACCTCGAGGATCCCGATCACGATCCCGGCGGTCACGGCCGGGATCAGCAGTTGAGGGCGAAGCTCCGCTCTCAGCCGGGAGGACAGTGCCGGACGAGTTTCCTGCGCCATCTCCTCTCCCCAGATGATCTCGGCGGCGGAGCAGGAGCACGCTAGCGTAGCCTCGAAGTCGCGGGCAAACCGTCGGTCCGTTTCCGGTCCGGGGCGAGGGTTCTATCCGCGCTGGCCCGCATGCCATACTTCGCGGATGGCTCGGGGGCAGGGGGACCTCGATCTCGTGTATCGGCTCCGTGGCCTGGCCACCGGTGGGGCCGTCCTTCATCTCGGCGCTCACCCCGACGACGAGGACACGGGGACACTCGTGTATCTGTCCCGGGGACTGTCCGTGGAGACCGTCTACTGGTCGGCCACTCGGGGAGAGGGGGGTCAGAACCGGATCGGTCGTGAGTCGAACGAGGCGTTGGGCATCCTGCGGACCTGGGAGAGCCTCGCCGCCCGGGAGATCGACGGCGGCCGGGTGCTCTACGGCCCGTTCTACGACTTCGGATTCAGCAAGAGCGGCGGGGACGCCCTCGCGCGATGGGGGAGAGACGACGTCGTTCGGGAGATCGTTCGGGCCATCCGGTGGTCTCAGCCGCTGGTGGTCATCTCCCGGTGGTCGGGAGGGACAGGGGACGGGCACGGTCAGCACCAGGCCGTGGGTATCGCCGCCGGCGAGGCCTTCGCGGCTGCCGGTGATCCGGATCGGTTCCCCGAGCTGGATGAGCAGGGTCTCCCCCCGTGGCGGCCCCGGAAGTTCTACCGGTCGATCGGGGACGACTGGCAGCCGGGCGAGGACGTGACTTTCGGCCACATGGTCGCCGAGTACGAGGAGGAGGCCGCCCTCAGGATCAACACCGGTCTGCTCGATCCCGTGTCCGGTCTCACCTTCCAGGAACAGGCCGCCCTGGCGCACAACCGCCACCGGAGCCAGGCCATGTCCTTTCTTCCCCAGCGTGGTGATTTCTTCTACTACTACCGGCTGGAGGCGGGGGATCGACGCGAAGAACGAGAGACCTCGTTCCTCGACGGTCTGGACCCGACCCTCTCCGGGGTGGTCGAGGGGTGGACGTCCGATCGCGTGGTCAAGGCGCTGGCCGAGGCCGGCGAACACGCCGCGGAAGCGATTCGCCGCTACCGACCGGAGGACCGGGAGACCGCCGGTGGGGAGGTGCTCAGCGGTCTGGCCCGGCTGCGGGAGGCCCGGGACGCCCTGGCCGACGAGGACCTGACCGAGCCGGATCGGCTGGCGCTGGCTCGCTTCCTCGACCGGAGGATCCGGTCGTTCGAGGGAGTGGCCGCGGACTGTCTCGGTATCGCCCTGGACTGCCAGGTGGAGGATTGGAGGGTCACAGGCGGCCAGGACGTGCGGGTCACCACGGCGCTGTGGACCCAGGGACGCGAGTCGATCGAGCGGTCGGCCTTCCGCCTCCGGGCCCCCCGAGGCTGGGACGTCGGCCCCCTCGGCCCGCCGAGCGATCGGCGAGAGGAGGAGAGCGGCACGGTCGCCGAAGCCGCGTTCGAGGTGAAGATCCCAGAGACGGGCGAATTCTCGTCACCCTATTGGCTCCGAGAGCCTCGAACGGAGTACCGGTACGCGTGGCCCTCCCGGGGACCCCTGGGCCAGGCGGTCGATGATCCGCTCGTGGAGGCATCGGCCGACCTCACGGTCATGGGGCAGCCACTCACCCTGCACGCCCCCGCCGTTCGGCGGGAAACGTTCGCCGGTGGATACCGGGAGATGCCTCTGGCCGTTCTTCCGCCGATCGCTCTGGCGCCAATGGAGGACCGGGTTCTGATCCCGGCCGCGGGCCGAACGCAGCGGGTGCAGCTCCCACTCACGGCGCGATGCATGCGTCGAGGAGGAGCGGAGGGCAGGCTGGAGGCCGAGGCCCCGGAGGGGTGGGACGTCTATCCCCGGATCGCGGACCTCACCTTCACCGCCGAGGGCGATTCCCGGACGTTCCCCTTCGAACTGACGATCCCCGGAGAGGCGGACCCGAGCGCCTACGAGGTCAGGTACGCGGTCGACGGCGAAGACGCGCGGTACGGCGTGGTGCTGGATCCCGTGTGGAAGGCCGCACCCGGCCTGCCCGGACCAGCCGACGAGAGCAACGCCGTGGCGGCCGCGTTCGTGGCCCTGCCGGCCACCGTGTCGATCAACATCATCGCCGCGGAGTTCGTCCCCAGCCTGCGGTTGGGCTACGTCCGGGGCGTGGAGGAGCAGATCCTCCCGTCGCTCGAACGGTTCGGGCTCGCCGTCACGGTGCTGTCGGAGCAGGAGCTTGCGTACGGTGACCTGACCGCGTTCGACACGGTGATCGTGGGGCCCAACGCCTATCTGCTTCGGCCCGACGTCCGCAAGGCGGCGGCTCGGCTGCTGGGGTACGTGGAGAACGGAGGGACCCTCGTCGTCCAGTACCAGGGGTACGGCTACCAGTCGGAGGGCTTCGCGCCGTACCCCTTCCGCTATCGCCAGCCGCACGACCGGGTCACCTTGCCGGACGCCCCGGTGACGATCCTCGAATCCGATCACCCGCTCCTTCACCTCCCGAACGAGCTGACCGAAACGGACTTCGAGGGCTGGGTGCACGACCGCGGACTCTACTTCTTCGGCGAGTGGGATCCTCGTTACACCCCGATCCTGGCGTCGAACGACCCCGGGGAGCCCCCGAAAGAGGGCGGGCTCATCACGGCCAGCTATGGCCGAGGGACCTACGTGTACTGCGGCTACTCGATGTTCCGACAGATCCCCGCCGGCGTTCCGGGCGCCATCCGGCTGTTCGCCAACCTGGTCGGTCTGGCCGAAGCTCGGATCCGGGAACGTCGCGAGCGAGCTCGATCCGTTCCCCTGTTCTCCTTTATGACGGACGAGCAGCTCTACCGCGTGGCCCGGCTGATGTCGGAGCGATGGATCGACGACGGAACCTACCTGTGCCGGCAGGGAGAGCGGGGAGGCGAGCTGTACGTGGTCCTGGACGGTGAGATCGAGGTGCTGAAGGAGCGGCGGGGGAAGGAAGCGGTCGTGTACGTGACCCGCCCGGGTGAGGCCACCGGCGAGCTGTCGGTGCTCACGGACCTCCCCCGGACGGCATCCCTTCGGGCTCGGGGAGCGGCGAAGGTGCTGGTGATGCGAGGGGAGCACTTCCGAGAGCTCCTGCGCGAGCATCCGGAGCTCACCGACGGAGTGATCCGCACGGTCGCCGAGCGATTGGCCACGATCGAGGAGCGTCTCTCATCGGCCTCGCCGTCGGACTGATCTGCCATCCGGGGTTCGGCGGCAGCGTCCGTATCGCCGTCGAGCTGGCCGGCGAGCTCGGTCGGCGGGGGCACCACGTCTTCCTCTTCGCTCGAACGCCACCCTTCGGCAGCGAGACCTTCCCGACCGGCGTCCGCCACGTCGGGTTGAACGGTTCCGGTCCGGCCCCGGCAACCAGCAGGCTGGAGACCGAGTGGAGTCCGAGAGATGTCCGCCGGCTCGTCCAGCGGATCGTCTCGGTGTCGAACATGACTCCCCTCGATGTCCTGCATTTCCATTACGCGGTCCCGTTCGCCAGGGTGGTGACGGACGTGGGCCGTCGCCTGGGCCCTCGGGCACCGCGGTTGGTCGGGACGCTGCACGGCACCGACATCAGCGTCCACGGTCATCACCCGGCCGCTCGGCGGGACCTGGCCCGGTGGCTGCGGGATCTGGACGCGGTGACCACGGTCTCCCGGCGCTACGCGTCGCTGTCGACGAGCATCTTCGGGCTCGATCAGATGCCGCTGGTCATCCCGAACTTCGTCGACCTCGAGAATTTCCGGCCATCGGTGGAGGAGGAGTTGGATCGCCGCCCCCGGATCGTGCACGTGTCGAACTTCCGCCCGATCAAGGATCCGGGGATGGTGGTCCGGGTGTTCGCCCGGGTCCGCCGGGAGGTCGACGCGGAGCTCTGGCTGGTGGGGGACGGCGAGGAGATGGCCGTGGTTCGCGACGTGGCCCGATCGGCCGGGGTGGAGCGGCATGTCCGCACGTTCGGCCTCCGCCGGGACGTCGAGCGGGTTGTCCGCCGAGCCGACGTCCTGCTGGTGACCAGCCGGGCGGAGAGCTTCTGCCTGGCGGCCCTGGAGGCGGCCGCGTGTGGCATCCCCGCCGTGGCCAGCCGGGTGGGCGGCCTTCCGGAGGTGGTGGTGGATGGAGTGACCGGGCTGCTGTATCCGCCGGGGGATGAGGCGGCCGCGACCGGCGCCGTCCTTCGTCTTCTCCGGGACCCCGTCGAGCGGGCCACGTTGGGGCGAGCCGCGAGGGCCAGGGCGAGCCGGTTCTCGGCGGTCGCCATCGTCTCGCGGTACGAGCGCCTGTACCGCAGGCTCCTAGAGACCGCGGCGTCGCCCGCGGTCACGGAAGCGGTGGGGTAGTGCGCTCCCTGGTCGACCTGGTGTCCTCTTCGGAGGGGCGGGCCTTCCTGGAAGGACGAGGTGCCTTCCTGTCCGTGGATGACTTCGTTCCGAACGTGTCCCCACCGGCCACCGACGGCCTGACCGACCTGATCGAGCTCGGCGAAAGGCCTCCGGTCTACTCGGCTCACCAGCTCCAATGCGACTACCCCCACTCCGTGGTGGCCAAGCTGGGCGCCCTTCGCGAGGCTGGCCGGAGCGGTGCGGTGACGCCGGTGGCCGTTTGGTTGGACATGGACCGGATCGGTTCGAACAAGCTGAGCTCGTCCATCCTGTGGCCGGAGGGCGGCAGGACGGCCCGACTGGTTCCCCAGAGGGTGAAGGAGATGGAGCCCCGGTTCGCCCCAGTGGAGAGGGAGCGGCTGGAGGAGGTCGTGGCCCAGCTCCGGGCGTGGAGCGGCCCCGATGCGGGTGATGGCGCTGCGGAACGGCACCGCAAGCTGGCCGATGCCCTGCTCTCGGACGAGGTGACCACCCTGGCCGACGCCAGCATGGGGATCACCTCCGTCCTCCTCCGTGAGCAGGTCGGGCTCGAAGGGCCGTCGGTCGTGGTCTCCGAGCTGGCGGATCGGGGGGCGTTGACGCCCGGACTGGAGGCGGCGGTGGCCGACCTCGACGGCTGGGTGGCCGTGTTCAACGCCGCCGTCGATGAACTGGTGGCGGCCGATGTCGACCCCCAGGTCCGGCACCTGGACGAGAGCTACGTTCCCTTCCGGTTTTCGTGTCCGAGCGACGGCGCTCGGTGCACGTTGCGCCGGCGCCGGGAGGGCCCCGACCACTTCGCCGAGGCGACCTGCCGGTCCTGCGGGACGCCGTACCGGTTCCATCTCGGCGGCGAGACGCTTTCGCCGGAGGAGCTGTTGGCCACCGGCCGGTGGAGCACCGACGTGTCGCTCCAGGCGTTCCTCAACGACCTGGTCGGCGGCGTGGTGGTGGGCAAGAGCTCGGCGTTGTACGGCCTGGTCCTGAACGAGGTGGTGGCCAAGGTGCTCGGGGGGAGGCCGGTCCCCATGCTGATCCCGGAGAACCTGACCTCGGTCCTGGCCGAGGACGCCCCGGGGAGCCTCCTCCACGACTATCTGACCGCTGCTTGATGGACGGGGTCGATCTCCTGTCCGTCGGAGCGCACCCGGACGACGTCGAGATGGGATGCGGCGGTTCCCTGCTCCTGGCGGCAGACGGCGGGCTT
>DASQTB010000111.1:0-3827 GCA_035642095.1 Actinomycetota bacterium | reverse complement strand
TCCGCCGACCGGTGGTCTTCCGCCGACCGGTGGTCTTCCGCCGACCCGTGGTCTTCCGCCGGGCGGTCGACTTCCGACCGGTGGACTTCCGCCGAGCCGTGGTCTTCCGCCGACCCGTGGTCTTCCGCCGGGCCGTCGACTTCCGACCGGTCGTTTTCCGCCGCGTCGTGGTCTTCCGCCGACCCGTCGTCTTCCGCCGACCCGTGGTCTTCCGCCGACCCGTCGTCTTCCGCCGGGTCGTGGTCTTCCGCCGGGTCGTGGTCTTCCGCCGGGTGGTCCGACGGGCGGTCGACTTCCGACCGGTGGTCTTCCGCCGCGTCGTGGTCTTGCGCCTCCGCGTGGCCGCCGCCTTCTTCGCGGCCGCACTCCTGGTGGCAGACTTGCGGCGCCGCGTCGCCGCGGCCTTCTTCGCCGCGGTGGAGCGAGATGTGCGTCTTCTGGCTGTCGCCATGAACGCCTCCTTTCTTGTAACGAACAGTTACCACGCGTGGAGTGGAGCAAACAACCCCGATCACCCATCCGCGGATCCGAGCCGCGCCGCCGCCTCCGGCAGCGACGCCGCATGCCGTTGCATGTCCCTCCACGGGTCTCCGGAGCGACCAAGCCGGCGGAACAGGTTGCGAACCGAGAAGCGCGTTGGGCCGATGCGCCCCAGCTCGTCCCACCTCACCGGGGTGGCCACCGGCGCTCCGGGGCGGGCCCGAACGGCGTACGGGGGGACCGCGGTCTGTCCGTAGGCGTTCCGATTGATGTCCACGAACACTCGTCCTCGACGCTTCTCCTTGTAGAACTCGCTCGTGAACCGATCCGGGGAGTCGGCCACCAGGAGCTCGGCGACCCTCGCGGCCATCGCCTGGACCCGCTCGAACGACGTCGGGACGATGGGAACGGTGATGTGGAGTCCCTTGGACCCGGTGGTCTTGACGTACGGGACCAGGCCCACGTCCTCCAGGATCGCCCGAAGGGTCCGAGCTCCGGCCCGGACCGTGGGGAAGTCCCGCTGGTCGGCAGGATCCAGGTCGAACACCAGGAGGTCAGGCCGGTGGAGACGATCCCTTCGCGACAGCCAGACATGCGGTGTGATGCAGTTCTGGTTGACCAGGTATCCGAGCGTGGCCGGCTCGTTCGCCACAACCTGCTGCTGCGGCCCCTTGCTGGTCTCCACCTCCGCCCGCTCGATCCATGCCGGGAAGTAGCGGGGGATCTGCTTGTGCCAGAAGTCCGTGCCGTCGATGCCATCGGGATAACGCTGTTGGGTGAGCGGGCGGTCCCGGATGTGGGGGAGCATGACCTCGGCCACACGCAAGTAGTACTCGGCCAGATCGCGCTTGGTTAGGCCGTCCGCGGGGAACAGGACCTTGTCCGGATGGGTGATCCTGACCGTCCTCCCTCCGGCCTCGATGTGGTAGTCGGTCACCGCGCGGTCCGGTGCTCGAACGGAGGCCTGCCGCAGCGATCGAGGTGCCCTGAGCGCTCCACCGGCCGACAGGTGGTCGGCATCACCCGGAGGCCACATCCTCGATGGTCCTCCCGGTGATCACCGATTCCGGTTGAGACGACACCGGCCTTCGTCGGGCGTCGGCCTCCTCATCCCTGAGCTTCACCAGGAGCCACTTGGCCCTGGCCGATCGCCCGATCGCGGTCCGCCGCAGGGACCAGCCGCCCCGCAGCTTCGTGCCTTCCAGCCAGACCTTGACGTGACCACGGTCCACCGCCTCCTCGACCGGGATCTCCGTTTCGCCCTCCTCGGTCAGGTTCCGGTACGTGCCGGTGTCCCACACGATGACGGGCCCCGCCCCGTACTCGCCCTCGGGGATCACCCCCTCGAAGTCCCCGTAGGAGAGCGGGTGGTCCTCGGTCGGCATGGCCAGGCGCTTGTCGCGAGGGTCGGTGGACGGCCCCTTCGGGACGGCCCAGGATTTGAGGACCCCGCCGGCCTCCAGCCGGAAGTCGTAATGGAGGGAGGAGGCGTCGTGCTTCTGGATGACGAACCTCGGAGCCCGGCGTCGGCGCCCTCGCTTGCTCGGCTCCGGCGTTCGTCCGAAGTCACGCTTCCGCCGGTACTCCCGAAGTGGATCGGGGGTCATGTCGTCTGCCTACCGCGCACGCAAGGCAAGTAAACCGCACCGGAGCGCGATATGGTGGCCAGGTGCTGACCTTGGCTCGGAACTGGTGGGTCCTGGTCGTTCGGGGGGTCCTGGCCGTTCTGTTCGGTATCCTGGCCTTCGTTCTGCCCGGGGCGACGGTCGCTGCCCTGGTGATCCTGTTCGGGGCGTTCATGCTCGTGGACGGGGTCTTCGCCCTGGTCTCGGCGTGGCGGCGGGCGGAGCGCCGGACGTCCTGGTGGCCCTTCCTGCTGGAGGGCCTGTCGGGCATCGCCATCGGCGTGATCACCTTCTTCTGGCCCGAGGTGACGGCCTTCGCCCTGCTCTATCTCATCGCCGCGTGGGCCTTCGTCACCGGCGTCTTCGAGATCGCCGCGGCCGTCCGGCTGCGGAAGGAGATCCGGGGCGAGGTGTTCCTCGGCCTGATCGGGCTGGCGTCGATCGTCTTTGCGGTCCTGGTCATCCTGTTCCCGGGCGAGGGAGCGGTGGCCATCGTGTGGGCCATCGGCGCCTACGCCGTCGTGTTCGGGATCCTGCTCGTCGCGCTGGGTCTACGGCTGCGGCGCCTCCACGTCGAGCTCGAGCCGCGGTCGCCATAGGCGGACGGCCGCTGCGGCGGAAAGTACAACGCGTGGCTCGAAACATCGAGCGGGACGAGGTCCGGCGCCTGGTCACGGAGGGAGCCCAGCTGGTCGAGGTCCTCCCCAAGGAGGAGTACGAGGAGGAGCACCTTCCGGGCGCCATCAACCTCCCCTTGCGCCGTCTGGAGGCCGAGGCCCGAACGGCCCTCGACCCGGATCGCCCGGTGATCGTGTACTGCTGGGACGACCCGTGAGACCTGAGCCCGCGGGCCGCGGCGCGGCTCGAGTCGATGGGGTTCAGTCGGGTGTTCGACTACGGCTCGGGGAAACAGGATTGGCTGGCCGCGGGCCTGCCTACGGAGGGCCGGGCGGCGGACGTGCCTCGAGCCGGCGCGGTGGCCCGGCGGGACGTTCCCACCTGCTCGCTGGATGAGCGTTTGGGCGACGTTCGCCACCGGGCGGAGGCGGCCGGCTGGGACGCCTGCGTGGTGGTCGACGGTTCCCGGGTGGTGCTGGGGCTCCTCCGGTCCGACGAGCTGAGAGGTCGCCCCGACCAGCGAATCGAGGAGGCCATGCGACCTGGTCCGAGCACGTTCCGGCCGAACGTGCATATCGTGGAGATGGCCGGGTTCATGGTGGAGCACGACGTGGAGAGCACGCCGATCACCACCGGAGATGGTGTCCTGATCGGCCTCCTTCTCCGGGAGGACGCGGTCGCCGCGGCGAGCGACTTCCAGCGGCGCCATCGCGAGGAGCATGGGGCACATGAGCGGGGCTGAGCCCGTCGTGCTGCGCTGTTCCGGGTGCGACCGGGAGTTGGAGGTCTGCTCGTTCTGCGACGAGGCCGACTGCGGCCACGCGCTGTGCTTCCACTGCGTGCTCATGGAGCTGAAGGCGGAGGTCCCCGAACCACACGCCCACGGCGGGTGAGGGCCGCTCAGCCCTGGGTGACGAGGCGCTGGGGACGGCTGGCCGCGCCGTTCCCGGCGGCGTCCCACCCCAGGACCCGGTATCGGTAGGAGGTCTAGGACCGGAGGCCGGCCACCCTCACCCGGTGACCTCGGCTCAGGGCTTGATCGAGCCCCGAGGTCCGTCGCTTCGCTCCCGCCCTCCAGTACTGGATCTGCCCCGTCGAAGGCTC
>DASQTB010000110.1:0-31600 GCA_035642095.1 Actinomycetota bacterium | reverse complement strand
GTGGCGAACACGACGTACTTCGCGTCGTCATAGCCCTTCAAAGGGATGACCGCGGCGATCTTCTCGTCGGCCGACAGGGACACGCCCGGGAGGTTGGCCGCGTAGGTGCCCCGGGCGGTCCGGGTTCCTTCCGGCAACTCGTGCGCCTTGACTCGATACACCTTGCCGCTGTTGGTGAAGAACAGCAGCCAGTGCCGAGTGGTGGTGGTGAAGGCATGGGCGATGACGTCCTCTTCCTTGAGGTTCGCCCCCCGGACCCCTCGCCCTCCTCGACCCTGCTTCCGGTACGTCTCGATCGGGAGCCGCTTGACGTAGCCGGCCCGCGTCACCGTGACCACCACGTTCTGCTCGGTGACCAGATCCTCCAGGTCGATCTCGCCCTCGTCCGCCCGGATCTCGGTTCGCCGGTCATCGGCGTACTTGGACCGGATCTCCTTCAACTCGTCCACGATGACCCCGCGGATCTTCTTCGGGTCCTTCAGCAGGGCTTTGAGGCGGCGGATGGTGGCCTGGAGCTCGCGGTGCTCCTCCTCGAGCTTCTCCCGCTCCAGCCTGGTGAGCCGGCGGAGGGGCATGTCCAGGATGTGGTTCGCCTGGATCTCCGAGAGCTTGAATCGGCTCATCAGCTTGCCCCGAGCCTCGTCGGCGTCGGCCGACCCTCTGATGACCTTGATCACGGCGTCGAGGTTGGCCAGGGCGATCAGGAGGCCCTCGACGATGTGATCCCGCTCTTCGGCCTTCCGCAGCTCGTACCGCGTCCTGCGGGTGACCACCTCGACCTGGTGGGTGATGTAGTGCTGGATGGTCTCGGCCAGGTTCAGTGTGCGGGGCACGCCGTCGACCAGGGCCAGGTTGATGACTCCGAACGACTCCTGGAGCTGCGTGGTCTTGTACAGCTTGTTGAGGACGATCTGGGGATTGGCCGTCCGGCCGAGCTCCACCACGATGCGCATGCCGCTGCGGTTGCTGGACTCGTTCCGGACCGCGGCGATCTCCGGGATCCGCCGAGACTGCCGCAGCTCCTCGATCTTCTCGGCCACCCGGAGCGGGTTGACCTGGTACGGGACCTCGGTGATGACCAGCTTCTGCCGGCCTCGGGAGTCCTCCTCGACGGTGGCCCGGCCCCGCATCCGGACGGATCCCCGGCCGGTCCGGACGTAGTCCTTGATCCCGTCCCTCCCCATGATCACGCCCCCGGTCGGGAAGTCCGGCCCCTTGATGTAGCGCATCAGCTGCGCCGGGCTGAGGTCGGGCTTGTCGATGGCGGCGACGACGCCGTCGATCACCTCTCCCAGGTTGTGGGGCGGGATGTTGGTGGCCATCCCGACGGCGATCCCGGCGGCGCCGTTGACCAAGAGGTTGGGGAACCGGGCGGGCAGGACCACCGGCTCGCGGTGATACCCGTCGAAGTTGGGAACGAAGTCGACGGTTTCGGCCTCGATGTTCCGGAGCAGCTCAATGGCCAGGGCCGACAACCTGGCCTCGGTGTAGCGGTACGCCGCTGGAGGATGGCCCTCGATGGACCCGAAGTTGCCCTGGCCCTGGATCAGGGGATACCGAAGCGAGAAGTCCTGGCCCATTCGAACCAGGGCGTCGTACACGGGCTGATCGCCGTGGGGGTGGTACTTGCCGATCACATCCCCCACGACCGTGGCGGACTTCCTGGTCGGTCGGTCGGGGCGGAGGCCCCCCTCCAACATCGACCAGAGGATCCTGCGGTGAACCGGCTTCAGGCCGTCCCGGACGTCGGGGAGGGCCCGGGCCACGATGACCGACATCGCGTAGTCGAGGAAGGAGGTCCGGATCTCCTCCTCGATGTCGATCGGCTCGATGCGAACGGCTTCGACGGCCATTCAGACAGCCCTCACACGTCGATCAGCCGGACGTACTTGGCGTTGTCCCGGATGAACTCCTTCCGGGACTCGACGTCCTCGCCCATTAGCACCGAGAAGATCCGGTCCGCCGCTGCGGCGTCCTCCATGGTGACCTGGAGAAGGATGCGTTGCTCCGGGTTCATGGCCGTTTCCCACAGCTGCTCGGGGTTCATCTCACCGAGCCCCTTGAAGCGCTGGGGATTGATCTCCTTCTTGCCGTTGGTCCGCTTCCGAAGGCCCTCCAGCTCCTTGTCGTTGAACACGTACCGCGGCTTGCCGTCCAGGTTCACTCGGTACAGCGGCGGCTGGGCGATGTACACGTGGCCCGCCTCGACCAGCTCCTTCATGTGCCGGAACAGGAAGGTCAGGAGCAGAGTCCGGATGTGGGCCCCGTCGACGTCGGCGTCGGTGAGGGCCACGATCTTCCCGTACCGGGTCTTGGTGAGGTCGAACTCCTCGCCGATCCCGGTCCCGATCGCGGTGATCAGGGCCTGGATCTCCTTGTTCTCCAGGATCTTGTGGAGCCGGGCCTTCTCCACATTCAGGATCTTCCCCCGGATCGGGAGGATCGCCTGATACGCGGGGTCACGGGCCTGGATGGCCGGACCTGCCGCGGAGTCCCCCTCCACGATGAACAGCTCGGTCTTCTCCGGCTCCCGGAGCTGGCAATCGGCCAGCTTCCCCGGCATCGAAGAGTCCAGGAGCCCCTTCCGCCGGGCGAGGTCCCTGGCCTGCCGGGCGGCCAGCCGGGCCTTGGCCGCGTCGCTCCCCTTCTGGACGATGCGCTTCGCATCCCCCCCGTGCTCGACCAGCCAGGTCATCAGCATGTCGTTGACCGTGGTCTCCACGAAGGAGCGGATCTCGGTATTGCCGAGCTTGGTCTTGGTCTGGCCCTCGAACTGAGGCTCCTTGAGCTTGACCGAGACGATCGCGGTCAGGCCCTCGCGGACGTCGTCCCCCTCGAGATTCGCTTCCTTCTCCTTCAGCAGGTTGCGATTGCGGGCGTACCGATTGATCACGTTGGTCAGCGCCTTGCGGAGGCCCTCCTCGTGCGTCCCGCCCTCGTGAGTGTTGATGGTGTTGGCGAAGGAATGCAGCGACTCTCCGTAGCCGGTGTTCCACTGAAGGGCGATCTCCACCTCGGCGTCCTCCCGCTTGGCCTCGAAGTGGATCACCCGATTGATGGTGTCCTTGCCGTGGTTGAGCAACTGAACGAAGTCGGCCAGGCCGCCCTTGGCCTTGTACACCTCTCGCCACCCCGCGCCACCGCGTTCGTCGACGAAGCCGATCTCCACGCCCCGGGTGAGGTACGCCAGCTCCCGGAGTCGCTCGGCCAGGATGTCCCGCTTGAACTCGGTCTCCTCGAAGATCTCGGTATCGGGCCAGAAGGAGACGATGGTCCCGGTCTTCTTGGTGGCATTCCCCTTCCTCAGCTTCCCCAGTCGCTGTCCCCGGCTGTACGACTGGGTCCACAGATTGCCGTCCCGGGCGATCTGAACGTCGAGGCGCTCGGACAGGGCGTTGACCACCGAGACGCCGACCCCGTGCAGTCCCCCGGAGACGGCGTAGGACTTCCCATCGAACTTCCCGCCGGCGTGGAGGGTGGTCAGGACGACCTCCACCGCCGGGCGTCGGTCCTTGGCTCGGGGGATCGGCTTCACGGGGATCCCTCGGCCGTCGTCGGCCACGGTGACGCCGCCATCGGCCCGGAGCCGGACCAGGATCTTCGAACAGGAGCCCGCCAGGGCCTCATCGATGGCGTTGTCCACCACCTCGTAGACAAGGTGATGGAGCCCTCGTGGCCCGGTGGTCCCGATGTACATCCCCGGTCGGCGCCGGACCGCCTCGAGACCCTCCAGGACCTGGATGTCCTGGGCCTCATACCGTGGGGACGGACTGGATCGTCCTCCGGCGGTCGCCGGGGACCTCTTCCGAGGGGACCGGCCCGGGGCCGGACCCCGGTTGGTTGGGGGCCTGGGGGGATTCCTCTTCGCCAATGAACCTCCGCTGGACCCGGCCACGACGGACCTCCCGCCTTGCTTCACGAGGGAGCCGCGACCAGGTCGGTCTCCTTAGATTCTATCAGAGGGAGGGCGGCCTCGACGCCCTTTCGCCGACGCCTCGGATGGCCCAAAACCCTTGCCCCCCAACCCTTTCAATGCATCCGGATGGATGATGACACGCACCTCGCGAACGGTACCTTCACCCGCGACAAGATTGGCCGACCGGGCGATCTCCCGGGCCAGAAACTGGACCTGGACCGCCCACGCCGGGGCGCCGGCGGCCACCACCAGGACGCCGGACCGGAGGCTTCGGGGGGCGGTCCGGGCGGCCAGCTCCGGGCCCACCACGGCGTCCCACCCTCGGACCAGCCGACCGAGGGCCACACCCCCCCGGAGGGGGGCCTGGTCGAGAACGTCTCGAAGCACGGCCCGGAGGCCGCTCCCTCCGGGTGGCTCCGACCCGGACGGGACGTCGGCGTCCACGGGCCGATTCCTATCACCTCGGGGTGACACGGCCCCCCTCGACCTCCCACACGGACGCCCCGGGGGGCACCTGGGCCTCGTCCGGAACGGCCAAGAGCGCCTGATCCCTTCGGCCCAGTCCCTCCCCCAGCCGGCGACGTCGGACGAGGTCCAGGCCGGAGAACGGATCGTCCAGGATCAACACCGGAGGCTCGCCGATCTCCGCCTTCGCCGCACCCCACACCCCCAGGCGGAGGCACAGCGCTCCCGCCCAGGACTCCCCATGCGAGGCGAACCGCCGAGCGGTCATCTTCCCCACCGCCAGGTGGACATCGTCGCGGTGGGGGCCGACCAGCGTGGTCCGCCGGACGACCTCCTCGTCTCGTCGTTCGCGGAGGCGGCGGGCCATGGCCGCCTCCAGGTCCTCCCCCGGCTTGGGATCGAACGACGACCGGTACTCGACCCGAAGGCGCTCGCCGGCCACGGCCTCGAACTCGTCTCCGGACCGCGGACCGACCCGGCGGAGGACCTCCCCCCGAGCCCGGCTCACCGCGGCGCCGTTTCGACACAGCTCGCCATCCCAGGCCTCGAGGTCAGGTGGAGCGTCAGGTCCCTCGTGCTCCTTGAGCAGTCGGTTGCGCTGGCGGAGGGCCCGGTCGTAGGCCGCCCGGGGGGCCTCCTCGGCCGGCCACAGCGCGTTCACGGCCTCATCCGCGAACCGGCGTCTGTCCTCGGGCTCACCCTGGATGATGTCCAGGTCCTCCGGGATGAACATCACCGACCGGACCCGCTGGCGGAGATCGCGCTTCCTCCTGACGCCGCTCCTGTTGACCTGGATCCGGTTCGCTCCGGACGCCCGGACCTCCACCTCAACCAGCACCCGACCCCCAGCCGTGGCCACCTCGCCCCGGAGATAGGCCCGGTCCACCCCCGATCGGACCAGGGGCTGGTCTGCGGACACCCGAGGCGACCCCAGCGTGAGGAGGTAGTGAGCGGCCTCCAGGAGGTTGGTCTTTCCCTGGGCGTTCGGGCCGACGGCGACCACGAGGCCGCCCGGGACCTCCAAGGAGGTCTCGCGATGGTTCCGGAAGTCACGGACCTCGAGCCAGACCAGCCGCACCCGGCCGGGCTACCCCACCGGGGCCGGAAGCCGGACGGGCATCACCAGGTACGTGTAGGCATCCTCCCCTTCGCCCCGAACCAGGGCGGGCTTCAGGCCGTCCCGCAGCTCGAGGGTGACGCGGTCCGCCGTCGGAGCGGACAGCCCATCTCCCAGGTAGCTCGGATTGAACGCCACGGTCAGATCCTCCCCCTGGTAGCTCCCTTCCACGGCCTCGACGGCGCCGCCCAGATCCGGCGAGGAGGACGACAGTCGAGCGCCGAGCGCGTTGAGCTCCAGCCGGACGGGAGAGGACTCCCGAGCCAGGAGACCGACCCGCCGGACCGCCTCCAGCAGGGCCGTCCTGCCGGTCGACAGCCGGTTCTGCCCCGGCTCGGGGAGGAGCTGGCGGTAGTTCGGGAACTCCCCCTCGATCAGGCGGGACGTCATCCGGAGCGGGCCCACCCGGAAGGCGGTCTGGGCGTCGCCGATGACCAGCTCGACCTGGCCCTTCTCCTCGCCGCCGGCCACCCGGCCGGCCTCGGCGATGGCCCGCTCGGGGACCAGCGCTCGCGCCTCCCCGTCCCCTGTGGCCCGTACCTCCCTGACGCCGAGCCGGTACGAGTCCGTGGCCACCAGGGTGAGGCCTTCGCGGCTGGCCTCGACCAGGACCCCGGTCAACACCGGCCTGGCCTCGTCGCGGGACGCGGCCCGGGCCACCTGGCTCACCCCCTCGGCGAAGGCCCCCGCGTCGACAGTGATCTTGACACCCTCCACCTCCCTCACCGCCGGGAAATCTTCTGCGGCCAGGCAGCGGAGGGTCCCTTCGAACGATCGGCAGGACACCTTGGCCTGGGAACCATCGGTCTCGAAGTCCACGGCGTCCGGGGCCAGGGCCTTCACCATGTCGGCGAGCAGCCGGGCCGGGATCAGGACCGTTCCCTCCTCCCTGGCATCCACGGGGACCCGGACCTCGGTGGTGACCTCCAGGTCGGTCGTGGTCAGAGCCAGCTCCCCCTCCCCTACCGACATCAGGACCCCGGTCAGGGCCGGGATCCCCGGACGGGTGGACACGCCTCGCTGCACCGTCTGCAGGGCCTCGGACAGGGCGTCGCGATCGGACCTGAACTTCACTTCTCCACCTCCTGATCCGCCATGCTTATCATCCTTCTCTCAAGCAGGTAGCAGTGATAGGGGCTGTGGAAACGTGGAGAACCCCATGAACCGGCAGGGTAGACCCTGGGTGTGACAGTGCACCGAGCGGTGGAGGGATGTGGTGGCGGCTGCGTTCGAGGAAGGCGCCCCGCCTGCGGGCGCACACCGTCCACAGGCTTTCCTCATTTCGTCCTCCGAACCTGATCGTTGATGCGTTTGGTGAGCTCCTGGACCTGCCGGTACACCGTGTCGCGGTTCGGCATCAGGGTCTCGATCCGCTTGATGCCGTGCAGGGCGGTGGAATGATCGCGGTCGAACAGCTCTCCGATCTTGATCAGCGAGAGGCCGGTTAGCTCCCGCAGCAGGTACATGGCGATGTGGCGGGCGGTCGTCAGCGGCCGGGAGCGGCTCTTGGATACCAGGTCCTCCCGGCGGAGGCTGAAGTACTTCGCGGTCTCATGGAGGATCGTCTGCGGCGGGACCTCGTGTCCGCCCTGGGGAAGAAGGTCCTCCAGCGCCCGCTCGGCGAGTGACAGGTCGACGGGCTGACGCGACAGCGAGGCGAAGGCCACAACTCGGAGCAACGCGCCCTCGAGCTCGCGGATGTTCGCGTCGAACTTCTCGGCGATGAAGTGGAGCACCGCATCGGGGATTCGCAGCCCGTCACGCAGCGCCTTCTGCTGGAGGATGGCGATGCGGGTCTCGAGGTTGGGCGGCTGGATGTCGACGATGAGCCCCCATCGGAACCGGTTGCGCAGCCGCTCCGCCAGGCCGGAGAGCTCCTGGGGCGGGCGGTCTGAGGCGATGACGATCTGGCGCTCGGCGCCGTGAAGCGTGTTGAACGTGTGGAAGAACTCGGTCTGGGTCTCTTCGGCCCGGGCCAGGAACTGGATGTCGTCCACCAGCAGCACGTCGACGTCGCGGTACCGGCGCTGGAATAGGTATCCCTGGCCTTCCCGAACGGCCTTGATGAACTCGGTGACGAAAGTCTCGGAGGTCACGTAGCGCGACCGGAGGTTCGGCTCGAGCCTCCCCATGTGATTGCCGATGGCGTAGAGGAGGTGGGTCTTGCCGAGCCCCACCCCCCCGTAGATGAACAGCGGGTTGTACGCCTTGGATGGGGAAGCCTCGGCCACGGCCATCGCCGCGGCGTGGGCGAATCGGTTCGAGG
Source organism: Actinomycetota bacterium (assembly GCA_035642095.1). GTDB lineage: Bacteria > Actinomycetota > UBA4738 > UBA4738 > CALAEC01 > DASQTB01. The sequence goes on along the minus strand of DASQTB010000110.1, from coordinate 23,836 downwards.
GTCCGAGGACGAAGCTGTCGAACGTGTACCGGATGGGGAAGGTCGGTGCCGCAGGCGGCCCGCGTTCGGGAAGCGGGATCGGGTGCTCGATCGAAGCGACCGACTCGTTCTCGACGGGAGCTGCGGTGAGCTCGACCGCGATCGGCCGCCCGCTTACCTGGCCGACCAGCCGGGTGATCAGCTCCAGGTAGTTCCGGGAGAGCCAGGTGCGGACGTATTCGCTGGGAACAGCGAGCTCGAGCGTCGACGCGGTGAGGTCCGTCGGCCGGACCTCGGCGAACCACATGTTGAACGTTCCTGCGGGGATCTCCTCACGGATCCGGCGGAGGGCCTCCGTCCAGACGGAGTCGGCGTCGGGGGGCTTGGTCCGGCTCTCCACGGTCTCCTTTTCCACAGCCGTTGTCCACAGGTGTGCAATTCGCCGGGGAAGTGAATCGGGGCCGCCGATCGGTCGGCGACCCCGTGGGAAAGCGTGCTGATTATAGCCTCCGCTCCCCGGGTGGCCCAAATCGAAGGCCGGAACGAGCGACCCGGTGACCAGCGGCGACGACGGCCCGGCGTGGTTTTGTTACTTTATTTGGACCGATGAAGCGGACGTACCAACCGAGCAACCGCAGACGGAAGCGGACCCACGGGTTCCGGGCCCGGATGCGAACCCGATCGGGTCGAGCGATCGTTGGCCGACGACGAGCGAAGGGACGGACAAGGCTCTCCGCCTAAGCTGCGCCGGCCCGGCGATATCCGTCGGGTGATGCGGACGGGCGCGGCGCACGGATCGGAGCGGGTGCTAGTGTACGTGGCGCCCGGCCGGGGTTCGTCCCGGGCCGCCGTCATCACCGGCCGACGAGTGGGAGGGGCCGTTGCCCGGAACCGCGCACGCCGACTGCTTCGCGAGGCATGGCGAGCCCTGGGCCCGGGCGTCGAAGCGGGGCACGACCTGGTGATGGTCGCCCGGGGGCCCTTCGGTCGGGCCAGGGCCCCGGAGCTGATCGAGGAGATCGAGGGGTTGTTTCTCCGGGCGGGGCTGATCGAGCGATGAGAGCGAAGGTCTCGAGGATCCTGTGGGTGGCCGGCACGCCGGTCCGGGTGGTCCTGGTGGGAGCGATCCTGGCTTATCGCGGTCTGTTTGGCGGCATGGTGGCCGGCCGGTGCCGATTCCATCCAAGCTGCTCCACGTACGCGCTGGAGGCCGTTCGGGTCCACGGGGCGGTGAAGGGCTCGATCCTGGCCGTCTGGCGAGTCCTGCGATGCAGCCCTCTCACCCCCGGGGGGCTCGATCCCGTGCCCCGCGGTCGGCGCTGGCGGGCCAGGGCCGGCGTGTGATGGTGTCCTACTGTGTGATGACATCATACCAAGGGGATGGCGATGCTTGACCCGATCGCCGGTCCCCTCCTCCAGGCGTTCGGCCAGGTCCTGGCCTTCCTGTACGGGCTGATCCAGTCGTACGGCGTGGCCATCATCCTCCTGACCGTGCTGGTGCGGGTGTTGCTGCTGCCCCTCACCCTGAAACAGGTGCGATCGATGCACGAGATGCAGAAGCTCCAGCCGAAGCTCAAGGAGCTCCAGCGAAAGTACAAGGGCAACAGGCAGAAGCAGATGGAGGAGACCCAGAAGCTGTACCGGGAGCACAACGTCAACCCCCTGGGCGGCTGCCTTCCGCTGGTGCTCCAGCTCCCGGTGTTCTTCGCCCTGTTCGCCGTCCTTCGGGCCACCGAAGGCGCCTATGGGGTCCCAACGGAGGCCGTGGATCCGCAGGTCCTTCGGGCCGAGGGCACGATCTGCCTCCCCGATACATCCCCCAGCGTCGATGGACAGGCCCCATCGGCGGTGGTCTGCGAGCTGGCCTCTGGGGAGACCGTGGAATATGACATCGAGGAATGGCGGGCCAAGAACAGCCGGGTCCCCATCGACTCTCCTCCTTCGTCGATCGCCCTCTGCTCACCGGACCTGCAGGAGGATGAGCTGGCCGGGTTCCGCTGCGAGTCGGTGCTGGGACCGGGGCATCTGCCCGAGAACAGCGAGCTGTTCGCGGCGATTGTGGAGGACCGGGCCCAGTTTCTGGGGATCGAGTTGGCGTGCTCCCCCGCTCAGGCCGCGAACGCGGAGAACGTTCGCCTGTGCGCTGGGCCCGGCACACAAGGCGGCCTGGCCACCGCCGTCCCGTACTTCATCCTGATGGCGTTGATGGTTGGGACCACCTACTACCAGACGAAGCAGATGCAGCGCGCCTCGTCGGGACCTGCGGCGCAACAGCAACAGTTGATGGGCCGGATCATGCCAATCTTCCTGGGGTTCATCTCGTACAGCATCTCCGCAGGGGTGCTGGTCTATTGGGTGACCACGAACGCCTGGCAGATCGGCCAGCAGCACCTGATGCTCCGGAGCCGGGCCACCGACGCCACCACCGTGAAGGGAACGGTGAAGGACTCGACCAAGCCCGGCCCCAAGAGTTCGGACAAGCCAAGCACGACAAGCAAGTCCCCCAAGGCCATCGAGGGTGACGGATCGAAGACCAAGCGGTCCGGAGGGCGGAGTGCGGGAAGTCGAAAGAAGCGCCGTAAGCGTTGAAGAGGCCATCGAGTCGGCGCTCGAGGAGCTCGGCGTCAGCGAACAGGAGGCCGAGGTCGAGATCGTTCAGGAGCCCCAGAGAGGGGTGCTCGGCTTCGGGAGCCAGGAGGCCGTCGTTCGGGTCCGGGTCCGGGAGGATCTGGGCGGTGCGGACCTGGAGGAACAGGCCCAGGTCGCCGAAGAGTTCGTCACCGGCCTTCTGGAACGGATGGGCCTTTCCGCGGAGGTCGACTGGGGAGAGGTCGACGGGGTGATGTATGTGGACGTCCTCGGAGCGGAAGAGGCCGAGGGAATGGGCCTGCTCATCGGCCGCCACGGCCAGACGCTCGACGCCCTCCAGGAGGTCGTGCGGTCGGCCGTCCAACGGCGGACCGAGTCCCGGTGCAGGGTGATCGTGGACGTGGAGGACTACCGGAAGCGGCGTCGTTCGATCCTGGTGGAGCGGGCCACCACGGCTGCGTCCCGGGTGAAGCGGAGCGGCCGCCCCGAGCGGTTGGAGCCGATGAGTCCCTACGAACGGAAGATCGTCCACGATGCCGTGAATGACGTGGAAGGGGTGGAGACCTCCAGCGAGGGGGAGGACCCCGAGCGCCGCGTCGTGATCCGGCGACGGCGCGGCCCGGCCTCCGCCAGATAACCGCCTCCCCGAGCGTTCTCCTCTCGCCGTTGATTCACGTGAAACGCGGGCGTCGGATGCGACAATGCTTCACGTGAAACGTGGCCCCTACCTGGAGCGCGACGCCGCCGCCATCGGCCTTTCCCTCGATGAGGATGCTCGGAGTCGGCTGATGGAGCTCGAGGGGCTCCTTGCCGACAGAGCGACGGAGATCGGGCTGATCTCACCCTCGGACGCCGATCGGGTGTACGACCGACACCTCCTGGACTGCCTCAGGGCCGCGCCCCTGCTCGTCGATGCGGACCGTGCGCTGGTCGACATCGGAAGCGGGGCCGGGCTCCCGGGCCTGGTGCTGGCCTGTGCCCGGCCCGATCTGGGGGTGACCCTGGTCGACAGCCGCCGCAGAGCGGGGGCGTTCCTCGAGCTCGCCGTCGACACCCTGGATCTGCCCCGCGTGGACGTACGGGTCCAGCGCGTCCAGGAGGTGGTCGCCAGGGCGGACGTGGCCACCGCGCGGGCCTTCGGCCCCCTGGAACGAAGCTGGGCGGCGGCATACCCGGTGCTCCGCCCCGGAGGGAGGCTGATCTACTTCGCCGGGCAGAGCTTGAGCGATCCGGGCCGGGCCGCGGCCGAGGCCAACCCCCCTCCTGCCCGGGCCGAGACCAGGAGCCTGATTGCAACGATGCCGCCACTGGTTATCATGTCTCGCGGAGGATGACCCGTGCTCAAGGCCTTCAGGAGACGTGGAGAGGAACCTCGACCCGAGGCTGAGCCTATCCCCTCGGGGCCCACCGAACCGCGGGTGGTGGCCATCGCCAATCAGAAGGGTGGGGTGGGCAAGAGCACCACGGCGGTCAACCTCGGTGCCGCGTTGGCGGAGCTTGGCCGGAAGGTGCTGGTGATCGACCTCGACCCGCAGGGGAACGCCTCGACCGGCTTGGGCATCGATCCCGGGCGACGGCAGGTCGGAACGTACCAGATGCTCACCCAGGGAAGGCCGGCCGGCGAGGCCGTGATGGAGACCTCCGTCGCCGGGGTGTGGGCCATCCCCTCGACGATCGACCTGGCCGGCGCGGAGATCGAGCTGGTGGGCCAGATCTCGAGGGAGACCCGGCTGGCCCGAGCGATCGAGTCGGTCACGGCCGGTTTCGACCTGGTTCTGCTGGACTGCCCCCCATCGCTGGGCCTGATCACCGTCAACGCGCTGACCGCCGCGGACGAGCTGATCGTCCCCATCCAGTGCGAGTACTACGCCCTGGAGGGGCTCGGTCAGCTCCTTCGGAACGTCAGGCTGATCCAACAGAACCTCAATGGGCGGTTGAGACTCACCGGGATCGTCCTGACCATGTACGACCGCCGGACCAAGCTCTCCGAGCAGGTCGTGGCCGAGGTCCGCCGGTACTTCGGTCCCCGCGTGTATGACACCATCATACCTCGCACGGTCCGTCTGTCCGAGGCGCCCGGATTCGGCCGTCCGATCACGGCTTACGATTCCGGCTCGAAGGGGGCGAAGTCGTATCGCCGCCTGGCCCGGGAGTTCCTCCACCGAGAGGCCATCGACGCGCCCCTGCCCGACGCCGAGCCCCCCGGCGTCATCGCCGTGGGACCGGCTCCCCCGAGGACCGAGGAAGGAGGGGAAGACGCGTGAGACAGCGAGGAGGATTGGGTCGCGGGCTTTCGGCCCTCATTCCCGGAGCCTCCGACGAGACCGGGCTGGTCGAGGTCCCCGTTCAGGCGGTGGCCCCCAACCCCCGACAGCCGCGGCAGGGCTTCGATGAGGAGTCCCTCGAGGGGCTGGCCCGGTCGATCCGTGAGGTCGGGGTCCTCCAACCCGTGGTGGTCCGCCGGGTCGACGGGGGATACGAGCTGGTGGCGGGGGAGCGAAGGGTGCGGGCGGCCAAGCTCGCCGGGCTGGCCACCGTTCCGGCCCTGGTCCGGACGACCGACGACACGGAGTCACTCCGGGAGGCCCTGATCGAAAACATTCACCGTCAGGACCTGTCCGCCCTGGAGCAGGCGGCCGCGTTCCAGGAGCTCCAGGACGATCTCGGCGTCACCCAGGAGGATCTGGCCGAGCGACTGGGGCACTCGCGCTCCCACGTGGCCAACACGATCCGTCTGCTGAACCTGCCTCCCGACGTCCAACGGCTCCTGGCGGAAGGGTCGCTCACCGCCGGCCACGCCCGGGCGCTCCTGTCCCTGGAGGACCCTGAGGCCCAGATGAGCCTGGGGCTGAGGATCGCAGCGGAGGGCCTTTCCGTTCGCCAGACCGAGGAGCTGGTCCGTTCGTTCGCGGTCCACCCGGCCGCTCGGACGGAGGCGGCGCCCAGGCCGGTCGATCCCAAGCTGCTTCAGATCGAGGAGGCCCTGGCCGACGCGCTGGGTACGAAGGTGCGTATCCAGCGGACCCGTCGGAAGGGACGGATCGTCATCGACTTCGGATCCAAGGCCGACCTGGACCGCATCGCCCGGGGGATCTTGGGGGAGTGACTCAGGCCGCCAGGCGCTCGCGGAGCAGATCTCCGAGGCGCCGGACGCCCTCCCGGATCGAGTCCTCGGGGGGGTAGCAGAACGCCAGGCGGAGCCGGTCGGCGCCGGAGCCGTCCGGGTAGAAGGCCGTCCCCGGTACGTAGGCCACCTTGCGGTCGACGGCCTCGGGGAGCAACGCTCGAGTGTCGGCGGCGGGCACCGTGACCCAGACGTAGAACCCTCCGCCCGGCCGGGTCCAGGACGTCCCGGGCGGGAAGTGGGCCTCCAGCGCCTCCAGGCACGCGTCCCGGCGGCTCCGGTAGATGTCGACCAACCGGCCCAGGGTCGACCGCCACCTGTCTCCGTCGGCGAGCCACGTCTCTGCGATCAGCATGTTCAGGTTCGAGGAGCACAGATCGGCGGCCTCCTTGAACAGGGTCAGCCGGGCCAGGGCATCCGGGGGGGCCGCGATCCACCCCACTCGGATCCCGGGACAGAAGATCTTGGACAGGGTACCCAGGTAGAACACGTTCTCGGGATCGAGCGAGTGCAGTGAGGGACGCTTCTGTCCCTCGAACCGAAGGAGGCCATACGGGTTGTCCTCGACGATGGGCACGCCCGCGTTCCGACAGACCTCGACCAGGCGGCGACGGCGCTCCGCCGAAAGCGTGACGCCCGCCGGGTTATGAAAGTTCGGACAGAGGTAGAGGAACTTCGGCCGATCGCCGCTCCGGAGAGCCTGCTCGAAGGCCTCGACGACCAACCCATCCTCGTCCATCGGGGTCAGGAGGTATCGCGGTTGGAAGGCACTGAACGCCGACAGGGCGCCGACGTAGGAGGGCGCCTCCACGGCGATGACGTCGCCGGGATCGATGAAGAGTTTCCCGATGAGGTCGAGCGCCTGCTGAGCCCCCACGGTGATCAGGAGCTGGTCCGGGCCGGCGCGGACCCCTTCTTCGGCCATCACCTCGACCAGGCGGTCCTTCAGTGCGGGCTGGCCCGACCCGGCACCGTACTGGAGCGCCACGGGACCCCGCTCCCGGAGGACCTGCCGGACGACGCTGTCGACCTCGTCCCCGGGAAGGCCCTGGACGAACGGCATCCCACCGGCCAGGGAGATGACCTCGGGGCGCGAGGCCACCGCGAACAGGGCCCGGACCTCGGAGGCGGTCATACTTCCGGCTCGAGCGGCGTACCGAAACGTCGATGTCACGACGGGCATCGTATCGGAGGGCGGACCGAGGCGGTGTACCATCGCCAGCGTGGCGGAGCTCCGTCGCGCTCTGCATTCGATCTCCCTCGGCGTGCTGCTGGGCCTGGTCCTGGTCCGGACCGCCCGCCGGCCCCGGGCCTCCCGCTAGGGCGGCCGGGTGTCGCACCGACTGGTTGACGTGAACCTGGAGAACCTCCGCCAGGCTCCCTCCAAGGTTCTGGCTTCCGTGTACTGGGAGCTGGACGTGGACGATCCGTCCGTGGAGCCCGAGTTCGAGAAGGAGCAGTGGTTCTCGGACGTCCTCCTGGAGTGGGGCCCCTGCGCCAAGATGATGGTGGAGGAGGAGCTCGGGGCAGTGGCCTTCGCCGAGTACGCTCCGCCGTCGTTCTTCCCTCGGCTGGGCCGGTTCCGATGCGGCCGTGTCTCGGCGGACGCCGTGTACCTCTCGTACTGTTATGTGGTCGACCGACGGCGGGGCTTCGGACTGGGCACCCACCTGGTCCGAGCGGTCGGCCGGGACCTCCTCGATCGGGGGGTTCGGGCCATCGAGGCCATCGGTGACCGCGGGTGGACCGGCGGATGGGTGCTGCCGGCGCCGTTCCTGGGCGCGGGGGGGTTCAAGGTCGTCCGGGAGGACGCCCGGTTCCCGCTGATGCGGTTGGACCTCCGCACGGCGATCGATGCCGGGGAGACCGCCGAATCCGCGGCCGTGCCGCTGGCGGCGCCGGGCGTCGCTTGAGAGGTCAGCCGGCGGTCGCCGGAGCGCGCCCGGCGAAGAACCGCTCCAACGCCGTGGCCAGGGCCCGGACGACCTCCCGCACGAAGGGCTCCTCGGACAGGAGCCGCTCCTCCTTCGGGTTGGTAATGAAGCACGGCTCGACCTGAACGGCCGGCATCCTGGTCTCCCGGAGAATGGGGAAGGCCTTGGGATGGGTTCGCCCGTCGCGGAGGCCGGTCGCCGCGGTCAGCTCGTCCTGGATCAGCCCGGCCAGCGCCTGGCCGGCCACGGACGAGAACCCCAGCCGGCCAAAGTAGTACGCGGCTGAGCCGTCCGCCGCAGGGTCCTCGTGGCTGTTGAGATGGATGGACAGCATCGCGTCGGCCTGGGCCCGGTTGGCTCGAGCGGCCCGCTCGGAGTCACCGGGGTCGTCCTCCAGCTCCCGAAGGAGGACCGTCCGAGAACCGCGCCGCTCCAGCTCGTCGGCCAGACCGAGGGCCAGAGCGTACGCCGCATCCGCCTCCTTGGACCCGGTCGGCCCGGTGGCCCCGGGATCCCGGGGGCCGTGGCCGGGATCGATGGCGATCGTCCGGCCGTCGAGAGATGCCGCGCCGTCGCGCATCCCCTCGGTCTCCCTGATCCCGGCCCTCCCGAAGCCGCTGGTGGGCGCGGCCAGGAGGCGATCCAGCGCGTCGGTGGTCGATGGGCCGACGATGCCGTCCGGCCGGAGCCCCACGTTGATCTGGAAGTCCCGGACCGCCCGGGCGGTCTGATCCCCGAAGATCCCGTCCTCCCTCCCCGGATCGAATCCCAGGAGGTTCAGCCGGCGCTGGAGGGCCCGGACGTCGTCGCCCCTGGGGTGGGGATGGCGGAGGTACAGGATCCGATCGCCCAGGGAGTACCCGGCCTCGACCAGCTCCTGCCAGGTCGCCGCGCCAACCAGCCCATCGACCAGCAGCCCCCGCTCCTGCTGGAACGTGCGGACCGCGGCCTCGGTCGAGTCGCCGAAGGCGTGCCCCTCGAGCTCACGCGCGTCGACATGGAAACCCAACGCCGAGAGGCGGCTCTGGACGTCGCGGACGCGTTCGCCGCGGTGGCCCGGCCCGATCGTGTCCACGGCCGCAGTCTATCCGCGAGGGTGGTCCCACCGAACGGGAAGGGTACGGGGATCGAGCGGTCGACCCCGGATCAGGCGGTGATGTGCTGGTCCAGCTCGCGGAGGATCGCGTCTTTGGGTTTGGCGCCCACCACCCGGGCGACCTCCTCGCCGCCCTTGAACAAGATCAGGGTGGGGATGCTCATCACCCCGTAGCGGTACGCGGCTTGCGGGTTGTCATCGACGTTCAGCTTAGCCACCCGCAGGACCTCGGCCTTGTCCCGTCCGATCTCCTCGACCACCGGCGACACCATGTGGCACGGCACGCACCAGTCCGCCCAGAAGTCGACCAGCACGGGCTTCTCCGATTTCAGGATCTCGCGGTCGAACTCCTGATCGCCGACCTCGGTGACTCCGGCCATCCCTCCTCCTTGTCTCGACGACCGACATTCGCCGGCCGTACCGACGTTCCAACCACTTCGTCGGATGTCGTATTCCTACCCCAGGCCGACATAGAGCCGCTCGGCCAGGCGACGGAACCCATCCCGCTCGCCCGCTCGGGCCAGGGCGCCGAGGCGGCGTTCGCCCCTCAGCGTGGCCCGGACCGCGGCACCGTAGAGCCGTCTCATCAGCGGGTAGGGGTTCTCCCAGCCCCCCGGCCCCTCGATCCCGATGTGGAGGTGGGGGGGAAACTCGTCCTCCCGGCCGGGTGGCCCGTACCCCGTGTTTCCGACCCGTCCGAGCACGTCCCCCGGGCCGACCGGTGCCCCGACCTCGATCCCGGGGGCCACGGCGGACATGTGCGCGTAGAAGTAGTACTTCCCGTCGGCCCCCCGGACCCCGACCCTGGTCCCGGAGTAGAAGGTCCACCCGACGGCCTCCACGGTGCCTCCCGTCACGGACAGGATCGGTGTGTCCTCCTCGGCCACGATGTCGTTGCCCTCGTGGAAACCCGACAGACGCCACTTCCCGTCGATCAGCCGGAACCGGGGATCGTGCCAGTCGTCCCCCATCTCGATTACGGACAACCAGTTCGCCCGGGCCACCGGGAACGTGAACCCGTCAACGATCACCGGCCGGTAGTACGACGGCGGCGAGGTCAGCGAGCCAACCGCCAGGGACCGACCTCCCATCGCAGGAAGCAACAGGACGGCCAGGAGAGGAGCGCGGCGCATGCCGAAGAGCCTAGCGCGCCGGGACCTAATGGCCCTCGGCCTCGAGGAACCGCTCGGCGTCCATGGCCGCCTTGCACCCCATCCCGGCTGCAGTGACTGCCTGGCGATACGTGAAGTCGACCACGTCGCCCGCGGCGAACACGCCGGCGACGCTCGTCGCCGTGGTCGGCTCCTTCACCAGGACGTAGCCGCCCGTCATGTCGAGCTGCCCCTCGAACACCCCGGTGTTGGGGATGTGGCCGATCGCCACGAAGACCCCACCGGCGGCGACGTCCATCGCCCGGCCTGTCTTGACGTTCTTCAGCCTGACCCCGCTGACCTGTCCGTCACCGAGGATCTCGTCGACCACGCTGTCCCACGCGAAGTCGATCTTCTGGTTCTCGAACGCCCGCTGCTGCATGATCTTCGAGGCTCGTAGCTCGTCGCGCCGGTGGACCACGGTGACCCTCGTGGCGAACCGGGTGAGGAACAGGGCCTCCTCCATGGCGGAGTCGCCTCCGCCGACCACGACGAGCTCCTGTCCTCGGAAGAAGAAGCCGTCGCAGGTGGCACAGGTCGAGACGCCGTGGCCGAGCAGCCGCTGCTCTCCGGGAACGCGGAGCATCCTCGCCGAGGCCCCGGTGGCCACGATGACGGTCCGGGCCAGGAACTCTTCGTCCCCCGACCAGATCCGGAACGGACGCTGGGAAAGGTCCACCCGGGAGACCGACTGGTGGAGCATCTCGGCATCGAACCGGGCCGCCTGCTTCTCCATCAGCTCCATCAGCTCCGGGCCGAGGACGCCTTCCGGGAACCCGGGATAGTTCTCCACGTCGGTGGTCAGCATCAGCTGGCCCCCGGCCTCGATCCCCTTGAGGACCAGGGGTCGGAGGTTCGCCCGGGCGGCGTACAGGGCCGCCGTGTACCCGGCCGGCCCCGATCCGATGATCACGACGTTGCGGACGTCCACGTCGGCGGCCATTCTCGCACGGGGAAGATCCATCACCCGATATAACCGCGGGCCATTCCCGGGCCTTCCGTCACAGCCGCTGCGAAGCCAGCGAGCGGAGCGAGCACGAATCCATTGCCACCACCCACAGGACCACCCGATCGTACGGCTGGTCCGGGGCCGGCCCCTGAAGGAAGGCGGCCACGTAGGCCGGCTCGCCGTCGAAGGACGCCGCCTCGATGGAGAGGGGGACCAGGAGCTGGTGGGGGGGTACCTGGCGGAGGGAACAGGCGATCGCCCTCCTTATAGGTGGAGTGAAGGCCTGGGGATCGAAGGTCTCGTAGAAGGTCGTCGCCGTCGGGGCCAGGCCATCGGCCAGCGCCTGGTGGGCTCGGTCTCTCACGTTCCGGCCCAGCGCGACCAGCTCGGCGCCCGTGTAGTCGCGTTCCGACTCGGAGTACGTCGGGACGGTCGGCCTGGCCGCGAAGACCGGTTCCCCGCCGTCTTGGGCCGGGGCGGCCTCCTCGAGGGCGCCCTCGGGAGCGCGTTCCTGGCCGCCGCCCCCGCCACCACCGCCCGTGGCCGCCTCCTCCCCGGGGGCCTGGACCTGCCGGTACACGACGACGCCCCCGGCCACCAGGACGGCCGCGGCGGCTCCGGCAGCCACCCACCGGACCGTCCGGGGGGACGCCGTCCTCCGGGACCGGCTCCGGACGCTGAACGTCAGTCCCTCCGGGGCCGGCTCCTCGGGGAGGGCCAGCAGCGTGGCCCGGGCCTGGTCGGCCACGGATACCTCCTCTCGGCAACGGTCGCATCCCAGGAGGTGGGCCTCGACGTCGGCCCGGGCCTCTCCGGGAAGCGTGCCATCCACGTACTCGGCCAGCAGGATGTCGGGATGCTCGTTCACGTCGTCTCCTCGAGGTTCGACGGAGCGGCCCCCTCCCGATGTTCCCCTCGGAGCTCTCGGGCCAGCGCCACCCGCCCACGGTGGAGTCGCGATTTCACGGTGCCGATCGGCGCCCCGAGCGACTCCGCGATCTCCTCGTACGGAACCCCTTGCACGTCGTGGAGGATCATCACCATCCGGAACTCCTCGGGCACCCGCTGAAGAGCCCGGTGCACGTCGACGGCCGCGGCCGAGGTCTCCGCGTGGTCCGGCCCGGGCGGCGGCTCGACCTCTCCCTCATCGGCGACGCTCTCCCGGCCGCGCCGTCGGAGCGCCTCGTAGCAGACGTTCGCGGCCACGCGATGGAGCCACGTGGTGAAGGCCGACCGGCCCTCGAACCCGCCTAGTTTGCGGAGGCAGATCACGAACACGTCCTGGGTGGCGTCGGCCGCATCCTCGGGCGTGCCCAGCATGCGGTAGGCCAGGTTGTAGACCCGTCGCTCGTGCCGTTCGACCAGCGCGCCGAACGCCACCCGGTCGCCGCTCACGTACCGCCGGACCAGGTCCTCGTCGCTCGGCTCAGCCACCGGTTCCGAACAGCTCCGCCTCGCTGACCTGGGCTCTGTACCCGCCATCGCTCTCGGCGAGGTCGATGATCCACAGCATCACGTAGCGGGCCCGAACGGGCTCGAACACCACATCGTTCTCCTCCTCCGCGCGGAACGTGTCCTCCTCGTCGGTGGATCGGATCGGATCGCCCAGGTCGAAGGCGTCTGCTTGGTCCGACGCGTAGACACGGAACCGCCAACCGGTCACGGGGGCCTCGAACCGAACCCCGGCCACCTCCTGCTCACGTCGGAGGGACAGCACAAGGCCGACGCCGTCCTTGATGCCGCCCAGATCCGGGCTGTTGTACGAGTCGGTGGTCCAGAACGTGGAAGGGTCGCCATCGACCACCAGCGGCAGGTCGTCGTCGTGCTCGGATCCGTCGCCGGGCGGAGGGTCGAACGAGAGGGGAGCGGCCAGGTCGAGGCTCTGCAGCTCTGCCTCGCTCGGCCCGGGCCCCTCACCCGCGTCCTCGAACAGCGGAGGGACGAGGGTGAACCCGACGACCGCTAGCGTGGCCATGAGGACGAGGATCAGTGGGATGGCCATCCAGGAGCGGAAGGCGGAGGTCTGGGTGGGACGGGGCTCGTTCGCCGAGAGGACCGCCCCCCGAGCAGGGGGCGCCGGGGAGGCCCGGTCGAGGGCGGCGCTCATCTCTTCGGCCGACGGGAACCGCCCGTTCGGATCCCTGGCCAGGGCCCGCATCGTGACGGCCTCCAAGCCGCGGGGGATCCCCGGACGGAGGGCCCCGGGCGGGGGGGGATCGGTGGAGAGCCGCATCGTGGCCGTGGCCATGTGGGTTCGCCCCTCGAACGGGGGCCGCCCGGTGAGCGCCTCGTAGAGAACGATCCCTGAGGAGTACAGGTCGGCCCGGTGATCGACGGACCCTCCGTCGACCTGCTCCGGGGCGAGGTAGCGGGCCGTGCCCAGCAGGTCGCCGGTCGTGGTCAGGTCCGAGGTGGCGAACGCCGCCTTGGCGATGCCGAAGTCGGTCAATTTGACCAGCCCGGAGCGATCGATGAGGACGTTGCCGGGCTTCACATCTCGGTGAACGATCCCCTCCCGGTGGGCGTGGGCCAGGCCGTGGAGCATGCCTCGGGCGATGCTCGCCGCCTCGGCCGGAGGAAGGGGGCCGTCCGCCAACCGGGACTCGAGCGTCGTCGCGTGGAAGAGCTCCATAACGATGTAGCACACGCCGTCGTCGATGCCGGTGTCGAAGACCCTGACGACGTTGGGATGCGACAGCCGGGCCGCGGCCACGGCCTCCAGCCGGAACCGTTCGAGGAGGTCCGGCTCGCGGGCCAGACGCTCGTGGAGGACCTTGACCGCCACCTCCCGGTTGAGGACCTGGTCCCGGGCCCTCCACACGGTGCCCATGCCGCCGGAGGCGACCTCTTCCTCAAGTAGATAGCGCCCGGCGAGCATGCGTCCCCCCGGCTCTCGCCCGGTGTCGATGGGGTCCATCGGCGGCCAGTCTACGGGCTCGGCTCGTCTCCTCGGCGCACCGGGAGATCAGACGCCGGGGACGGCGGGTCGCGCGGTGGCCGTGCTCTTGGCCACGGCCCACCGCTCGATCGCGGAGATCTTCCCCACCACGATCGTCGACGCCTCCTTTCGGACGGTGATCCGGAAGCGCCCGTCGGGAAGGCAGGTGAATCCGGTGATCTCGACCTCCGGGTCCTTGTCGTGCACCGTCTGGGCGGCCAGGGCGCCGGCGGCGGTGCAGTCCACGGGGCTCGTGCTCAGGGCCCCCACGCCGGAGTTCGCCCCGCTCTCCGCGGTGTCCTGCACCCTGAGCTTCGTGAACAGGATGCTGCCCCCTTCGACGAAGACCAGGCCGACGATGGCGATGCCGAGCAAGACCCTGATCAGGAAGGAGACGACGATGCCCCGCTGGTCGGTGTGGAGGGAGATCACCGGCGCCGCCGATCCACGAACGTCCGCTTCACCAACTCGAACTCCTCCATACGGAAGAGCACGGCCGCGCCGACGAAGATTATAAGTCCCGCGCTCACGCCCACCCCCACCTGGATGATCTGATCGGTCAAGGTATCGGCACCCAGCGCGTCGAAGATGAGCCGGGCCCCACCCCAGGCCGCGGCTCCGGTCAGCGCGGCGGCGCCCAGGATCCGGACGAGGCCCCGTCCCAGGTCCCGGCCCTCGATCCCTCCCAGGCGCCGGCGGAGGATGGCCAGGGCCGCGGCGGCGGCGAACGTGTAGGCCAAGGCGTGGCCCAGGGCCAGCCCCCGGACACCGAGTACCGGGAACAGGGCCAGGTTGGCCGCCGTATTCAGTCCCACCGCGAACACGTTGATCAGGGCCGGCGTCCTGGTGTCCTGCATGGCGTAGAAGGCTCGGAGACAGAGCATGAACGCGGAGAACTGGAACAACCCCAGGGCGAAGAAGCCGAGGACCCCGGACACCAGCTCCGTCGACGCCGAGGTGGCCACACCGTGCTGGATCAACAGGCGCACGATCGGCCCGGCCAGGACCAGGTATCCGGCGGCCGCCGGGATGACCACGAAGGCGGAGGAGCGGATGCCTCGAGCCAGGTCCCGTCGAAAATCGGCGCGGTCGCGGTGGACCCAGTCCTCCGCCAGGGAGGGGACCAGGGCGGTCATGATCGACACCGAGAAGATGGCGTGGGGGAGCTGGAAGAAGATGAAGGCGGTCTGGTACGCGGCATAGCCTCCCTGGTCCGCCCCGGCCAGGACGATCACCACGAGCAGCCCCAGCTGGTTGATGACGACGTAGAGGACCGCCCATCCAGAGAGCCGGATCAAGGAGCGGACGGCTTCGTTTCGCGGGTCGGCCACCCATCGCCACCTGAACCCGATCGAGCGGAGCGACGGCCACAGGGCGAAGGTCATCGTGGCGACGCCGGCCGTCGTCCCGATGGCCAGGACGAGCTTCTGGCCGAGGGTGATCGTCGTCGGCGTGGGCGTTCCCTCCGTGAGGAGGGCGAAGGCCACGAACGACCCGATGACCACCAGGTTGTTCAGGACCGGCGCGAACATCGGGACGGCGAACCGTCGGTGGGCGTTCAGGAGCCCCGTGGCCACGGCACCCATCCCGTACAGGAGGATCTGGGGCATGAAGAACCGGAGGAACAGCGTGGCCAGATCCTGGACGTCCCGGCGGGCCTCGACGGGGACCCGGAAGGTGTACAGGCGGACGATCCACGGAGCGGCCAGGATGCCGATGGCCATGATCACCAGCAGAACGAGGAACGTGACCGTCATCACGGCGTGGGCGGACCGCCAGGCCTCCGCCCGCGACCGCTTCGCCATCTGTTGGACGAAGAGGGGCACGAACACGGAGGTCAGGATCCCGCCGAGGATCAGCTCGTAGACGATGTTCGGGATGTTGTTGGCCACGGCGTACGTGTCGGCCAGCCGCGACTCGGCCACGCCCAGGGCGAAGGCCATGGCCGCCACGCGGGCGAACCCGGTGACGCGGGAGAGCGCCGTGCCGACCGCCATCACCGCCGTGCTCCGCACGAGCCCTTCGGCGGTGTCGCCGTCCGGGCGCACGCCAGGCCGAACGCCCGCGTCCTGGCCGGTCAGCGGGTCGTCCGGGACAGGAGCCTCCTTCCCCACCACACCGCCAGGAAGGCGGCCGCTCCGATGGTGATCACCAGCGCGATGCGGTTGTAGGCCGTCGACCGGACGATGATCTCGGTGTCGGCCAGGGGAGTTCCGTCGGGTGTCCCCAGAAGCACGGTGACCGGGAACCGCCCGGTCCGCTGGGTGCGAGCGGGGAAGACGAAGGTCTGGATCGGCCTGCTGAGCGAGATGTCGCGTGTGGGACCACCGATCAGGTCGAGCCCGGGAGCCCGAAGGCTGAGCCGGAGCTGGATCGGATACTGCGCGTCGCTCCGAAGCGTGACCGGGATCCGCCCGTTCCGTGACGTCAGGGTGATCGAGCTCGACGGAGGAAGGTGAACCTTGTCGAATTCGGCATCGACCGAGGCTCGGGCGGCATCCAGGTACTCGAATCGCAGGTCTTGATGGCGGGCCAGGTAGCGCGATTCGGACAGGAGGAGCAGCCGGTCGAGCTGTCCCACGAGCTCCGGCTGGTCGGTCATGGACGAGAGCGCCTCGATGGCGTCCCGGCTGACGGCCATGGCGGACGTGAACCCGGCGCCCCCCAGGGGGGAGGGACGAACCGTGTCGGCCAGCTTCCGACGGTCTGGCTGCGGCTGGTCCACGCCGAGTAGGCGGGATGCGGTCACGCCCTTCAGCCAGGCGATCTCGGGCTCCCCCCGGATCCCCCGGAGGAGGGTTCGGAGGAATCCCGGATCCGGGGCATCGTTCTCCCCGAAGATCAGGGCGGCGCCTCGAGAGGCGCTCGGCTCCTCGAAGTAGATCGCCGCCAGCTCGCCGAGGGTCCGGTGCGCTCGGAGGATCGGGTCGTCGAGGGCCTCGCGGGTGCGGGCTTCCACGCCGGGATCGGCTACCACCGTACGCACCGTGGTCCCGTCGATCTCCACGTCCGCTCGGGCCGGTGGCGTCAGCGGCTCCGGCGGCGGGGGCGGAAGGACGTCGCCGTCGATCAGGAGGGCCGGTACCCTCCCCACCTCGGCCGCCAGGGAGGCGGCCAGGGGAACCAGCGACGAGTCGGTGACCGCCGAGGCCGGGGGCCGGAACACCGTGGACGACGGATCGGCGCCGGTCAGGGTGGCCACCACCTGGCGGCCCCGTTCGATCTGCCGGCGAAGATCGCTCTCCAGCCCGGCGTGGACCAGCGCGGGCACCGACGGCGAGGCGTAGGGAAGGGCCACGACCTCGACATCCGGTCTGCGGACCAGCTCTCGGATCCGGTCCAGGAGGCGTCCCGCGGCCGCGGCCGTGGGGTCCTCGGGAGGGACGTCCTCCACCCCAACCGGGGTCACCTGCCGATAGCCGTCCCGCATGGCCTGGAGCTGCTCGAGGAGGACGGGGGAGACGACCAGCGTGACGCCGACGTCGGGCACGTCCTCCAGGGCGCTCACCACCGCGTCCAGGCGACCGTCCGGAGCGATCTGTCGTTCGAGGTCGTCGTCGAGCAGCGTCCCATCGGGTCGGATCCGAACCGGCGCGTCGAGGACGAAGGATGTGGACACCAGCAGCGGGGTGAGTGGTTCCTCCTTGATGAACACGAACGCCGTTCGCAGGGTGGCCACCGGGAGGGTGTTCGACCGGAGCTCGACCGTGACTGGATAGAGCGCGTTCGGGCCGATCACGGCGAGGTCAGCGAGGTCGAGGGTCATCCCCGGGAGGCGCCGGAGCGCTCCCGGTCCGACGGACCCCCCGACCGGATCGGTCCGGGCCACCGGCGCGGAGAGCGGGTCGCCCTCCAGGGCGACGTCGTAGTCGGACCGGGAGGGGACGGGGGAATTCACCGCCACGGTCTGGGTCAGGTCGACGAGCGGCTGGTCGGAGCCGTTCTCGACCGCCACCGAGATCCGAAGCGGCCGATCGGGGGTGGCGAACGCGGTCTGCTTGGTGAGGATCAGCCGGATCGGAGGCTGGTCCTGGCCGCTCGCCGGCGCGCCCAGGGCCAGGACCGCAGCCGCGCCCAGACCGGCGATGGCCCGTCTCACCGTCGCACCGCCTCGGCCGCCTTCCGCAGGATGTCCTTCTCAGAGGAGAACCCGGCCACCTCGACGGCCTGGTCCAGGGGGAACCAGCGGATCTCCTCCATCTCCCGATCCCGTTCTTCCGGACCCCGGCCGCTGTCGTCCATCAGGAAGAAGTGGACGGTCTTCCGGATCCGGGTTCCCTCCCACACGAACCAGTACGAGACCTCACCCAGCGGCGCTCGAACCTCACCTCGGTATCCCGTCTCCTCCAGGACCTCGCGCAGAGCGGTCTCCTCCGGATCCTCGCCCGGCTCGACCAGGCCCTTGGGGAGGCCCCACACCAGGTCGCCCCGCCGGGTCCGGCGGGACGCCAGGAGGACCTCGGGTTCGTGGGGACCCT
This sequence comes from Actinomycetota bacterium, assembly GCA_035642095.1. Lineage (GTDB taxonomy): Bacteria > Actinomycetota > UBA4738 > UBA4738 > CALAEC01 > DASQTB01. Next base: position 5,598 of record DASQTB010000110.1, on the reverse strand, counting down.
CACGGATCACGACCCCGCCGGCCGACGTCTGTCGTCGGGTCCTCACTTCGCTACCCGGGCCACCTTCGCCCCCGCCGCCCGGAGCAAGTCGTCCGGACGGATCTTGAGGACCGTGGTCGGCTCGCCTCCTGCGAAGTACAGGATCTCCTGCTGGGCGAGGGTGCGGTCCATCACCACGACCGTCCCGTTCGGGAGCCCCGCCGGCGGCACGGATTCCGAGAAGTAGTCCGTCAGATCCGTGATCTGGTCCGAGGTCAGCTCCTCGAGCGTGGGCGTTCGCGCCGCCACGGCGACACGCCGGAGGTCCGGGTCGCGGTCGGAGGGGACCAGCGCGGCGATCAGACCACGGCTCCCTCTGAGCACCACGACCTTGCCCACCTGTTCCGGGGGGAGGCCCAGGACGGCGGCGATGCGGGCCATCCGTCCCGGCGAGCGTGGACGGCCTCGGAGCAACACCAGCTCGTGGGGAACGTCGCGTTCGAGGAGGAAGTTGTGGACGTCGACGCTGGTCCGCATGACCTCGGGCTACTCGCCACCTCGCTGGCTCCACCACTCATCCAGGAGCCGATATGCCTCTTCCTGGGAGATCGGGCCGCGATCCATGCGGACCTCCAGGAGATAGGCCAGGGCCTCGCCAACGACGGGACCGGGGCCGATCGCCAGGTGCTCCATGACCTGGTTGCCGTCCAGCGGGGGTCGGATCGCCCTCAGGTTCTCCTCCTCCGCCAGCTCGGCGATCCGTTGCTCCAGGTCGTCCTGGAGCTCGGCCAGGATCTCCGCCTTCTTCGGGTTCTGGGTGGTGCAGTCGGCCCGGGTGAGCTGGTTCAGGAGGTCCAGGAGGTTCCCGGCGTCGCGGACGTACCGGCGGAGCGCTCCGTCGCTCCAGCCCAGGCGGTAGGTGTGGAACCGGAGGTGGAGCTCGACCAGCGTCCGGACGTCGTGGACGACGCGCTCGGGGAACCGCAGGGCCCGGAGCCGCTCCTCGGCCAGGCGCGCCCCGACGACCTCGTGATGATGGAACTGGACGCCTTCCGGGGTGATCTGCCGGGTGGCGGGCTTCCCGATGTCGTGAAGGAGTGCCGCCAGACGGAGGACGAGGTCGGGGGCGCACCGCCGGACCACGGCGAAGGTGTGTCGGAGCACGTCCTTGTGACGATGGACTGGATCCTGCTCCAGCCGGAGGGCCGGGAGCTCTGGGAGGAACTCGTTCGCCAGCCCGGTGTCGACCACCAGGGTCAGTCCGCGGTCGACCTGATCGCCCAGGAGCAGCTTCGACAGCTCGTCCCTGATCCGTTCGGCGGAGACGATCCGGAGGCGCTGCCGCATGCCCCGGATCGCCTCGAGGACCTCGGCGACGGGCTGGAGGTCGAGCGTGGAGACGAACCTGGCCGCTCGAAGCATCCGGAGGGGGTCGTCGGTGAAGGCCATCACCGGCTCGAGCGGCGTTCGGAGCCGTCGGTGGGCCAGGTCGTACAGGCCGCGGTGGGGATCGACGAACTCGCCCTCTGGAAGCCGAACCGCCATGGCGTTGATCGTGAAGTCCCGGCGAGCGAGATCGGTCTCGATGTCCTTGGCGAAGGTGACCACCGGGTGACGCGAGTCCTCCGCGTAGACCTCCTCGCGGAACGTGGTGATCTCGAGCTCGTGCCGCCCCTTCCGCGCCCCGACGGTGCCGAACCGGACGCCGACCAGGTACCGGGCGTCGGCCCATCCCTGAAGGAGCTTGATGACGTCCTGCGGGTGAGCGTCCGTGGCGAAGTCGAGCTCGGTCCCCATCGCTCCCCGGACCGCGTCGCGAACCGCCCCACCCACGAGGTACAGCTGATGCCCGGCCTTCTCGAACCGCGCACCGAGCTCCGCGGCGGTGGGCGGGATGTCGATCAGGTCGCGCTCCTCCGAGGGCGCCACGGCCGAAGGATACCCTAGGGCTCGGAATGCTCCTGTTGCGAGCGGTGGTCTACCTATGGGCCTCGCCGAACACGGTGCTGGGCATCCTGTTCGGACTCCTTGCCTTCCAGCGGCCCCGCATCGTCCGAGGCGTCCTGCTCTTCGACGGCCCGCCACGAGGATTCACCGCTGGGCTTCGTCTGTTCCGCCGGGCGGCCGTCACCTTCGGTCACGTCGTGCTGGGGAACAGGCCGGTCGAGGGGCGCCTCCTGGCCCACGAGCGTCACCACGTGTGGCAGTATGAGCGGCTCGGCCCTCTCTACCTGCCGATCTATCTCCTGGTGTGGGTGTTCACGGGGTACCGCCGTCACCCGTTCGAGTTGGCGGCGAAGCTGGCCGAGTCGGCGGATTAGGCGTTCGGGACGAGCTCGGCCTCGCGGAGGGCGAGCAGGAAGTCGTGCGGGTTGGAGGCCGCTTCGGCCGCCGCCTCCGGGGTGACCAGCTTCTCTCGGACCAGGCCGACCAGGGCCTGGTCGAACGTCTGCATCCCGTAGAAGTCGCCCTCGACCATGACGTCGGGGATGGTGTTCGTCTGCTCGGGGTCCAGGATCCGCTCGACCACGCGGCCCGTATTGATCAGGACCTCCACCGCCGGGACCCGCCCCCTGCCGTCGGCCCGCACCACGAGGCGCTGGGAGATCACGCCCCGGAGGCTGGCCGCCAGAGAGATCCGGACCTGTCGCTGCATCTCCGGCGGGAACAGGTCGATGATCCGGTTGACGGTCTCGGTGGCATCGAGGGTGTGCAAGGTGGAGATCACCAGGTGGCCGGTCTCCGCCGCCTGGATGGCGGCTTCGACGGTCTCCATGTCGCGGATCTCTCCGATGAAGATGACATCGGGATCCTGGCGAACCACGTGCCGGAGCCCGGACTTGTACGAACCGGTGTCGAGCCCGATCTCACGCTGGTCGACCACCGACAGCAGGTCCTCGTGCACGATCTCGATCGGATCCTCCATCGTCACGACGTGCGTCCGGCGGTGGGCGTTGATGTACCCGATCACGGCGGCGATGGTCGTGGTCTTCCCCGTTCCGGCCGGGCCGGTGACCAGGATCATCCCCCGCGACTCCTTGGCCAGATCCTCGACCGCCGCGGGGAGGTTCAGCTCGTCGAAGGTCGGGATGTCCGACCGGACCCGGCGGATGGCCAGGTTGACGTTGCCCCGCTGGCGGAACACATTGACCCGGAACCGGCCCACCCCCGGGAGGGTGTAGCCGACGTCGGCCTCGCTGGTCTCCTTGAACTCCATGGCCTTGGACGCCGGAAGAAGCTCCATGGCCGCCGATTCCGTGTCGGCGGTCGTCAGCGGGTCGAACGGGGCGTGCTGGAGCACACCGTCGATGCGGACCACTGGGGGAAGGCCGGCCTTCATGTGAAGGTCGCTGGCCCCCGCCTCGACCATGTACCGGAGGTAGGTGGTGACGCTCATCCCCGTATATGTCGGCCCGTGGGGCGCCGACGTTGAGCCCGATCTCCGGGTACGGGCTCCGGGCCGCATCCGTTTGGTCCCTGGGGGCGATGGGCAACATAGGGGAGCAGGCTCTTTCAGCGAACTCGGGAGGTGCGACGTGGCGATGGCCCAGGCCCGCATGAGTCGTGCGGAGGCCGGCCGGAAGGGTGGCCTTACCACGAAGAGGCGCTACGGCGCCGATTTCTATCAGCGGATCGGCCGCAAGGGTGGGAAGAAAGGCGGCCTCACGACCAAGCAGCGGTACGGCGCCGACTTCTACCGGACCATCGGCCGCAAGGGCGGCTCCCGCTAGCTCGACCCGAACGACCCGGGCCGGGAGTTCCCGGCCCGGTGGCCTTCCCGCACCTCTACTTCTTGGTCTCCCAGAAGATCTTGTCGATGTCGCCGATGGCGTCCAGGAGTTTCTGGCCCTGATCGGGCTCCACCGAGCGCTTGGAGTCACCGGCCAGCTTGGTCGCCTGCCAGAACTTCTCGTGGAGGTCGGGGTACGTCTCGACGTGCTCGGGCTTGAAATAGTCGGTCCACAGCACCCACAGGTGATGCTTGACCAGGTCGGCCCGCTCCTCCTTTATCTTCAGGGCCCGCTGCTGGAACTGGTCCACGGTCTCGGTCGGCTTCTTCTGGTTCTGGGCGTCCTGGTACTTCTGCTGGATCGCCCTGACGGACTCGGCCTCGATGCGGGCCTGGGCAGGGTCGTACACCCCACAGGGCAGATCGCAGTGGGCATGGACGACGCGGCGGGGGCGAAGGACGTCGGACAGGCGCATCTCTCCTCCTTTCTCGGCTCACCCTCACGCTACCACCTACCCCCTCGAGCGAGGGAACCAACTACATTCGGGACGTGCGCCGGTGGTTGTGGCCCGTCGGGGCGGCGGTCCTGGCCGGTCTGTGGGCCGAGCCGTTCCGGGTTGACGTGTCGGGGGGATCGATGGCCCCGGGGCTGCGGGACGGCGACTGGTTGATCGCCACCCGACGAGGCCGCATCCGGCGGGGCGCCGTGGTGGTGCTGGCCCACCCCGGACGGACGCTCGATCTGGTGAAGCGCGTCGCCGCGGTTCCCGGCGACCGGGTCTCGGGCGGCACGCTGGGCCCCGACGAGTTCCTGGTGGTGGGCGACAATCAGGCGGCCAGCACCGACGGGCGGGAGTTCGGGCCCGTGCGGGCCGATGCCATCGAGGGGATCGTCAGGTTCCGGTACTGGCCCCATCCCGGACCCGTCCGCTAGTCGAGAGCCGGTTGGAGCGGCGCCCGGTGACCGAGCGAGGGTAGGTGCATGGAGTCAGCGGGCGAGCTCGCGATCCAGTCGCCAGGCCTCGCCGAGGGACACCTGGATGCGCCGCCCGTCCGCCAGACGAAGGCGAAAGCACAGGAGCCGTTCTCCGTCCCGCTCCTCCCGCCAGCTTCGCTCGACCCGTTCGACATCCGTCACGCGCCCGCTCATGATCACCTGGCGGGGGACCTCGTCGCCCCGGGCCCCGGCGTAGGACCGGACCTCGACGGGCTCCGGGATCCGTCGCCGCCACCACAGCAGGATCCCCGCCACCAGGAGTCCCAGCGCCCCGGTCAGGATGATGACGCCGAGGTCGCCGAGGGCCGGCCGGAGGGCGGTCGGGATCAGGCCGGCCAGGACGAAAGCCCCGTTGTACCCGAGGTCGTACACGGTGAACGCCCGGCCTCGGAAGGGGTCCGGGATCCCGCGCTGGACGAGGGTGTCCGAGGCGATCTTGGTCGCCGACATGGCCACCCCCTCGACGAACATGGCGGGGAGGAGGGCCACCATGGACGGGATCGGCGCCCCGATGAGGGCGGCCGTGGCGCCGACGAAGAGCGCGATCGGGGCCACCCCCCGGTAGCCCACCCGGCGGGCCACCGGCGTCACGATCACCGCACCGGCGAAACCGCCGAGCCCCAGGGCCGCCCAGATCTGCGAGAAGCCCGAGGTGCCGATGTCGAACTCCGCACGGAGGAGGACCAGCGCGGCCAGGAGCACCAGGCCGAGCAGGGCTCGCATCGACCAGATGGTCACCACCCCGTACAGGGCCTGGCCGCTCCGGCGAAGCACCCGCAGGCCCTCGGCCACGTCGCGACCGTTCTCCCGAAGCTCCGACACGATCCCCGCCAGACCGCGCTTCTCTCCTCTGGGGAGTCGGATGGTCGAGGCGAGGAGGGCCGCCACCGCC
>DASQTB010000109.1:0-10477 GCA_035642095.1 Actinomycetota bacterium | reverse complement strand
GGTGGGTTCCCGACCCGCACAGATACAGCCCGGCCACCGGCGTTCGATGGTCGGCGTAGCGGGGGATGGGTCGCATGGAGAACATCTGATCGGGGCTCATCTCCCCCTGGAATATGTTCCCGCCGAGGAGACCGAACCGGTCCTCGATGTCGGGCGGGGCCAGGACCTCGACGTGCTCCACCGACGAAGCGAAGCCGGGACAGTGCTCATCGAGGAGCCCGACGATCTTCCGGCCGTACGCCTCCCGCTCGGTGTCCCACGACCCGTCGGCCAGCCGGTACGGGCCGAACTGAGTGAAGCACAGGGCCATGTGCTTCCCCGGGGGGGCGATGCCCGACTCGAACACCGTGGGGAACACCGCTTCCAGGTACGGACGCTCGGAGGTCCGTCCGTACTTGGCGTCGTCCCAGGCTCGCTCGAGGTAGGCGATCGAGGGGGACACGGCCAGGAGGCCGGTGTGGGGGTCGCCGGGGATCGGTCCATCCCACGCCGTGGGTCGGGGGAGCTCTCCGAGCGCCACGTTGACCTTGACCGAACCGGACCGGGTGCGGTACCGGCCCACGTCGCGGACGACCTCGTCGGGGAGGTGGGGCTCGCCGACCAGGTCGAGGTAGGTCGTGATCGGGTGGGCGCCGGAGATCACCCGCCGGGCGGGGAGGACCGGGCCGTCCTCGAGCTCCACGCCTCGGGCCCGGCCGTCCCGGAGGACCACCCGCCGGACGTGGACACCGGTCCAGATCTCGGCCCCGGCCGTTCGGGCCGCGGCGGCCAGGGCCTCGGTGACCGAGCCCATCCCGCCGTGGACCCATCCCCACGCACCGGGGTGGCCCTCGACCTGGCCCACCCAGTGGTGGAGGAGGACGTAGGCCGAGCCCGGGCTCATCGGACCGCACCACGCCCCGATGATGGCCTGGGTGGCCAGGGCGCCCTTGACCCGCTCGTCCTCGAACCACTCGTCCAGGAAGTCGGCGCCCGACAGCGTGAACAGCCGCACGATCTCCGCCACGTCCCGCCCGGACCACCGGCGGAGCCGGATCCCCAGCTTCAGCCACGACGGCGCGTCGCGCAGCGTCAGGTTGGGCGGCACCACGAACAGCAGGTCACGGAGGAGCCGGCCCAGTCGCTCGAAGTAGGTGTCGAACTCGACGTAGGCGTCCGCATCCCTCTTGGAGAACCGGGCGATCTCCTCGGCGGTCCGGCCCACGTCGCCCCACAGCGTCAGCGAGGAGCCGTCGGGATAGGGGACCCAGTAGTCGGGGTCGATCAGCGAGACCCGATAGCCGTGGGCCCGGAGCCGGAGCTCCCGCTCGATCCGGGGTGGCAGGAGGCTGACCACGTACGAGGCAGACGACACCCGGTACCCCGGCCAGGGCTCCTCGGTGACGGCCGCGCCGCCGAGGACGTCTCGCCGCTCGAGCACCAGGACGTCGAGCCCCGCCCGGGCCAGGTAGGCCGCGCAGGCCAGTCCGTTGTGGCCGCCGCCGACCACGATCGCGTCCCGGACTCCCCCCACGGCACGGCCCAGGGTACTGTTCCACCGTTCAAACGAGCAAGGAGAACAGCGAGCGCGTGGACCTCCGGCTGACCGAGGAGCACCGGGCCCTGCAGGATCGGGCTCGGCGGTTCACCCGGCGCCACCTGTTCCCTTACGAGCTCGAGTGCGAGCGGGACGATGGCCTGGCCGCCGAGCGCCTGGCCGAGATCCGGTCGGCGGTCATTGAATCGCGGTTCAATGCCATCAACCACCACCGGTCGGACGGGGGGCAGGGGTACGACCTGTTCGAGCAGGTCCTGATCGAGGAGGAGTGGGGCCAGGCCACCGGCGCGCTGTGGGACGTGCCCTGGCGACCGTCGATCCCGATGCGGTGGGGGACGGAGGGACAGAAGGACGAGTACCTCCGACCGGCCTGCCGGGGAGAGCGGCGCGACGCCTACGCGATCACCGAGGAGGGGGCGGGCTCAGACCCGTCCCGGGTCCAGACCGCCGCCCGGCGGACGGACGGAGGTTTCGTCCTCCGAGGCGAGAAGTGGCACGTGACCACGGGCGACGTGGCCGACTTCCTCTTGGTCCACGCCCACGTCGACGGTGACCCGGCCAGGCCGACCGTGTTCTTCGTCGACAAGGACCTCCCCGGGGTCCGGCAGGTCCGGACGCCGAAGTACATGCACCGATTCGTGTTCGAGCATCCGATCTTCGCCCTGGACGACGTCCGGGTCGGAGAGGACGAGGTGCTGGGCGAGGTCGGCGGAGGGAACGACCTGACCCGGGAGTGGTTCGTCGAGGAGCGACTGATGATCGCGGCCCGAACGGTCGGCGCGTCGATCCGGGCCCTCGATCTCTCCCTGGCCTTCGCCACCCGCCGCCGGGCGTTCGGCCGGACCATCGCCGAGCATCAGGGGACCGGCTTCATGCTGGCCGACATGGCCGCGGAGATCACCGCTGCGAAGTCGCTCCTCTACCGCGTGGCCTGGCAGGCATCGGGGGGAGCGCTCGACCGGTCGGAGCTCCACGGCCTCGCCGCCGCGGCCAAGCTGGTGTGTTCCGAGACCGCGGGGCGGGTCCTGGACCGGGCGGTCCAGATCCACGGAGGCCGAGGGTATATGCGGGAGAACCCGGTGGAGCGGCTGTGGCGCGAGGTCCGGGTGGACCGGATCTGGGAGGGGACCTCCGAGATTCAGCGGGCCATCCTCCTGAACGAGCTGCGCAAGCGAGGCTTCGGGGCCTTCACCTCCTGGCCGTGACATGACTCGGCCGCTCCGCGTCGGCGTGCAGCTTCCCGAGGTCGAGTGGGAGGCCCGGTGGAGCGACCATGCCGCCATGGCCCGAACCGCGGAGGAGGTCGGCTTCGACTCGATCTGGCTCGGCGACCACCATCTCTACCGGGAGGAGGGGCGGGAGTCCGGGCCCTGGGAGGCGTGGACGCTGCTGTCGGCGTTGGCCGCGGTCACCAGGCGGGTCGCCGTGGGGCCGCTGGTGGCGTGCACCGCGTTCCACCCTCCACCGGTCCTGGCCAGGATGGCGGCCGCGGTCGACGAGGTGAGCGGTGGCCGGCTGATCCTGGGGCTCGGCGCGGGGTGGAACGAGGCCGAGTTCCGGGCGTTCGGGCTTCCGTTCGACCATCGGGCCTCCCGGTTCGAAGAGGCCTTCGAGATCATCCGCCGGCTGCTGGCCGGCGAACGGGTCACGGTTCACGGACGCTTCCACCAGGTCGAGGCCGCCGTGCTCGTCCCGGCGCCGCGACGGCGCCCGGCCCTGATGGTCGGAACGGAGGGGAACCGCCTCCTGCGCTTCACGCTCCGGCATGCCGACGCATGGAACACGTGGTTCGAGTCATACGGGAACACCGTGGAAGGGTTCGAGGCGCTGAACCGCCGGATCAGCGCCCTGGCGGAGGACGTCGGCCGCCCGGCCCGGGAGGTCGAACGGAGCGCCTGTGTGCTGGTGGGCCTGGAGCAGGACGCGCCGCCGCGGCGGATGGAGGTGCCCGTTCGACCGGTGGGGGGCGGGACGCGCCGGGTCGCCGAGCATCTCCGGAGCCTGGCCGACGCGGGAGCGGACGAAGCCATCCTGGTGCTCACCCCGATCACCGAACGGTCGATCCGAGCCGCCGGCGAGACGCTGGCCCTGCTCGACTCGTGAGCTTCAGGCGCGCTTGCGGGGAAGGTCGAGGAAGGGGAGGTCGACCACCGTGGCCGGGACGCGGTGGCGATGGCCCTCGACGTCCCATTCCGCCTCCAGGCGGGCACCCGAGGTGGCGTGCCGGGCGTCGACCGATGCCAGGGCGATGAGCCGCTTCAGCATCGGGGACCACGTCCGGCTGGTGACCCGACCGGCCCGGCCCCGGCCGGCGTACACGGGCGTTCGCTCCGACGTGGTCTCCGGCACGAGCGCCGGAGGCAGACCGTGCGCGTCGAACGCTCGCTCGATGCCCTTCCAGTCGTAGGCCAGCCCGACCAGCCGCCGAGGCGGCCCACCGGACGCCTGTTCGGCGATCAGGGCTCGCTTGCCCACGAAGTCGCCCTCGAGGTTGACCAGCCGTCCCAGGCCGAGCTCGTACGGCGAGTATTCCTGCTCGGAGGAAACGGCCCATCTCGAGCCGGTGTACTCCGCGTCGATAAGGATCAGGCCGGCCTCGACCCGGGCCACGTCCATGGCTCGCATCCCGACGGGCCGGATGCCGTACGGCTCGCCGGCATCGAACACCGCGTCCCACACGTCGGTCGCGCTCGCCGCCGGGATCCACAGCTCGTAGCCGAGGTCGCCGGTGTAGCCCGTGCGGGTGACGTCGACGTCCACGCCGGCGACGGTGGCCGGACGACGGCGGTAGTACCGGACGTCGGCCCAGCCCTGGCCGGTGACGGCCTCGAGCACGTCCCGGCTGTGCGGGCCCTGGAGGGCCAGCGCGGCGAGGTCCTCGGTCACGTCCTCGACGGCCACGTCGAGCCCGATCGCGTTCATCTCCAGCCACCGCAGCGACGGCTCCGCCGCGGTCCACCGATAGGTCGTGTCGTCGAGGCGGGAGATCGTCCCGTCGTCGATCACCTTCCCCCGCTCGTCGCACCAGGGCGCGTAGTACACGTGGCCGACCTTTAGCCCGGCCGCGTCGCGGGTGATGATCCGATCGACCAGCGACGGGGCGTCCCGGCCCGACACGAGGTACTTGAACAGGGGAGAGACGTCGATGGCGGCAACGGCCTCCCGGATCGCGTTGTACTCGATGTCGTGGAAGTCGGAGAAGACGGAAGCGGCGAAGGTTCCCTGCCAGTCCTCCCAAGCCATGCGCCGGTTCAGCGGGGCAGTGCGGGGATGGAAGGGGCTGCCGACCGTCACGCCATTGAATCTCGCGTCAATGTCACCATGCGATCGTCCCATCCGACGGGCGGCATGAAGCCATGGTGAACCGCCTCGACCTGCGGTGTCAATCGGCGACGCGGCCGCTCGAGCGCTTGACCCGCCGTTCAACATCGCGGGATGATGGCCCGCGGGGAGGTCCATGACGAACCGCTACGACGCGGTGGTGATCGGTGGCGGCCACAACGGCCTGGTGGCCGCGGCGTATCTGGGAAAAGCCGGCCTCCGGGTCGTGGTCCTGGAGCGCCGCCATCTGGTCGGAGGGGCGGCGGTCACCGAGGAGGTCTTCCCCGGATTCCGGTTCAGCGTGGCGTCGTACGTGGTCTCGCTGCTCAGGCCGGAGATCATCCGGGAGCTGGACCTTCCCCGGCACGGGCTGGAGATCCTGCCGCTGGACGGGAGCTTCACGCCCCTGGACGACGGCTACCTGTGGATGACCAGCGACCACGGCCGGACCATGCACAACCTCCGACGGTTCTCGAAGCGCGACGCGGAGGCGTACGACGAGTTCGGCCAGGTCATGTCCGATCTGGTCCGATTCATCAAGCCGATCATGGGCGTTGTTCCGCCCGACCCGGCGCGGCTCGACCCCAGGCAGTGGCTTCCCATGCGGCCCCTGTGGCGATCGTTCCGGGCGCTGCCGCCCGACGAACGGGTCGCCTTCGTCCAGCTGATGACGATGAGCGCAGTCGATTTCGTCTCGCAGTGGTTCGAGACCGATCCGCTGATCGCCACGATGTCTTCGTGGGGAATCATCGGCACGTTCCTGGGGATCCGCTCTCCGGGGACCGCCTACGTGATGCTCCACCACTACATGGGCGAGGTGGACGGGGCGTTCGGCGCGTGGGGCGTCCAGCGCGGGGGGACGGGGGCGGTGTCCGAGGCGATCGCCTCGGCCGCCCGATCCCACCGCGTGGAGATCCGGACCGAGGCCGAGGTCGACCGCGTCCTGGTGGAGGGGGATCGGGCGGTCGGGGTGGCGCTGCGGACCGGGGAGGAGATCCGGGCCCGGCACGTCCTGTCGAACGCGGACGCCAGGCGGACCTTCCTGGAGTTGGTGGAGCCCGGAACGCTCCCGGTCGAGTTCGAGCGCGAGGTCCGTCGGTTCAAGTACCGGGGATCGTCGGGGAAGGTGAACCTGGCCCTGGACGGCCTGCCCGAGTTCACGTCGCTCCCGAACTCGGAGACCACCGAGCATCTCCGGGGAGCGATCGGGATCGGACCATCGGTCGACTACCTGGAGCGAGCGTACGACGACGCCAAGTACGGCCGGTTCTCCCGAGAGCCGTTCATCGACCTGGAGATCCTGACACTGGTTGATCCTTCGATGGCGCCTCCCGGCAAGCACGTGGCCAGCTGCTTCGTCCAGTACGCGCCGTACGAGCTCGCCGACGGTGAAGTGTGGGACGAGCGGAATCGCGAGGCGTTCGGCGACGCGGTGGTCGATGCCGTCGCTCGCTTCGCCCCGAACATCAAGGAGCTGATCCTCCACCGGCAGATCCTGACCCCGAAGGACATCGAGGACACGATCGGACTGACCGAGGGGAACATCTTTCAGGGCGAGCTGACGCTGGAGCAGTTGTTCTGGAACCGTCCCGCGCCGGGGTACGGTCGGTTCCGGACCCCGATCCGGAACCTGTGGCTGTGCGGGTCCGCCACCCACCCGGGCGGAGGCATCATGGGGGCGCCGGGCCGGCTGGCGGCCCTCGAGGTATTGGGCTCGGTGCGGCGGATGCCACGGGCGTCGTGACCTCCGGGTACGACGCGATCGTGATCGGCGGCGGACACAACGGTCTCGTGGCGGCGGCGTACCTGGCCTGGGCCGGGCGTCGAGTGGTGGTCCTCGAGCGCGCGACCGAGGTCGGGGGGGTCGCTCGGACGGTCGAACTCGCCCCGGGGTACCGGGTCCCGGCGCTGATGCACGACGTGTCTGGGCTGCGCGGTTCGGTGATTCGTCACCTCCGCCTGGAATCCCACGGGCTCCGCGTGCTCCGTCCGCCGGTGGCCGCGGTGGGACTCGATCCCGAGGGTGATCCGGTCGTCCTGCACCGAGATCCGAAACGAACGGCCGAAGGTCTCCGCCGCAGGCCTCGGGATGCCGCCGCGTTCGGCCGGTTCGATCGGACAGTTCGGTCCGTGGCCAGCTTCCTGGCCCACCTCTCGGCGACGACGCCTCCGGACCTCGAGCGTCCGTCGCTCCAGGACGCCCTGACCGGGCTGCGGCTGGGGCGAGCGCTCCGGCGTCTCGGCCGGCGCCCCGTGCGGGAGCTGGTCCGGGTGCTTCCCATGCCAGTGGCGGACCTGGTCGGCGACGCACTGGAGGACGAACCGCTGCGGGCCGCCATCGCCGCCCGGGGCATCGCCTGGACGGTCATGGGTCCGTGGACCCCCGGGAGCGCCGCCGTGCTCCTGCTGCGGGCCGCCCGGGGCGGCGGCGCGGCCGGCGACGTGGCCTACGCGGAAGGGGGTCCGGGCGCCCTGGCCGTGGTCCTGGCCTCGGCGGCTCGCGGCTTCGGTGCGGACGTCCGGACCGAGGCCGAGGTCACCGCGGTCCTCACCCGGGACCGTCGGGCCATCGGTGTTCGGCTGGCCTCGGGTGAGGAGATCACCGCGGGCGCGGTCGTGTCCGCGGTGGACCCGAAGCGGACGCTGGGTCTGCTCGACCCGATGGACTCCGGCCCCACCCTCCTGTGGCGGGGACGGAACCTTCGGTCGCCGGCATCGGCGGCGAAGGTGAACCTGGCCCTGGAGGGCCTGCCCCGGTTCACCGGGGTCGACCATCCGGCCGTCCTGTCCGGGCGGATCGTGCTCGGCCGGAGCATCGAGCACCTGGAGCGGGCCGCCGACGACCACAAGTACGGCCGGATCTCGGAGGCGCCCTTCCTCGAGATCACCATCCCGTCGCTGACCGACACGACGCTGGCCCCCGAGGGCGGCCACGTGGCCTCGATCCTGTTCCACTCCGCGCCGTACCGGCTCCGGGAGGGGGAGTGGACGGACGATCTACGAGGCCTCGTCGGCGACCTGGCGCTCAAGGCGGTGGAGGAGCACGCCCCGGGATTCTCCGACCGGGTGGTGGCCAGGCAGGTCCTCACCCCCGTCGACCTCGAGCGGGACTTCACCCTGACCGGTGGATGCGTCCTTCACCTCGAGCCCGGACTGGACCAGCTCTTCGCGTGGCGTCCCATGCTCGGGCACGCCCGGTATCGCTTCGCCGTCCCCGGCCTGTACCTGGCCGGGTCGGGGGCACATCCGGGCGGCGAGATCACCGGCGGGCCCGGGGCCAACGCCGCCCGGGAGGTCCTGGCCGACCTGAGACGCCGACCGAGGGTTCCGGCGAGTCGGGACTCGGACCGCTTACCGGGTCCGGGGTAGCAGCAGGGCATCGGCGGCCTGGCAGCCCTCCGGCCCGGCGATCAGCGGGTTGACGTCGAGGGCCTCGATCAGGTCGCCGAGATCGAGGGCCATCGCCGAGAGCCGGACCACCGCGTCGGCCACGGCGTCGACGTCGACCGGAGGCGCGCCGCGGGTCCCTTCCAGGAGCGGCCTTACCGCCAGTCGATCGAGCATGGCCATGGCCCGCACGTGATCCACCGGGGGGAGGGCCATCCGACGGTCGGCCAGGACCTCGACCAGCACGCCGCCCGCGGCCACCACGACCAGCGGGCCGAACTGCGGATCGCGGACGATGCCCAGGGCCAGCTCGACGCCGGGCGGAGCCATGGTGGCCACGGTGACCCGTGGTCCGAGTCGCGCGGCCAGGCTGGCGTACGCCGATCGGACGGCGAGGGGATCCCCCAGTCCCAGTCGCACCCCGTCGACGTCCGACTTGTGGTCGGCCTGGGCAGTCTTCAGCGCCACCGGCCACCCGACTCGCTCGGCGGCGGCCACAGCCTCGCCGGCCGAGGACGCCGTGGCCACCTCGACGGTAGGGATGTCGTAGTCGCGGAGCAGCGCCAGGGTCTCGGCCTCGGCCCAGTGTTCGGACGCCCGGAGGCGCTCCCGCCACCGGCCCCGGACCTCCTCCGGCCCGCGCTCGGGCTCGGCCATGGGAGAGCGGCCTCGAGCATCGCGGAGCTCGAAGAGGTGCCGGAAGGCCAGCAGCGCGGTTCGGGTTCCCTCCAGGACCGGGATGCCGGCCGATCGAAGGTCGGCCGCCGCGTCCGGCGCCACCGCCCCGGCCACATTCGCCAGGATGGCGAACGGCTTGTCCGTCCGGGGGAGGATCGTCCGGGCGATGTCGACGTACCCCGGCTCGAGGTCCTCCCCGGACAAATCGACGGCGAAGGCCAGGGCGGCCGTTTCGGGATCGTCCAGTAGCGCCCCCATGCAGTCGGCGAACACCTCCTGGTAGTCCCGGCCGGTGCCCCACGCGTCCAGCGGGTTGACGGGCGGGAGGCCGGGGTCGAGCCGGGAGGCCAGGCGGGCCGCGGTACGCTCGGAAATGCGGGCGAGGGGAACGCCGGCCTCGGCGGCCACGTCGATCAGGTGCGCTCGCTCGCCCCCGGAGTCATGGATCGAGGCCAGCCCGCCGGGCGCGGCCTTCCGGCCGGCCGACAACAGCTCGAGGGTATCCGCCAGCTCGTCGAGGGTGTCGACCCGGACCACGCCGTGGGCCTCGAACAGCGCCTCGTGCGCGGCGTCCTCGCCGGCCAGGACCCCGGAGTGGGCCTGGACCATGGTCTGCGACTCCGTGGCCCGGCCCACCTTGAGGGCCACCACCGGGACGTCTCGCGATTCGGCGAGTTGCAGCGCGTCCCGGAAGGAGCCGGGGTCCCGCACCGTCTCCAGGAACAGGGCCACCACCCTCGTCGACGTTCGTTCCAGCGCGTAACGGAGGTAGTCGGCCATCGTGGTCGTGGTCTCCAGGCCGGTCGAGACGGCGACGCTGAACCGAATCCCTCGCTCCGCGTGCAGGATCGCGCTGAACGCCGAGCCGGAATGTGAGAGCCAGGCGATCGGGCCGGGCTCCAGGTCCTCCCGCTCGTGGAACGCCAGAGCGCGCAGCCGCCGCTCGACGTTGACGAACCCCATGCAGTTCGGGCCGCACAGGGCCATGCCCGTCTCTCCGGCCAGCCGGCCCAGCCGTTCCGCCAGCGGCGCCTCTCCGGCCCCCTCCGGGTGCGCGCTGGCGAAGATCACGGCTCCCCGAGCACCCGCCTTCGCTGCCAGACCGAGCTGCTCCTCCAGCGCCTCGTTCGGCACGCCGAGCAGGACCAGGTCGGGCGGGGAGGGGACCTCCGTGACCGAGGAGAAGCAGGGGAGCCCGAGTACCTCCTCGTACCGCGGGTTGACCGGGTAGACGGAGCCCGGGAAGCCGCCGGCCAGGAGCTGGTGGACCATCTGGCGGCCGGGGGAGCCCTGCCGGGTGCTGGCCCCGACCACCGCCACCGAGGTCGCCTCGAGCATCGCCTCGACCGCGCCCTTTGACTCGCTGTTCAAACCGTCGGCAGTGTAGCCGGACGGTCCGAGGGAGTTCCGGCCGCACACGAGCGGGGATCACGGGTCGCTCTGAGGGGTCGCTTGACAACCCGCGCCGGACGGCCATTGAATGGTGGTTCACACGGTCGGGAGGGGCATGGCCTCGAGGCTCACGCGGCGGCGGTTGGAGATCCTGGAGGCCGC
>DASQTB010000108.1:0-11147 GCA_035642095.1 Actinomycetota bacterium | reverse complement strand
CAAGTGGATCGAGTCAGACGGAGGCGTCTCCTTCGAGGCCCGCAGCCCATCCACCGGCCAGCTGATCGGCACCATCCCCGAGGGCACCCGGGATGACGCCCGCCGGGCCGTGGCCGCGGCGGGTGACGCGTGGCGGGACTGGGCCGCTCGGTCGGCGTTCGACCGGTCCGCGGCCCTCCGCCGGGTGGCCGAGGTGATCGCCGAACGCCGCGACGACATGGCTCGGACCCTGACCCTCGACCAGGGGAAGCCGCTCCGAGCCGAGGCCTACGACGAGGTCGATGAGCTGGTGGCGTACTTCGACATGGCCGCGGCCGACGCCACCAGGATCGAGGGGCTGATGCCGCCGTCGATCGGGGCGGACAAGCGGATCCTGGTCTACCGGGTGCCTCGGGGCGTGGTCGGCGTCATCACGCCCTGGAACTGGCCGTACACGATGCCGGCGGAGATCGTGGCCCCGGCCCTGGCCGCGGGGAACGCGGTGGTGTGGGTCCCGGCGCCGTCCACCTCGGTCTGCGCCGTGAAGCTCGCGGAGTGCATCGTCGAGGCCGACCTCCCGACCGGGGTGTTCAACATGGTGACCGGCCCCGGACCGGTGGTCGGAGACGAGGTCGCCTCGAACCCGGGGACGGATGCCGTGGGGTTCATCGGCTCGATCGCCACAGGTCACCGGGTGGCCGAGCGGGCGGCCGGCAAGGAGCTGATCCTGGAGATGGGCGGCAACGGACCGATGGTCCTGCTCGACGACGCGGACGTCGACGCCGCCGTCCGGCCCACGCTCGAGGCGTGCTTCTTGAACGCTGGGCAGAGCTGCACCGCTGGGGAGCGACTCCTGGTCCACCACCGGGTCCGGGACGACTTCCTGTCGGCGCTGACCTCCTCGACCGAGCGGGACATCCGCCTGGGTGACCCTTTCGACGACGGGACCACGCTGGGGCCGCTCAACAACGAGCCCACCGCGGACAAGACCGAGCGTCACATACGGGACGCCGGGGAGCGAGGAGCGGCCCTGGTCCTGGGAGGGCGTCGGGCCGAAGAGCACGGCAGCCCGCTCTTCTACGAAGCCACCGTCCTCGACGGCGTGACCGAGGAGATGGAGGTCGCCCGGGAGGAGACGTTCGGCCCGGTCGTGCCGATCACCCCGATCCGAGGCGAGGACCAGGCCCTGGAGATCGCCGGATCGTCTCCGTACGGCCTCCTCACCTCAGTGTTCACCCGAGACCTGAAGCGGGGGCTCCGGTTCGCCGAGGCGTCCCGGGCCGGGTGGGTGAACATCAACGAGGGCACGAACTACTGGGAGTCGCATCTCCCGTTCGGGGGCGGGTCCGGGTCCCGGAGCGGCGTGGGCCGGGTGGGCGGCCGGTTCTCGATCGAACGGCTGACCGAGCTGAAGACCGTCGTGGTGAACCTGGGCTAGGGCTTCCCGGCCGGGCTCACGCGGCGACGGGCTCGGGGACGTCGACCGCGTCCAGGAACGCCCACCACGCGTCGAGCGCCTCGCGGGTGGCCTCCAGCACGGCCTCGGGGTCTTCGGTGCCGACCCGCTCCAGCTCGGCCCGTTCGTGGTCGGAGTGCTCGACGTCAAGCGTCCGATGAACCTCCCAGAACGTAAGGGTCCGTCGATCGTCCACTCCGTAGTGCTTCTTCAGCCCTTCGATCTTGGCTCCCGCCACGGCGGGGACCTGACGTTCGTAGGCGTGGACGGCGGCAAGGCCGGACGCTACCGGGCGCTCCCGGGCGATCCGGTGGTACGTGTCGACCAGGGCCTCGGTGGCCGGGTTCCATGTCGCGGAGATGACGTCGCCGCGAGAGACGCCGATCCCCTCGGCGAATCGAAGCCACAGCTCGGCGTGGTTCTCCTCGCCGGCCTCCTCATCCCACAGATTGTCGAGGATCGTCTGACGGGCCTCCCGGTCCTCGGTCCGGCTGTGGATGGCCGACAGGAACCGGGGGAAGCTTGACTCGAAGGCGTAGTACTGGCGGGCGTACTCCTGGATTGCCTCCTTCGGCAGAGTCCCCTCCACCCACTTCGTGTAGAAGGGATGGGTCAGCAGGTGACGCTCCTCGATCAGCAGGTCCACAGCGGCCAGCAGGTCCATTGCGTTCCTCCCCCTTGGTTCGGTTGGGCGGAGCCTACCCGCTCTTCTCCCTCCAGCGCAAACGGCCACCTGAATCGTTCAGACTCAATCACAGTTGACCAGAACCAATCACTCCTGCTAGCGTCCGAGGCGGTGGACGGGTCGAGCCTCCGCAGTCCCCATGTGGAACCGGCCCTGAGGGCGGTGGTGGAGGCCATGCCGGGCTGGGCTACGGCCGATCGCCTGACCGTCACCCCGGTCGAAGGCGGCATCACCAACCGGAACTTCCGGGTCGATGTCGACAGGCGGTCGTTCGTGATCCGCCTCCCAGGGGCGCACACCCAGGAACTGGGGATCGACCGCGGGGCTGAACGCGCCGCCGCCGAGGCCGCCGCCGCTGCCGGGGTTGGGCCCGAGGTCGTCGCCTACCTGCCTGACCCAGGAATCCTGATCACCGCGTTCGTCGATGGGCGGCCGGTCCCCGAGGCGACCATGGCGGAGCCGGTGACGCTGCGCATTGTGGTGGACGCCCTCCGGGCGTTCCATGGGGGACGGGAGATCCCCGGTCGATTCTCGCCGTTCCGGATCGTGGAGCGGTACCGGGACACCGCGGCCGGACGGGGCGTCCTCGTCCCCGAGGTGTATCCGTCGCTCCACGAACGAGCCACGGCCATCGAGGAGGCCCTGGGTTCGTTCACGGCCCGCCCCTGCCACAACGACCTTCTGAACGCCAACTTCATCCGTTCGGCAGACCGACTGATCATCGTCGACTACGAATACGCAGGGATGGGAGACGTCTTCTTCGATCTGGGCAACCTGTCCACGAACCACGATTTCGATGACGGCGCGGACGTCGCCCTGCTGGAAGCGTACTTCGGGGACGTCACCCGGGCCCGCCTGGCCCGGCTGAAGCTGATGCGGATCATGTCCGATTTCCGAGAGGGAATGTGGGGGGTGGTCCAGCAGGGACTGTCGTCGCTGGACTTCGACTACGCAACCTACGCCACCCGCCATCTGGAGCGGTGCCGGCGTGGGGCGGAGGACAGCCGCGTCGCCACGTGGCTGGAGGACGTGTCGTCGGACTCCGGCCGATGACCGAGGAGGCGGGGGTCATCGTCATCGGCGGCGGCGTCGCCGGGACGAGCATCGCCTATCACCTGACGGCGTTGGGCTGGAAGGACGTCGTCCTGCTCGACAGGAGCGAGTTGACGTCGGGGTCCACCTTCCACTCGGCCGGCCTGGTCGGCCAGCTCCGATCGAGCCTCACCCTGACCCGGATGATGATGTACGGCGTCGAGCTGTACCGGCGCCTGGGGGCAGAGACGGGGTTGGATCCCGGGTGGCACGAGGTCGGGAGCCTCCGGCTGGCTTCCTCGCCCCGCCGGATCGAGGAGCTGCACCGCCTCTCGGGATGGGGGAAGACGTTCGGCCTCCCGCTGGAGATCATGACCACCGAACAAGCACACGACCTGTTCCCGCTGTTCGACCCCGATGGGGTCCATGGAGCGGCGTACCTGCCTACGGACGGCCATCTCGATCCCAGTGGCCTCACGTTCGCCCTGGCAAAGGGGGCCCGGCAACGGGGAGCGACGATCCTGACCGGGGCCCGGGTGACGGGCATCGACGTGGACAGGGGCCGCGTCCGAGGGGTCCGAACGGCCGACCACGGGCCGTTCCGGGCGGATGTAGTGGTGAACGCCGCCGGGATCTGGGCGCACGAGATCGGCCGGATGGCCGGGATCGATGTCTCCGTCGTCCCCTTGGCCCACCAGTTCCTGATCACCGAGCCGGTCGACGAGGCCCGTTCGGACCTCCCGACGATGCGCGACCCCGATCTGTTGGTGTACTTCCGGGAAGAGGTCGGCGGTCTGGTGGTCGGGGGGTACGAGCGATCACCACGGACGTGGTCGCTGGACGGCATCCCTCCTGATTTCAACCATCAGCTGCTCAACCCCGACTGGGAGCGGTTCGAGGAGCTGTCTGACGGCGCTCAGCGCCGGGTCCCGATCCTCCGCGAGGCTGGGGTCAAGTCGATGATCAACGGGCCGGAGGCGTTCACCCCCGACGGAGAGTTCATCCTCGGAGAGTCGGAGGTCCGGGGGCTCTTCGTGGCCACGGGGTTCTGCGCACACGGGATCGCCGCCGCCGGCGGGGTCGGCAAGGTGATGGCCGAGTGGATCGTGGAAGGGGAGCCGAGCCTGGACGTCTGGAAGATGGACATCCGCCGGTTCGGTCCGCAGTACCGGAGCCGCTCCTACGCCGGAGACCGGGCCCACGAGATCTACTCGACGTACTACGACATCCACTACCCCAACGAGGAGCGGCGGGCGGGACGTGGCCTCCGGCTGTCCCCGACGTACGAGCGGGTGGCCGGCCTGGGGGCGGCGTTCGGGGAGAAGGCCGGGTGGGAGCGGCCGAACTGGTTCGTATCGAACGAGGATCAGGCCCTGGAGGAGCTTCGTCCCGGCGGATGGGCGGGGGAATTCTGGTCAACGGCCATCCCGGCGGAACACTCCGCGACGAGGGAGCGGGTAGCGCTGTTCGACGAGACGTCGTTCGCCAAGATCGAGGTGGTCGGCCCGGGTGCATGCCGCTTCCTCCAGCGGCTCTGCGCCGGGGATGTGGACCGGCCGGTGGGGACGGTCGTCTACACGTCAATGCTGAACTCCCGGGGAGGCATCGAGTGCGACTTCACCGTCACCCGCCTGGGTGAGGACCGGTTCCGGATCGTCACCGGGACCGCGTTCGGGCAGCACGATCTGGGTTGGATCCGCAGGCACCTTCCCGATGACGGCTCGGTCGAGGTCCGGGACATGACCTCGGCCTACGCGTGTCTGGGAATCTGGGGGCCGCGAGCCCGCGACGTCCTGGTTTCCCTCTCCGGCGACGATCTGTCGAATCAGGCATTCCCGTACATGAGCGCTCGAGAGATCACGGTGGGCGATGTCCCCTGCACCGCCCTCCGGGTCACCTACGTCGGGGAACTCGGCTGGGAGCTGTATCCGCCGATGGAGTTCGGCCTTCGCCTCTGGGACACGCTGATGGAGGCGGGCGATGGCCACGGCATCGTCCCGGCGGGGTATCGGGCCATCGACTCCCTCCGGCTGGAGAAGGGCTACCGGGTGTGGGGAGCCGACATCACCCCCGAGGACAACCCCTACGAGGCGGGCCTGGCGTTCGCCGTCAAGCGGGAGAAGGCCGAAGCCTTCCTCGGACACGACGCCGTGGACCGGATCAGCAAGGAGGGGGTGCGCAAGCGGCTGCGATGCCTCGTCCTGGAGGACCTTCGAGCCGTGGCGCTGGGGAACGAGCCGGTCCGCTCCGACGGAAGGATCCTGGCCCGAGTCACCTCCGGAGGTCAGGGATACACCGTTCGAAAGAGCATCGCCTACGCCTACCTGCCGACCGACCTTGCGAACCGGGGCACGGAGCTGGAGGTCGAGGTTTTCGGGACCTGGGTCCCGGCCGTCGTGGTCGATGACCCGCTGTGGGATCCGAAGGGCGAGCGGATCAGGGCCCCGGCTTGATCGAACAGCCGGATCTGGCTCCGGGTGAGACCCTTCTATCGACCGTCCGCCACGGCCTGACCGTGCTGAACCGAGACAAGCGCGTCGGCGGACGGATCGATGTCCCGCTGATCGAGGAGGGCCGAGCCCAGGCCGAGGAAGCCCGAGTCGCCTTCACCGGGACGGGCTTCGACGTGGTGATCTCCTCGCCGCTGGTCCGGGCCATCGAGACCGCCCAGATCGTCACCGGGCTGCCGCGCGACTCGATCGAGATCGACGAGCTCTGCACCGAGCGGTCGTTCGGAGCCATGGAGGGGATCGATCCGGCGGAGGTGCCCTCCCGGTACCCCGAGGTTCGGTACCTGCGGATCGGAGAAATCGGCTACTCGCTCAACCCCCCCGGCGGCGAACCGTTTCCCGACCTCCACCTTCGGGCCCGACGGTTCCTGGAAGGTGCGGTGGACCGACACGGAGGCCGGCGCGTCGTCGTGTTCAGCCATCAGAACTTCCTTCAGCAGCTCCACGGGGTGATCCTGGGGCTCGACCCCTTCCAGGCGCTCGAGCGGGACATCCTCAACTGCGAGCTCAACCAGTTCCACCTGGCACCGGACGGTGGCCTCATGGCGAACCGAACGTTCCAACTGGTGGCCACCGCGGCGAGGTATCCGTCGTTCTGAACGCTCCCGCCTATCGTGGTGTCCGCTCTCTGGCCGGCCACTTCGCAGACCGGTTCCCTTCAACCAGGTCGATCCCTCGGTCCGTGGGACGGGAGGCGGAGTTCCCCCTCGTATCGGTTGACGGTCGGGCCGGGGACGCCTCCCGGCTGTGGCCGCTGCTGATGGAGGAGGGGTGCCAGCCGATCCGGGACCAGGTCCCCGGCGGGCCGCCGGGAGCCGTAATCGGTGTCCGAGGGCCCGGGTGGCAGTGCCTGGTGGAGGTGGGACGGTGCACCGTCGAGGTGGTGGTCGGTCCCCGTCCATCCCTCCACGATCTCCAGCGGGACGTCGACCGGGCGCTCTCCATGGTCCTGCCGGCCGCTCGCCGCGCCGGTTACCGGCTTCTGGGCTATGGGATCCAGCCTCGCACTCGACCCGGTCCTTCTGTGCTGGCCCCCAAGCGGCGGTACGCGGTCATGCGCAGGGCCACCGGAGACCGGTGGCTCCGGTGGGGCGTAACGGCCAGCGACCAGATCCATGTGGCCGTGTCCCGGGACGAGGTCATCCCCGTCCTCAACGCGCTGAATGGGCTCTCCGGGGCGGTGATCGCGCTTACCGCCAACTCCTCGGTCTACGGGGGTCGGCCCGGCCGCTACGCCTCGGGTCGCGAGGGCTTGATGGAGGACGCTACGGGGGAGGCCTACCGGCATGGTGCCCTGCCTCGGCCGTTCGCCGACATGGAGGACTGGGTCCGGTTCGTCCTGGGCTTCCGGTGCCTGTTCCTTCCCGACGGCCGGGGAGGGTTCTGGGAGCCGGGCCGGCCGATGGTCGACGTGATCGGGGGACGCCCCGACCTGGAAGCCTTCCTCTTCCACGACCACTACGTGTGGCCCAGTGCCCGTCCGCGAGCCCGGCTGGGGACGATGGAGATCCGGCCTGCGTGCCAGCAGCCGCCCCACGAGTCCTGGGCCGCCGCCGCGCTCGTCGCCGGCCTGGCGGAAGAGCATCGCCAGGCCTGGGTCCTGGTCGAGGACCGGTTCGGTCCCAATGGATGGGACGCTCTTCTCGCCGTCCGCCGCCGGGCGGTTCGGAGCGGCATCCGCCTCGGCGAGGGAGACCGGCGCTTCCTGGCCGAGATCGTCGGGCTGGCGGAGCGGGGCCTCGCCGCCCGGGGCCTCGGCGAGGAGCATCTCTTGGACCCCGTTCGAGCCCGACTGGAGCGGGGCGAGGGGCCGGCGGACGTGGCCCGTCGGACCGCCGCCCAGGGAGGGCCGCCGGCTCTGGTCGACGCGCTGGCCCTCGGGTGAGTGGGGGGTGGCCGGTCCGGCCACCCCCCACGCCCGATCTACTCGGGTGGGATCTCCGCGAACGCGTGGCTCACGTCGATCCCGTGGCTGGACTTGTAGCTTCGCATCAGCCAGTAGACGATCGCTCCGAAGACGATGGTTCCCACCACCATGGCGTAGGGGGTGGGATTGTCGGCGCTGAAGGCCAGCCCCAGGTCGTCGACGAACAGGAACGCCCCCAGCATGAACACTCCCAGCACGAAGCCCAGTCCTCCGAGCACCGTGACCAGAGGCAGGCCCCCGATCATGTATCTGGCCCCCGGTGAGGCCTCGTACACCGCCCGGGCCCGGTACGGGAGCATCGCCGCGGCGAGGGCCGACAGGACAAAGACGGCGCCGTTGGAGAACGTCACTCCGAGGGCCCACTTCGTGCTCCAGTCGGCCACCAGATTGAACAGGAGGATCACCGGGATGGACCCCAGGAAGTACGCCAGGTGGGCGTTCACCGGCGTGCGCCATCGAGGATGGACCCGAGAGAACCACTCCGGGAGCAGGCCGTCGAGGCCCTGGGCCACCAGGATCCGGGTCGTCCCGATGTAGCAGTTACAGACGATCTGGAAAGAGTTGAGGATGTACCCGATGCCCACCGCCAGCACGATGATCGGGCTCGTGGTCAGGGCGATGGCCAGCATGTTCGGCATCAGGAACGTTCCCCCCACCAGTGCCTCGGGAACGCCGTACCAGTAGCCCGACGACGCGACCATGATCCCGTCCCGGCCGATCCCGTTCTCCATGGCCACCGCCAGCAGGATGAGCAGCCCGGCGGTCAGGGCCAGCGAGCCGGCCAGGATGAACAGCTGGTTCCGGAACACGTGGGCGTTCTTGATCTCCCCATTCTGCTCCACGGAATAGGTGGCCCACTGGAGGCTGGTCCAGGCGATGGGGGCCACCATCAGCGTGCCGAACAGCCAGAAGGGCGGGTTGAAGTTGACGCCAGCTTCCGCCGCTGCCCCCCGGGCCGTGGCGAAGAAGCCCTGAACGCCATCCACCGATCCGGCGAACCCGTTCACGCTGGCTCTAAACGACTCGGGGTTCGTGGTGAAGAACAGGAGCAGCATCGTCCCGAACGACACCAGGATGGCGATCCACATCACGTACTGGAGCCGAACGTAGTTGCGGAACCCGCTGGCGAGGAGGATCAGCGACAGCGCCGCGTTGAGGATGCTGATCGTGATGATCCCCGAGGTGGACGCGGCCCACACCCCGAAGTCCGTGAACGCCTGGACTCCCGTCGTCACCCCCAAGCCAATGAACGTCGGAGCCAGGCCCAGGACGGCCAGCAGCCAGCCCGACAGGGCAACCCACTGGAGGATCCACACAACGAACAGGCTGAACACGACGCTGAAACCGATGCCGCCTCCGAACACCCTGCTCTGGAAGACGTAGTCACCCCCCGAACGCGGGAGGGAGGTGGCCAGCCACGCGTACGACAACGCGATGGGCAGCTCGATCAGGAAGGCGAACAGGATCCCGAGCACCAGATTCGACCCCTGGAACGCCGTGGGCGCCCACACGAACGTCCACGGGAAGATCAGGCCCATGGTCAGGATGTTGTAGATGAACGCCGAGTACGGCGACATCACCCTGACCAGTCCGGAAGCCCTCCTGGTGAATACCTGGGGCGCCGGAGCCGCCGCTTCTGCCATCTGCCTCCCTCCTTTCTAACGGACTACCCAGAGGTGAACTGGGAGCCCACGACCTCTCCACCTCGCACGGCAACGATCACCCCCCGGAGAACGCCTTCCCCGTACTCACTTCCCGGGTTGTAGGCAGGCGTCCGTCCGTACCGGGCATGACCTCTGGACTCGTGGATGTGACCGTGGAGGCCAACCACGGGCTGATACTGCTCAAGCGCCTCGCGGACCGAGGCGCTCCCTCCTCCGTAGTAGACGGGCTGGCCGGACTCCATCACCGGCGCCGGGGGCCAGACGGACGCGTCCAGCTTCATGCATGTGTCGAGCGACGAGTCCAGGGGCGGGCAGTGGAAGTTCAGCACGGCCCGGGAGTGATCGGGCACCTCGGCCAGGAGCTTGCCGATCAGCTCGCCGATCTCTTCGTCGCTGCGTTCCCGCGGAGTGGCCCACGGCGTCGGCGTCGAGTAGCCGATGGTGGCCATGACGTGTTCGTCGTCAACGGGAACCACTCGGTTCTCGCAGTTCACGACGCGCCGGCCTGCCGCATCGTCCAGGGCCGTGAGGATCTCGTCGGTATCGTCGTTCCCGCCGCACAGGAAGCACGTCACGTCGGTGCCGGCCAGCCGTTCCTCCGCCAGCCGCACCCAGGTCTGGAGTCGCTCCTTGGCCAGCCTGTCGAAGAGTTTGTCGATAGCCGGCTGATTCCCTTCGTACGCCTGGTACTCGTCCCGATCGCACTCGTACCAGTAGAAGCCCAAGGTCTCGAGACGCTTCTTGAACTCCGAGAGCTGGCCTTCATCGGCCAGACGGTGCGACCGACCATGAAGGGTGGCCCGCCACGTTCCCCCGGTGTCCCGAACGATGGGAACGAGGAGTTTCCCCATGAGGTCTCCCCCGTACACTAGAGCGTCGACTTCGTAGAAGCGGGCCGCATTGAGGAACTTCCTCCAGGTGACCTCGGAGCCGTGGATGTCGGTCGCGTAGAAGATCCGGGTGGGCTTGCCCGCCTCCATCCCCTTCTTCCAGAAGCGAGCCATCACGTCCCTCCGACCTGGGGACCCAGCTCCCCGACGTCCCGGTACCACTTCTTCCGGTCGCCAACCCGGGCCCGCCATCGCCACTTCCGTGACTTCGGTTCGCCATCGAGTCGCTGGAGGATGGCGTCCACCTGATCCCGGACCCGATCCTTCTCCTCGGCGGCGAGCTCGTGGTACGTCTCAGCCATCTGGGTGACCTTGTGGAGGTTCATCGTCGTGGTCCGCCACAAGCCCCAGTCCTGGGCGCACAGCGCCGCCATGACCCGGACGTTGATCGTGTCGCCGTCGACCTCCCCCAGAGGGTGCTCCAGAAGCAGCATGATCGTGTCGATCAGGTCCTTCTCGTTGACCTTCACGATCTGCATCTTCTCCAGGACCAGCTCGGCCATGGGGATGGTCGCTTGGTCGATGTCCAACCTGCCTTTCCACCAGATCGTGTGGCTGAACTCCAGCTTGTCCAGGAAGACGTCGACGTGAAGTCTGGTCTCCCGATTCTCGAAGACCAGGCGAGAACCCTCCGACTCGACATACAGGCCGGCGTCCTCCCCGTACCCCAGGCCGGAGAGCGTGGAGCGGATGCCGTCGACCTCCCTGCCGTATCCGGCGAAATCGACATCCGTGTACGCCCGGCCCAGCTCGTCCTGCAAGCGTCCGTACTTCGGACACCGCCGGCGGAAGGCCAGAGCCCCGAGGAGGCGGAGGGTCACCCCGGCCTTCTCAGCCGTCTCCATGATCCGGTCGGCCTCCGACTCGAACGTCTGGCGATCGATCGCTACCGGGCCCACCTCCTCACCGTTCAGATCTCGTGCCGACCAGCTCGTCGGCGATGACGACGTCCACGCCCGCGTAGGCGAGTCCTTCCCGGTACTCCGGATCGATCGCCGCGTCGG
>DASQTB010000107.1:0-15755 GCA_035642095.1 Actinomycetota bacterium | reverse complement strand
CCGAACCGCCTCACCCCATCCCACCGTAACGTCGGGAGGGCGCCCCGTCTCCACCCGTCCGGCCAGTCGAAGGGTGACTGGCGCGCTCGGCGTGGCCCCGACGACGTCGGCCGAGCGGGCGGCGAACCCGTCCCTCTCGGCCGCCGAGAACGGCGGGATGTCGTACTCAGAGCTGACCTCCCTGGCGGACACGCAGCCGTAGGCCTCGGCCAGGGGCAGCTCGATCGGTTGGAGCGGAGTGGCGGCGTCCAGGATCCGCCGGCGGGCGTCCTCCGGAGACATCGCGGGCTGCATGCCCGGCATCCTACCCCGGGCTTCTTCTGCGGTTCCTCGTTACAGGAGCTTCCTGCGCTGGACCAGGTCGGCCAGGAAAGCTCGGAACTCGGGGCCGAGGTCGTCACGGCCGGCCGCGACTTCGACCGTGGCCCGGAGGTAGTCGAGTTTCTTCCCGATGTCGTACCTGGTTCCTTCGAACCGATAGGCGTAGACCGCCTGCTCCCGGGCCAGGGAGGCCAGCGCGTCGGTGAGTTGGATCTCGTCGCCGGCCCCGGGCGGTGTCGCCCGGATCGCGTCGAAGATCTCGGGGGTAAGGACGTACCTCCCGATGGCCGCCAGGTTCGACGGCGCCTCCTCCGGCGCCGGCTTCTCGACGATGTCGATCACCCTGGCCAGATCGTCCTCGACCCACTCGGGCTTGATCGCCCCGTACAGGTGGATCTCCTCCCGGCGGACTTCCTCGACCGCAATCACGCTGCGTCCGTACCGCTCGTACACGGCGATCATCCGCTCGAGCAGCGGATCCGACTGGGTGATGATGTCGTCGCCCAGGAGCACGGCGAACGGTTGGCCTCCCATATGGTGCTCCGCGTGAGCCACCGCGTCGCCCAGGCCGGCCGCCCGGGCCTGGCGGATGTAGTGGATCGAGGCCATCTCGCTGATCGCCCGGACCTGTTTCAGCTCATCGTGCTTGCCGGCCGATTCGAGATACTGCTCGAGCTCGGCAGAGCGGTCGAAGTGGTCCTCCAGGGTCCGCTTCCCCCGGCCAGTGACGATGAGGATGTCCGTGATCCCCGCCCGGACTGCCTCCTCGACCACGTACTGGATCGTCGGTGTATCGACGACGGGAAGCATCTCCTTGGGCTGGGCCTTGGTTGCGGGCAGGAAGCGGGTACCGAGTCCGGCGGCGGGGATCACCGCCTTTCCGACCTTCATGTCGGCCATCCGGGGCTGGTGGCGGTCATGGGCGAAGCCCGAGTGTACCGTCCCCGGCGGGGGCCAGCGTGAGTGACGGCTACGGCGTCTGGGCCTCGACGCGGTCGCGACCCGCTCGCTTGGCCCGATACATGGCCTCGTCGGCGGCGCGGATGATGTCCTCGGCGGTCAGGCCGTCGAGCGGGTAGGCCGATACGCCGACGCTCACCGTGATCGTTAGGTGTGTCCCGTCTCCCACGAACGGGTGATCCCGAACCGCGGCCCGGATCTTCTCGGCCACCACCTTGCCCCCGTCGCAGGGAGTCTCCGGGAGGACGACCACGAACTCTTCACCTCCGTACCGGGAGACGAAGTCGATCTGGGTGCGGATGGTCCCCATGATTCGCCGGGTCACCTCGACCAGGACCCCGTCGCCTCGCGGGTGGCCGAAGCGGTCGTTCACATCCTTGAACCGGTCGATGTCGATCATCAGGACGGAGAGCGGACGGCTGAACCGGCTGGCTCGTTCGATCTCCTTCCGGAGCGAGAGCTCCAGGTAGCGGCGATTCCACACCCCCGTGAGCCCGTCGGTGATCGAGAGCTGCTCCGTCTCCTGATGGAGGAGGACGTTCTCGATAGCCACCGAGGCCTGCGCGGCGAAAGATGACAGCGTCTCCACGTCGCCTTCTCCGAATGGCTCCGGGGTGGGACGGCCGTAGAGCGCGATCACGCCCATCGTCCGGTCCCCCCTGACGAGCGGCACGGCGATAGCCGTGGACGCCGATGGCTCCACCGGCTCCGCCGCCGTGACGGGGTCTCGGGGGATGAGCACGGGGACACCGCCGGCGGCGACCCCGGCGACTCCCTCCTCCAGTCGGAGCCCGGCGCCGGCGGGCGGCGCGTAGCCCTGGGCGGCCTCCAGCGTCAGCTCGCGAGCGTTGTGGCGGCGAAGGTAGAGGGCACCGGCGGTGGATCCCAGCGTGACGGCGGCGGTGTCGAGGATCACCTCGAGCATCCCCTGGAGGTCGAGGGTGGCCCGGAGCGTGGCCCCCATCCGGTCCAGGCTGTGCCGAAGCTCGTCTCGGGAGCTCTTCAGCTCACCGATGTAGGCCCGCAAGTTGTCGGTCATGGCGTTGAACGCCTCGGCCACCCGGGCCACGTCGGCCACCCCGCCGGCCTCAACCCGGGTCTGGAGATCGCCCCCCGCTACCGCTCGAGCCCCTTCGGCCAGCCGCTCCAGCGGCCGAGCGATCACGGAGGCCAGGGCAAACCCGAGGACTGTCGCCGCCACCAAGCCCGCCGCGGCTACGAGCCACAGGGCGGAGACGCTGATCTCCTCGGAGGGGGCCATCAGGAGGATGCCGTTCCCCGGAGAGCCCACCGAAACGAACCGGGAGCGGCGCCCCTCGGCTACTGGGTCGTCGACCGCCGGGTGGGAAGGGGCCGTGGCGGCCACGACCGAACCGTCACCGACCAGGGCGACATCGACGCCGCCCGCTTCGGACAGATCGGTCGCCAGCACGCGGTCCGCCCACCGTCCTCCGGTCAGGACGAAGTTCCTCTCGCCAGCCACCTCCACCTGGGCCCGGAGTGTGCCGATCGCGGGCTCGGCCGCGGCGATATGCTCCGCCGTCGGCGGAGGGAGCCCATCACGGAAGGACGGCGTGATGATGGAATCGGCCACGATGGCCCCGCCCTCCGTGACGACGAGGAAGTCCAACGTGGTCCCCTCCCGAACCGTCGTCACCTGGGCGCCCAGGTTCGGCGCGTCGAACGCGTCGATCAGCTCGTTCGCGGCCAGCCCGACCTCCGCCTCGACCAGGCGGAGCCGCTCCTGCCACAGGGCACCGACGGCGGCGGCGGCGGTGGTGAGCCTAGTATTCGTGCGGGTCTCGGCCTGGCGAGCGGACAGCATCTGGAAGGCCAGCGTCGCGGCCACCAGCGGAAGGACCACGATGCCGACGAAGAACAAGCCGAGTCGGGTTCTGAGCGTCACCAGAGCCGCACCTCGGTGGCCAAGCCCACCTTGCGGCCACCTCCGACAAATGTATCGGCAACCGGTCCCGAACGCTTGACGAACTCGGACAGACCGGTCGAGGAGAAGGCGAGGCTCCGCCGCCGGATGAAGGCTCTCCGGGGGGCGATCCCGGCGGCGGAGCGCGACCGTCGCGCCGGGCTGATCGAGGAACGGCTGCTGGTCCTTTCGGACATGGCTCGGGCTGGCACGGTGCTCCTCTTCTACTCCTTCGGCTCCGAGGTGGCCACCCGAGGTATCGCGGCCCGGCTGCGGAGGGAAGGGCGGCGGGTCCTGTTTCCGTACCTGGAACGAGGCGACATCGAGGCGGCCGAGGCCGGTCCCGACGGCGAGGCCCTGATCCCGACCACGTACGGGCCCCGCGAGCCCAGTCGGCGTCGGCCGGTCGATCCCCGGCAGATCGATGTGGTGGTGACGCCCGGTCTGGCCTTCGACCGGCGAGGAGCGCGGCTCGGCTACGGGGGAGGACATTACGACCGGTACCTGAGCGGCCTCGACGAGCGAACCGTCCGGGTAGGGATCGCCTTCCGGGAACAGGTCATCGACCGGGTCCCCGAGAGGGCCTCGGACCAGCGGGTCCATCTCGTGGTCACCGATCTGGAGGTGATCGACTGCCGGTCCGGCTGAGGCTCAAACGTCACGCGGCTCGTACAATGGAGCGGATGCCGACCTACGAGTACCGCTGCATGGCCTGTGGGAACCGGTTCGATGTGTTCCAGCGCATCGACGAGGAGCCGCTTCGGGAGTGCCGGCGGTGCGGCGGCGAGCTCCGGAAGGTGTTCCATCCGGCCGGCATCGTGTTCAAAGGATCCGGCTTCTACGCCACCGACTCCCGCACGGCGGCCGCGGCGGCATCCAAGGACGGGGACGGCGCCGGCAAGGGCGAGGGGAAGAAGCCGACGACGTCCGGCGAGGCGGCCCGGAAGTCGGAGGGCTCTTCGAAGTCCCGGCCTGCCGAGAAGAAGCCGGCCACGGACGCCTCCTCGTGACGGTCGCCGAGGCGGGCGTGTTCGGAGGATCGGGGTTCTACTCCTTCCTGGAGGACGTCGAGGAGATCACCGTCGAGACGCCCTTCGGCTCGCCGTCGGCGCCGGTGGCCGTGGGCGACGTCGGCGGGCGGCGAGTCGCGTTCCTCCCCAGGCACGGCCGGAAGCATGAGCTTCCTCCTCATCGGGTTCCCTACCGGGCCAACGTGTGGGCCATGAAGGAGCTCGGCGTCGTCAGGATCGCCGGCCCGTGCGCCGCGGGATCCCTTCAGCCCCAGGTGAAACCGGGCCACTTCGTGGTGGGCGACCAGCTTGTCGACTGGACCACCGGTCGGGCGGACACGTTCTACGACGGACCCGAGACCACGCACATCGGCTTCGCCGACCCGTACTGCCCCGAGATGCGGGAGCGGGCCATCAAGGAGGGTCGGGAGATCGGCCTCGATCTCCACGAACGCGGCACGGTGGTCTGCGTCCAGGGCCCGCGGTTCTCCAGCCGGGCGGAGTCAGACCTGTTCCGCCGTCAGGGGTGGGAGGTCATCAACATGACGCAGTACCCCGAGGCGGTCCTCGCTCGAGAGCTAGAGATCTGCTACCTGAACGTCTCGCTGATCACGGACTACGACGTGGGAGTGGAGGGCGAGGAGATTGAGCCGGTCAGCCACGAGCAGGTGATCAGGGTCTTCAACGAGAACCTGTCGAGACTCCGGGATCTCCTGTTCCGGGTGATCCCCACTCTCCCTTCCGATCGGTCGTGCCCGTGTGCCACCGCCCTGGAGGGTGCCCGCTTCGAGGTCGAGTAGCCGGCCGGCGAGAAGCGGCCGGGCCCGACCGGAGAGCGGATCGTGTCACCGCCCCGGGCTAGCCTCTGATTCGACCTTCCCCACACGCTCCTCCCCCGGAAAGGAGCGGCATGCGTCGGACCCGTCCCCGCATCTCGCGGGTGCTGTTCGTGCTATCCGGGGCGCTGGCCGTGATGGCCACCCTAGCGGTCCAGGCTCGGCTTCGAACGCTCGAGGCTCGGGCCGCGGCCGGCGAACCCGGCCGGCCCATCGTCCTCACGAAGACCGACCTCGAGCGAGGCACGGTCCTCGGCGAAGGCATGCTGACCACCCGAGACGTCCCCGCTCGGTTCGTTCCGCCGGGGGCGCTCGAGGCCCCGGAGGAGGCCGCGGGCCGGACCCTGGAGTCGTCGGTCGTCCAGGGCGAGCCGCTCACGGCGGCCCGGCTCGCGCCGACGGGAGGGCCAGTGGCCGCCCTGGTCCCGCCCGGGCTGCGGGCGGTCGCCGTCCCGTCGACCCTCCCCATGTCGGCGATCCGTGCCGGGGATCGCGTGGAGATCCACGCCACCTTCGCCTCGGGCCAGCCTCACACCGAGGTTGTGGCCACGGGGGCGGAGGTCCTGTCGGTGATCCCGTCGCAGACGCTGGACGGGGAGGAGAACGGCGGCGTGGGGACGCTGATCCTCCTCCTCGGACCCGAATCCGCCGAGCGCCTGGCCTTTGCCCGGACGTTCGCCGACCTGTCGGTGGCGGTCGTCTCCGCAGAAGAGGAACCGGCCGTCGTCGGCTCGCCGGCCGACATGCCGTGAACGGGGCGATCCTGGATCGCTCCGGCGTCACCGAAGGTTCTGCCGTGGGCTCGCGGGTAGACTCCCCCGGATGTTTCGGGCGGTCGTGCTCGGCGCCGTGCAAGGTCTCACCGAGTTCGTGCCGGTCTCCTCCTCGGCCCACCTCGTGCTGGTCCCCTTCCTCCTGGAGTGGGACGTCCCCAGCCTGGCCTTCGACGTGGCCATCCACATCGGGACGCTGGTCGCCTTGGTCGCGTACTTCTGGCGCGACCTCGGCGAGATCGTCGCCGGGGCGGCTCGCCGGGTCGGCGGGAGCGTGGACGCGCGGGATCGGACTCGGGCCCGACTGGCCTGGCTCCTCGTGGTCGGCTCGATCCCGGCCGGGCTCACCGGCATCCTCCTGGAGGGGTTCTTCGAGGGGCTGTTCGAGCGCCCGGCCTTCGTGGCGGGCGAGCTGCTGGTGACCGCGGCCATCCTCGTGGTGGCGGAAACGGTGTACGCCCGGTCGGACCCGGATCGGCGGCGGGACGTCGAGCAGATGTCGGTGGTCGACGCCCTGACCATCGGTGTGATGCAGGCCGCGGCCATCAGTCCCGGCATCTCCCGATCCGGCGCCACCATCGCCGGCGGCATGGTCCGGGGGCTCGGTCGGGAGAGCGCGGCCCGCTTCTCGTTCCTGCTGAGCATCCCGGCCATCCTCGGGGCGGCCATCGTCGCGGTACCGGATCTTCCTCCGGGCACGGACCCGGGCCCTGTGCTCGCCGCGAGCGCCGTGGCCGGCGTCACAGGCTTCGCCGCCATCGCCTTCCTCCTCCGGTACCTCCGGACCCGGACGATGCACCCCTTCGCCATCTACTGCGTGGCCCTCTCGGCGATCTCGTTCGCCGCCGTCCTGGCCCGCTGATCAGACGCCGGCCACGGTCATCTCGCCGATCAGGATGGTCGGGGTGCCGATGGCCCCCGCACCGGGGAAGAACCGGAGGTCGTCGGCCACGACCACGACCCGTTGGAGGACGTCACGCAGCGTGCTGGCGATGGTCATCTCCCGCAGTGGTTCCGCCACCGTTCCCCCCTCGACGCGTAGGCCGGACGCACCGACAGAGAACTCCCCGCTGACCGGGTTCGCCCCCGAATGCACGCCCTTCACGTCCTGGACGTACACCCCTCGGTCGATCCTCCCGAGGAGGGTCTCGGGAGGATCCGCTCCGGGCTCGACCACCAGGTTCGTCGGCGAGACGCCCGGAACGCCTCGGTACCCCGCCCGGGAGGCGTTCCCGGTCGACTCCGCGCCGTCGCGCCGGGCCGTAGTCGTGTTGTGCAGATAGGCCCGGAGCACGCCCTCGTCCAGGAGAGGGATCCGCCCGGTAGGGACTCCCTCGTCGTCAAACGGTGCCGTGGCCGGCCCGTCGGGCCGCCGTCCATCGTCAACCAGCGTGATCGATGGCGAACCCACCCGCTCGCCGATCAGCCCGGCCAGGAGGGATCGGCCCTTCTGGACCTCCTCCGCCGACAGGCTCGGGGCCAGAACCCCCAGGAACGACGCGGCCGCCCACGGATCGAGGAACACGGGGAGTCGCTGGGTGGACGGCTTGGTCCCTCCCAGGAGCCTCCCGCCCCGCTCGGCCGCTTCCCGGGCGGCCTCCTCCCACTCGAGCTCGTCCGGCTCGCGGGCCACCCGGAAGGCGAACCCCGACTGCGTCTCTCCTTCCCGCTCGGCCAGCGCCGAGACGACGCACCAGCAGTCGGTCCGGCGGTACTCGACGGCCAGCCCCTCGGTGCTGGCGATGGCCACTCGGGACAGGGCGTCCCCGTACATCACCTCCTCGACCCGGCGGACCTCGGGGTGGGACGAGATCGAGGCTCGCTCCAACTCCAGGGCGAGGGAGACCTTGCGCTCCGGCTCCAGCTCCCCAACTGCCGACCGGAAGAGACCGGGGATGGGCTCCACCGAGCCGGGCCTGGGAAGGCCGTTGGCCTCGTCGGGAGTGCCGAACGTGGCCGCTTCCCGAGCGGCATCGAACAGGTTCGCCGCCTCGCCGATATCCGGATCCGCTGCCCAGGCGTACCCCAGGCGGCCGGCGACGATCACCCGGACGCCGACACCCCTCGAGGCCGCCTGGGTCAGGGCGTCGACCTCCCCTCCCCGGGCCTTCACCTCGGTCCGACGGCTCTCCGCCGCGTAGGCCTCGGCTTGCTCTCCGTTGGCTCCGGCGATGGCCGCCCCGCACAGCTCGGCCAAGTCGGGGCGGTCAGCCACCGGTTCCCCCAACCGTCATCCGAGCGATCCGCAGCGTGGGGCTCCCCGTGGTCACGGCCACCCCCTGGCCGTCTTTCCCACACGTGCCCGGGCGGCGATCGAAATCGCCCGCCACGGCGTCGACGGCCTCGAGGATCGCCCTGCCGTTCCCGATCAGGTTCGCCCCCCGGACCGGCGATGTGATCCTCCCGTCCTCGATCAGATAGCCCTCCGCGATCCCGAACACGAAGTCCCCCGTGGCCGGGTTGACCTGCCCCCCGCCGAGGACCTTTGCGTACACGCCGCGCTTCGTGTCACGGATGATGTCGTCGGGGTCGCCCTCCCGGGGCTCGATGAACGTGTTAGTCATCCGAGGGATCGGCAGGTGCGCGTAGGATTGCCGCCGGCCGTTCGCGGTGGGCTCCGCGTCGTGTTTCCCCGACCAGAACCGGTCGTACAGGTAGCCGGCCAGCGTTCCCTCGTCGAACAGGACGGTTCGGGCCGAGGGCGTCCCCTCGTCATCGAACGAGAACGATCCCCAGCCCCCCGGGACGGTGGAGTCGTCGACTCCGGTGACGAGGGGGGAAGCCAGCCGCTCACCCAGCTGCCCCCGGTACACCGACGCCTCCTTGCCGACGGTGTCGGCCTCGAGCCCGTGCCCGCAGGCTTCGTGGAACAGCACCCCGCCGCCGGCCGGCCCGATGACCACCGCCATCTCCCCGGCCGGCGCGGCCACGCCGTCGAGCATCGTCACCGCCATGCGCGCGGCCTCGGCGCCGATCCCGGCGGGAGGATGGGCCTCGAACAGCTCCTCGCCGCCCAGGGCGGCCGGCCCGTCGAACCCGGTCTGGACCACACCGTCTCGGGCCGCGACCACCTGGGCCATCAGCCGAACGCGGTGGCGCTCCTCTTCCACCCGGCGTCCCTCGGAGCCGGCCACCATCATCCGCTGGACGGCGTCGCCGTAGCTCACCACCACCTGCCGGACTTCCGAGGCGTGCGCTCGAGCGGCGTCGTCGGCCGCCCGGAGCCAGGCCACCTTGCGCTCCGGTTCGACGTCCGAGGCCGGGGCCCGCACGGCATGAACCGTCGCCGGCTCGCTCCGCCGCTGGTCCACCAGCTTCACCCGGCCACCTCCCCGCGAGGCCGCTGCCGCCGCCTCGGCCGCACCGAACAGCGCGCCCCGATCCAGGCGGTTCGAATACGCGTACGCGGTGGTGTCGCCGCTGATGACTCTGACGCCGGCGCCTCGATCGAGGCCCACGGAGAGCTCCTCGATCCGGCGGTCGTCGAGGCGGATCTGGGTGGAGCGCCGCTCCTCGGCAAACAGCTCGGCGAATCGCCCGCCCGACGCCAGCGCGGCGCGCAGGACGTCGCTCACCAGCGACTCGTCGAGCATGAAGGCGCATCCTAGCATCGGGGGGACGCTGTACCGTGCCCCGGATGAGCCACGTCGGGGGCGCTCGATCGGACGATCGGTGGTCGGGAGCCGCGGCCTTCGCGTTCGGGGCGGCCCTGGCCCTTCTGGCCCTCTACCTCGTCCACCCGATCACAGCGGGCTATGCGCTCCCCATCGGCCCGGACGGTCCGGTGTACACGTGGCTGGCCCGGGCGGCCGAGGCGACGGGCCTCCCGCAGGGGCCGGGGGCCGGGCCCGGCGTCCCCGGACTGACCGTCCTCCTAGGAGC
Organism: Actinomycetota bacterium; assembly: GCA_035642095.1. Lineage (GTDB taxonomy): Bacteria > Actinomycetota > UBA4738 > UBA4738 > CALAEC01 > DASQTB01. The sequence continues at coordinate 6,049 of DASQTB010000107.1, read as the reverse complement.
ACTGATCGGCACCGACCCGCTCGGGACGGTAACCATCCTCGGGCCCGTGCTCGCGGCGTGCTGCGGTCTGGCCGCCGCATGCCTCGTCGAGTCGACGCTCCGTCCCTCGGCCACGCGTGCGTTGGCCGCCGCCGTCCTCACGGGGGCGTTCACCGCCTACCTGGCCGGCGGCTGGCTGGCCAACGTGGCCCAAGTGGCCGTGTTCCTGACCGCAGCGGCGGCGCTGTCGCTGGCCGGAGGGTCGTGGCGGGCGGTGGGCGCCGCCACCGGGCTCGTCATGGCGGCCGGCGTGACCCACCGCACGTTCGCACTGGTCGGACTGGTGATCCTCATCCCCGTCGTGGCGGCGGGGATCCCGGCTGCGGTTCGAGACCGCCGGGCCGGTCGTCCATGGCGAGACACCGAGGCGGTGCGGATGTCAATGGCGCTCGGCGGCGGCGCCGCCCTGTCCGCCGGAGCCCTGGCCTGGCTGTCCCTCGAGCCCCGGATCCCGGGCGATACCTCGCAGGACGGGTTCTTCCGCCGGCTGGGGTTCCGTGATCTTCTGATCGACCGGTACCGCGAGCGGTTGCGAGGGGACATCACCCGGACCGCCGTGCCCCTGGTCGCCGGGATCGGGCTCGTCGGGGTCGGGGCGATGTCCGCAGATCGAAAGGGGTCACCGTTCCTGCCCACGCTGTGGCTGTCGTGGGCCGCGATCACCCTCGCTGGCATCGTCGTCCTGGCGGCGACATCGTGGGGACCGCCGAACCGGATGCTTCAGTTCGCGTTCTTTATCCCGCTCGGTGCGGCGGTCGGCGCCGTGGAGCTGGCCCGGCGAGGGCGGCTCGGAGCCATGGTGGCTGCCATCGCCGTCGCCGCGTTCGTGGGGTTCTCGATGTTCGGCTGGTTCCGGCACTCGCCCGCGTTCACCGAACGCGAGCTCGACGCGGTGGCCCGCGCCGGGAGCTCGATCGCCGCGCTCGATCTCGACCCCGGCGCCCCGCTGGTCTTCGTGGTCGACACCGATCAGCCCTCCGCCGCCTATCACGTGACCCGCGCGGGGAACCTCATCAGGATGGGGGTTCCCGCCGGCCGTATCGGCGACGTCCGGATCGCGGTGGGATCTCCCTCCGACGTCCTGGCCGGCCGGGTCACCAGGACCGGGGACCAGGAGCACGACCGGATCGCCGCCGTGTACCTCCGCGAGGTCGAGCCGGTCCTCGGCCGGGCCTCGACCTTCCTCATTCGGCCGCTCAACGAGGCCGGATGGGATCCGACCCTCGGGCGAGAGATCGCCCCGGAGGTTCTGCTTCTGTCGGAGCCTTCCACCGCCGGACGATCCCCGACCGTGGGGACGCCCGGCCAGGAGCCCGTCGGCTACGACGCCGGAGAGCTGATCTGGCGATCGATCCTGGCCCTGGGCGTATTGGCGGTCATCGGTGGGGGGTGGGCTCGGTGGGGCCTCCCGGAGCGAGGGCGGCGGGCTGCGGCGGCGGCGGCGCCATCAGTCGGGATCGCGGTGGCCGTCGCCGCGACGGTCGTGGCCGATCGGTTGGGCGTCCGGCCGGGTGACATTGCCTCCACGGCGCTGGTCCTCGCCGTCGGAGCGGCCGGGTACTTCGCCGCCTGGAAGGCGGGGACGAGAACGGGCACGAGCGAGACCGGAGACGAGCGACGGGGGCTCGAGAAGGAGCGGCGATGAGGGGCCCGCGGCCGGAGCAAGGGCTAGCCGCCGGCGAAGGTCGAGGACCAGGCGGACCAGCACGAGGAGGACGATCGGCGTGGCCACCCAGTGGAGGCCGAACACCATTGCCTCCCACACGTCCGGCGAGCGGGATGGCTCGGCCAGCAGCTCGGTGATCGCCAGGGCCACCGACACGAGGACGGCCCCCCCTCGGGCAGGGTTGGGAAGGAACCAGGCCAGGGGCAACACCCACGCCACGTACCACGGCAGGAGCACGGGCGAGACGAGGAACGACATCAGGCTGGCCCACCCCAACGCCGCAACGACGACCTCCGGCTCGAGCGTCCCGGGCTCCCGTCCCAGGTGGCGGAGCAAGGCCACCATGACCCACACGAACAGCAGCGGGAAGGCGATGCGAACGATCAGCGAGGCGGCATCGTAAGCCACGTTCCCTCCCAGCGCTTCGGCCGCCCCTCGAACGAGCACGAGGACGAACCGGGACGGCGCCAGCCATCCCTGACGGCTGGTCAGCTCGAGCGTCCCTAGGGTCGGATCCTCCGCCTGCATGAACGGGACGACGAACGGCACGGCCACGGCGGCGGCAACGGCCACGTGCAGTCCGAGGGCCCGCCATCGTTCGCCCCGGGGCCGGCGGATGACGGCTGCCACCACGGCGACCAAGAGCGGGATCGCCCCCGAGACCTTGATCAGGGTCCCCGCCGCCAGCGCGGCGGTGGCCCACAGCTCACGCCGAACCAGCAGGGCCAGCACGGCGGCGGCCACGGCCAGGGCAAGGAGGGAGTCGTTGTGTCCTCCGGCCACGCCGTGAAACACGACCACCGGGTTCCATCCGAGGAGGACGGCCGCGAAGGCCGCCCGCTCTGGGACCAGCCGCCGGGCGGAGGCCAGCACCATGAGGACCGTCCCCAGGCTGGCCAACGCGGCGATCACCTTGAATCCGAGCACGATCCCCGCCGGCGACTCGACTCCCGCCGTGACCCCCGCGGCCACGGCACTGAACGCCGGCCCGTAGACCGACGGCGAATCGATCCAGTCAACCGACACCAATCGATAGGTCGGGTCGGTGGGGAACGCGGCCGGGATCTCCGTGTACGGGTTGGCGTCGTGGTGCGAGACCATCCGGCCGTAGATGGCGTAGCTGTACACGTCCCGGGACAGGAACAGCGGCATGGCCACGGCCACCAGGTGCAAGACGACGGCGACGACCAAGATCCGGCCCGTCGACAGAGCCCCTCTCCACGACTCGACCAGCGCCCACAGAAACGCGCCGGCCGAGGCGAACAGCGCCGCGCCGCCCAGGACGGCGACGGCGTCGCGAGAGAGACGATCGAGTCCCAACAGCTCCGCCAGACCGACCAGCGGGGGGAACCCCTCGGCGCCGGGGAAGAGCGGTGGCGTGAACGGGGAGGCGGGTCGGGCGGCCACGAGAGCCACGAGGCCGGCGGTCACCAGGACCGCGGCGGTGACCAGCGCAGCGCGCGACCGGGGCTGGGGCATGAGGCCCCGAGTCTACGGTGGGGGCTGCGCCGGCGAAGTGGCCTCGCCACCCCGTCCCGTAAGCACGCCCATGCCGGGGACGAATACCCGGGCCCCGGAGACCCCGTTCAGCTCCCGCTCGATGCGCTCCAAATCGGGAGCTCGCCCGTGGAGGATGCGCACAGGCCCGTGGACGTAGGTGGGGAACGTGAAACGACAGTTGTACTCGGGAGGGAGGACGGCGAAGCGGAGGTCAGACTGGTAGAGGGCCACCCGGAAGGTGGATTGGTCTCCCACGGTGGCACGTTCGATCGACCGCAGGACGTCGAGATGCAGCCGCCGCCAGCGTTCGAGCAGTCTCATCACGGCGGCAGTCCTTCGGAAAGCCAGCACTCCTGTGTTGAGCTCGGGGAACGCGGCCGGCACGCGATCGGCCAGGGAGGGAGGCTGGCGACGATCGAGGCGGACCGGGGCGTGGGCCGCAGCGAGATCGAACGCCTCCAGAAGCTCGAAGATCTCTCCGATGGGACCGCAGATCCGAGTATCGGAGTCGAGGAAGAGGACCTCCTCGTCGAGCGCCTGGGCCCGCGCCAGGGCCAGGGGTTTGTCCGCCCAGGAGTGCGTGGAGTCAGGGAGGTCGAGGATCTCCAACTGCGCGTCGCCGGTCCTGGCGGTCACGCCCCAGTTGCTGAGAGTCGGCCGAGCGGCCGGATCGACGAACATGGTGACCGGCAGATTCGGCTCGTGCTGCCTAAGTGAGGCCAGGGAAGCGGCCGCCTCCCGAAGGTGCCGCTCGCCGGTGGCCACGTAGACGACGCGTCGAGGCGCTCGGGCTGTCATTCATCCCGTATCTTCCTCGCTCCACTGGCTTCGCGCCCCGGCCCCCCGGGCTCAGGGGATAGAGCGCCGGTTTCCTAAACAGGGCGTCGGGGTTCGAGTCCTCCGGGGAACTCGTCGGGATGTTGGACGATCGGATCATCAGCTCCTCGCTCCGCCGTCACCCGGACTGGAATCTGCGTTCAGGTCCGACTGCATGCGGAGGAAACCACCCAGGTATTTGGAATGGACGGTCAAAGCGACAGCCGCGGACGTCGCAGCCTGTCGCATCATCTGCATGGCAGCGTCGCTAGGCGTCCCGTAGATCTCCCATCCGGCCGGATCCATGAACTCGTATGCCGCCCTGGACCTCTCCTCAGCCCCTCGGAAGTGGAGGTCCATCGTGTCGGCGTCGGTAAAGACATGAACGATGGACACCTTGGTGCCAGCATCGTCGAGGTAGGCTAACTGCGCCGTCGTACGAGGCTTCTCCGCTTCCAACATCTCGAGGACCTCTGGGAAGAGCTGCTTCAACCCGTCGAGCTTGCCGTCCTTGATCCTGAAATGACTGACGAACACGATTGGCTCCGTCATCGGTGCCCGTTTCCTCTCCTCCGATCGGGATTCTAGACCGAGCGGCTTGGCAGCCACGGCGGCAGACAGCTCACAATGGGGTTTTCGACTTGACCATTAGGATGCACACCTGGGTTCTGGAAGAATCATAAGTCGGCGTGGGAGGAGCATAACCCCAGCCAGACGCTCCAGCAGTTCTTCACCATCCCGGATGAGCTCGCCTCGTTTCGGACAATGACCTTTCACCAGGCTCTCCAGGGTGGAGGTGGAAGCGGGCTCGAGGGGGCGGCCAAGATCCTGTTCCGGGCTACGGTCGCGGCCTTCCTCAACGCTGCCCACGAGGACATCGACTACCCCTACCGGCGGTTCGCCGAGCCCTTCAACATCCAGCTGAAGGTGAACCAGGCCCTCGCCTCGCTCGACCGGGCCACGATGCTGCAGCTTGCCGAGCACCTAGACGATGTGAACAACGCGGACTGCCCCTTGAGGTAGCCTGTTGACGGCAACGAGTCGGCATCCAGCGTATCCCCACGGCGCTTCCTTGAGGCATTCTGCGGGCGAGCTGTTCGACTGAGGGAACGTGAGGAGGGCCGGCGTAACGCCGGCCCTCCTCCGTCTCCGTTGCGAGCGAACTACGGAGTGGGATATCTCCGGTGTACCGGAAGATGAACAGCCCGTAGTCCATGTCGCGGGCCAGGACGATCCGATTCCCCTCCGAATCTTCGGCCAGAGCCACACCCCAGAAATCGTTGCCGTTCTGGTCGATGCAGTGGCCCACCTCCGAGGGATTGGCGGGGTCGGAGACTGTCCCAGATTCTCAGGCCCGCGGAGTACCAGCTGAAGTACGCGAGCAGGTCGGTGTCGGCGTTGGTACCTCCCTCGTTGGGGTCGTTGCGAGGCACCTCCAACTCGTGCACCGTGAGGTCGCCGAACCCGGTGGCGAAGTCCTCACCGCTCGTCTCCGGAAGGGCGATCTGGGCCGGTTCGGTGGGGGTTGGCGTGATCTGACGTGTCGAGCACCCGGGAGTAGCCCCATCGGTCGAACTCTGAGCTCGCGCTGAACTTCGCACCGAACCCCGATTAGCCTCTGCGGCCTACGTCATCGATTCACTTGCCGAATCGGCCCAGCGGACTCGGCAATGCGTCGGTTCCCAGCTAGCATCTGCAGTGGTGCCAATCCGCCTCTGAGCCGCCAGTACCAGCGGGTAAACTTGAGCCTGCGGAAGCAGACGGGGGTTCGTGCCACCTTTTCGACAACTCCCGCCCCCGTAGCTCAGGGGATAGAGCACCGGTTTCCTAAACCGGGTGTCGGAGGTTCGAGTCCTCCCGGGGGCACGACCTTGTAGAGGGCTGTATTTGGCCTTTGAACTGCGATTTCTCGACATTTTCTCCCCTGCCGGATGGGCCGGTTTTCAAAGGTTGCTCGCCGCTTGGGGCCGGGGGAGCGTACAACTATTTGTTACTGCGCCCGTGGGGCGGCTGTGGTAGGAGCATCGC
>DASQTB010000106.1:0-5892 GCA_035642095.1 Actinomycetota bacterium | reverse complement strand
GTCCTCGAAGGGGGTGAAGTCGGCCATCCCCTTCTCGGCCAGGACCTTGGTGATGGCCGCGGTGAGGGTGGTCTTGCCGTGGTCGATGTGCCCGATCGTGCCGATGTTCACGTGGGGCTTGGTCCGCTCGAACTTCCTCTTGCTCATCCGTTCCTCCTCGACTCCGTAGCGGGGGGCGGATTCGAACCGCCGACACAGCGATTATGAGCCGCTTGCTCTGCCCCTGAGCTACCCCGCCTCGATCCCCGTCTCTCGAGCTTCGCGCTCTCGATCGCGGGCCCGCCCGAGCTGGAGGTGGGAATCGAACCCACGACCCCCGCCTTACCATGGCGGTGCTCTGCCGACTGAGCTACTCCAGCGGATGCGTCACACTGGTACGGTCATGATAGAGGCAGTGAGGCGACTTCGACCAGGGATCGCTCTGGCGACGATCCTGCTGGCAGCGTGCTCCGAACAGCCCGAGGCGACGGTCCTCATCGACTCCGGCTCCACAGACGTCGAGGTAGCCGTGGAGCTTGCCGACACCAACGCGGAGCGAGCCCGGGGGTTGATGGGGCGGGAGGAGCTCGACGAGGACGCGGGGATGGTCTTCCTCGTTCCAGAGCCGACCCCCACCCCGTTCTGGATGAAGGGCACCTTGATCCCCTTATCGGTGGCGTTCTGGGACCAGGAGGGACGGATCTTCCGGATCCACGACATGGAGCCGTGCCGGGAGGAACCCTGCCGGCTGTACGAACCCGGCGCGCCGTGGACCGGAGCGCTGGAGGTCAATCAGGGGTTCTTCGAAGAGCACGGCGTCCAGGTCGGCGACCGGATCCGCCTGGAGCAGTAGTCAGTCCACGTCCTCGGTCATCGCCGCGAGGACCTCGTCCCACCGGCGAATGAAGCCGCAGTGTCCCTCGCCCGGCCAGACCGTCAGCCGCGACAGCGGGGCTCGCGCCGCCACGAACTCGGCTCGCTCCACCGGGACGGGATCGTGCTCCCCGTGCCACAGTCGGACCTGGACCTCAACGTCGGCCAGGGCGAACCCCCACGGCCGGGCCACCATGACCTCCTCCCACAGCATGCCCAGGGGGCCCGGACGGACGCCCTCCCGGATGTGGGCCTCCAGCGACTTGCGGAGGGCCACGTCCTTCATCACCCATCCGTCCGCCCCGCCGAGGGACGAGAGGACGCTCAGCGGATCGCGGGCGATGTCGTGCAACCCGTCCTCGTCCAGCCTCCAGCTGGCGATCAGCCGCTCGGGGTCGCGCTTGGCCAGCTCGACCTGCTCCCGTTCCTCTTCGGACAGGGCCTCCAGCCCCCCGGGCTCCTCCTCGATCGGCGTGTGGCTGATCGAGAAGAGCCCGAGGCGGGTCAGACGAGGACCGAGGTGCGCTCCGCAGGCCAGCGCGAAGGGACCGCCCATCGACCACGCCACGACGCCGAACCGTTCCAAGCCCAGCTCGTCCGCCAGCGATTCCACGTCGCCGGCCCAGCTGAGCAGGCTGCCGCCCCGATTGAGGTCGGAGCGGCCGTAGCCGGGACGGTCGGCCGTGATGAGGCGGACCTTCATCGAGCGGGTGAGGTCCTCGTCCAGCCACAGGCGGGACCCCGGAACGGCGTGGAAGAAGAGGATCGGCCGGCCCTCGGGGTCGCCGTACTCGGCGTAGGCCAGGGCCCGGCCGTCTGCCAGCTTCAGCTCGCCCTCAGTGCGGATCCCGCCCGTGTGCCCGGCCCTCCTTCGTGGGGGGGGCAGGATTCGAACCTGCGCAGGCTACGCCGGCGATTTTACAGACCGCTCCCTTTGGCCGCTCGGGCACCCCCCCGGAAGCTCATCTAGGATACCGGGCCGTGGCCAAGGCGTCCTCCTTCGACATCGTCTCCGAGGTCGACATGGCCGAGGTCACCAACGCGGTGGACCAGGCCCGCCGGGAGATCGTCCAGCGGTTCGACTTCAAGAACACCGGCACGTCGGTGGAGCAGGACGCCGACCTGATCGAGCTCCGCTCCTCCACCGAGGACCGCCTCCGGGCGGCGGTCGAGGTGCTGAAGGACAAGATGGTCCGGAGGAAGGTGTCCCTCAAGGCGGTGCACGAGGGCCCGGTGCTCCCCGCCGCTCGGGGGACCTACCGGCGGAGCGTGAACATCAGCCGGGGGATCTCGGACGAGAAGGCCCGGGAGATCAACAAGCACATCAAGGGGTTGGGGCGGAAGGTCCAGGCCCAGGTGCAGGGAGATCAGATCCGGGTCACCGCCAAATCGAAGGACGACCTCCAGGAGGTCATCGCCTCACTGAAGGAGCGGGACTTCGGTATCCCGATTCAGTTCACGAACTACCGCTAATCGCCCTGCTCCGGAGGGCTCTGGGTGACGGGGGTGACGCCGTCGACCGGGACCTGGCCCCTGGCCGATCCCAGCGGCGCCCACGGAGAGGCCCCCGACAGGTCCTGCGATCCGACCAGGCTGGCGTATCGCCGGGCCAGGGCGATCAGCCGGGCGTCGGCCTGACCGGTCCAGTCGATCTCGAAGGCCATCTGGCCGACCACCCGCTCCGCCATCTCCAGGGAAGACACGGACGGCTGGATGCCGGTCAGGGCGAGCAGCCGCTGGGCCCCGACCTCGAGGATCTCGCCGCTCCCGGCCAGATCGAACAGCCGGGTCAGGCGGTAGTTGGCCGTGGCCTGGACGCCGGGCGCCAGCGGCTCCCCCGTGGTCTGGGCCACGAGCTGCTGGGCCTCCAGCTCGGCGATCTGGAGCCACCGGTCCACGAACGGCTTCGGCGGCACGGGGATGCCTCCGGGCTGGATCTCCAGATGGAGGTGGGGCGGCGTGGAGATGGCGTTCCCGGTATTGCCGACGTACCCGATCACCTGGCCCACCTGGACCGGATCTCCGACCTCGATCGGCTCGGCCCAGGCGGACAGGTGCGCGTAGAAGTACTGGACCCCGTTGGCGTCCTCGATCTCCAGGCTGGTCCCCGACAGCGTCCCGACCAGCTTCTGGGTGACCACGCCGTCGGCCGTGGCCACCAGCGGCGTCCCGTGCGCGGCGAAGATATCCAGCCCCTCGTGGAACCGGGTGCACCCGTCGCGGCAGGCGTGCCAGTCGTCCGTCCAGGAGGCCAGACCGGCGACCGGGAAGGGTCCCACCACCCGGAGGAGGGCTTCCTCCAGCGTCACGCCCTGCTGCTCAAGCGGCTTGAGGGTGTCGACCAGCTGCTGCGTGTTGTTCGGCGACGTGACCCGGAACGGCCCTGGGGCCGCGGGCGGCTCGGGGGCGGCCGCCGGGCCCTCCCCGCCGGTGAGCCCGCCGAGGCCTCCCTGTCCGCCGCCGCCGCCGGTGAGCCCGGGGAAGTCCCCGGTGACTCCTCCTCCTCCTTCGCCACCTCCGCCGGGGCCGGGCGAGACGTCACCGGGGTCGGTGACGGGGGACGGCGACTGATCGCAGAGGCCCGGGATCGGGACCGGGTTGCACGGATCGATCTGGGCCGAGCCGGCCAGGGGGGTCAGGACCTGCAGCACCGCCAACAGGCCGGTCAGCGCGGTGATCCGAAGGAGAGCTCTCATATGGACGGAGGCCCGCAACGCGGCCGGCCCAGCGTATCTATTTCACGCCGGAAGGCCAACCCCTCCTCGTCGTCCGGATGGATGGGAAGGTCCGGCCCGCCCCGCCCGGTCAGCGGCCGGCCCCGATCCGCTGGGCGATCTCCTGCAGCCGCCGGACCCGGTCCTCCGTCGGGGGATGGGTGGAGAACAGCGTGGCCACTCCGCCGGCCCGGAGCGGGTTGACGATGAACAGGTGGGCCTGGGCCGGGTTGACCGGTGCCGGGACCCGCTTCGACGTGGCCTCCAGCTTGAGCAGCGCGCTGGCCAGCGCGTCGGGATCTCGAGACAGGATGGCCCCCGACTCGTCCGCCTGGTACTCCCGTGACCGGGAGACCGCCATCTGGATGAGCGCGGCCGCGATCGGGGCCACCAGCCAGATCAGGATGAATCCCAGGCCGCCCAGCGGGCTCTCGTCGTCGTCCCCGCCGAAGAAGAACACCATGTACGCCAGGTAGGTGAACGCGGAGCCGATCGCCGAGGCGATGGTCGAGACCAGGATGTCCCGGTTCATCACGTGAGAGAGCTCGTGGGCCAGGACCGCCCGCAGCTCCCGCTCGTCCAGGACCTGAAGGATCCCGCTGGTGACCGACACCGCGGCGTGCTCAGGGTTCCGGCCGGTGGCAAAAGCGTTCGGCTGGGCCATCTCGCTGACGTAGATCCTGGGCAACGGCGCTCGGGCCTCGGCGGCCAGCTCCCGGACCACGGCGTAGAGCCTCGGGGCTTCCGCCTCGGTGACAGGCTTCGACCGCGTGGCCGCGATGGCGATCCTATCGCTGGCCCAGTACATGGCGAAGTTGAAAGCCAAGGCCAGGCCCAGCCCCCACAGAACCCCCTGGGAACCACCGATCGCACCCCCGATGGCCACGAACAGGCCGGCCATGGCGGCGATCAGGAGCCATGACTTCACCCGGTTGATGCCGATCATCGTCCTCCTCTCTCGTTCCTCCTCGATGCTACCGCCGGAGGCGAGATTTGGAGTGGCGCCCCCCAGCGGATCAGCGGGACAGAGCCCGGGCCGTGTCGAGGGTGGGACCGATCCCCACCCGGACCTCGTCGTCGTGGCAGCGCACGTCTGCGTCCTGACGTCCGCCCACGGCGCGCAACAACCGGCCGTCGCCCTGCTCCCGATCGTCGTCGAAGGCGTCCCGGTACCAGTCCATCACCGCCCGGCACAGGCCGTCCTCCCCGGGACGCTCGACCAGGGATATGCCCAGGGCCGAGTCGGCCCCGGCCTCCCAGAGGTGGATCTCGCCCCCGGCCCAGGCCCCCGCGGCGGTCTCGGCGTCCCGCACCGCGTCCGATGTTCGGCCACCGGGAGCTTCGAACAGCCAGAGGAGCTGGGCGGCGCCGAGCTGGCTGATGACCAGACGTCGCCACGGCCGCCGGAGAGTTCCGGGATCTCGGGGATCGACGGGTTCGAATCCGTTCGAGTACAGCTCCGGGGCGAGGATCTCGACCGAGCTGTCGGGCGGGGCGCGGTACGCCTGATCGACGGCAGCCCAGCCGCCGTCCCGGTACAGGTCGCAGACGAAGGCCAGTCCCCCCTCGTACGGAAAGGTCATCTCGGCAGCCAGGTACGGCGGCATCTCGGCCAGATCGGCCTGGGCCCGGATGGCTTCGCCGATCGCCGACGGATCGAGCCCCTCGACCTGGTCCCCCAACGGGACCGAGGCCGCGTAGAGCTGCATCAGGAGGGTGGCGTCTCCCTCGACCAGGGCCGTCCTGGCCAGGTCGGCGTCCTCCTGCCCGGTGCGGAGGTCGTCCGGGAGCGGGATCCCCAGCACCTGGTCGGTCAGGGCGTGGTCGAGCTCGTGGGCCAGCACCACCCGATCCATCAGCGTGAGATCGGCCCCTCCGTGCCGGATGACCAGCTCGCCGGTCTCGGGATCGTAGAACCCCGCCACCTGCTGGCCCAGGATCTCGGACCGGAGAGCTCTGAGGTCGGTCCCCGGGGGAACCGCTCCGAGGGCGGTCAGGAGGCGGCCCTCGGCATCCCCGATGTCCTCGGTGTACTCCTCCAGGAACAGATCCTGGACCCGAGCGGCGGACTCCTCCGGCGAGACGAACACCGGGTGGACCGGCTCGGTGAACTCGAGCTCCCGTAGGTCCTCGACCTGGCCGGCGATCGTCCTCACCGCCTGCTCGATGGGAACGTCGCCGACGGGTTGACCGGAGAACGGCCGATCCGGGAGGAGACACCCGAGCAGGTCCGCCGGGCCGTCGGCTCCGCCGAGCGACTCGCCGAGGTTCCCGAAGGCGTCCTCGAAGATCTCGCCGAGGTCGCCCAGGACACCTCCCCCGCCCC
>DASQTB010000105.1:0-22616 GCA_035642095.1 Actinomycetota bacterium | reverse complement strand
CACAACCCGCCGCAGTGGAACGGCGTCAAGTTGTGTCGGGCCGGAGCCGCTCCGGTGGGGGAGGACAGTGGGCTTATGGAGGTCCGCGACCTGGCCGAACGGCACGAGCCACCCCCCGCGGCGGCCGCCGGCCGGGTCAGCAAGCACGACATGGTCGATGAATACGTCGACCACGTCCTGGGCTTCGTCGACGCCCAGCGGATGGCCCCGCTGCTCGTGGTGGCCGATACGGCGAACGGCATGGGAGGCCTGGTCCTGCCGGCGATCTTCGAGCGGCTCCCGGTGAAGCTCGTCGGCCTCTACCTCGAGCTCGACGGCACGTTCCCCAATCACCCCGCCGATCCCATGCAGCCGGAGAACCAGGAAGACGTTCGGAAGACAGTCGTCGAGCACGACGCCGACATCGGCCTGGCCTTCGATGGGGACGCCGACCGGGTATTCGTCACGGACGAACGGGCGGAGGCCGTCTCTGGTTCGCTGATCACCGCGCTGGTCGCCGAGGCGATGCTGGAGCGGGAGCCGGGAGCCACCATCCTCCACAACGTGATCTGCTCATGGGTGGTGCCCGAGGTGATCCGAGAGCGGGGCGGCACACCGGTCCGGACTCGGGTGGGCCACTCCCTGATCAAGAAGGTGATGGCCGAAACGGGGGCGGTGTTCGGGGGTGAGCACTCCGGCCATTACTACTTCCGAGACCACTACCGAGCCGACTCGGGCATCATCGCCGCGTTGCTGGTGCTGGAGCGGCTGTCGCAGGCCGGGGTGCCGATGTCCGAACTCCTGGCCCCGTACCGGCGGTATCACGCCTCGGGCGAGATCAACTCGGAGGTCGACGATCAGGAGGCCAGGATCGAGGAGGTGGCTGCGGCCTTTCCGGACGGATCGCAGGACCGCCTCGACGGGCTCACCGTCCAGTACCGGGACTGGTGGTTCAACGTCCGTCCCTCGAACACCGAGCCGCTGCTCCGGCTGAACGTCGAGGCCCGGACGCCCGAGCTCCTGGAGGAGAAGACGACCGAGCTCCTCCGGCTGATCAGAGGAGAGTGACGTGGCACTGGACAAGGAGCTGCTCGACATCCTGATCTGCCCCAACTGTCGGGGAGACGTGGAGTACCGGGAGGATGACCAGGAGATCGTGTGTGTCGGACGATGTCGGTACCGGTACCCCGTTCGCGATGACATCCCCGTGATGCTCATCGACGAGGCGATCAAGCCGGAGTGAGGAGCGTCCTCGATGACGGCGTCGCCCTGAAGGCGGCAGACCCCCGGGGCATGCTCGCTGCGTTCGAAGCGATGGGGTGGCAGCTGCGCCAGGCGTATGCCGGGGCTCGCCGAGCCGCCATCCCCTTCGCCGGCGAGGCCCGGTCCGTGGCGTTCCTGGCCATGGGCGGCTCGGCGGCGGCCGGGGACGTGGTTGCGGCCGCGTTCGCCGACCGGGTCCGCCTCCCCATGGTCACCCTCCGGGGCTACCTTGTCCCGGCCGGCTACGGGGAAGAGGACCTCGCGGTCTGCGTCTCCTACTCGGGGGAGACCGAGGAGACGCTGGCCGCGTTCGATGCCGCCAGGGGGCGGGGCTGCTCGGTGGTGGCCGTGTGCGGCGGCGGTCGGTTGGCGAAACGGGCCGCGGACGCGGACGTCCCCCTTGTTCGCATCCCGGCCGAAGCCCCCGTCCCCAGGGCCGGTCTCGGCTCGCTGGTCGGCGGCGTGCTGGGAGCTCTCGGGGCGGCCGGTGTGGTGGCCGGCGTCGATGAGGACCTCGCCGGCGCTGCGGCCACGCTCGACGCGGCGGCCGAGGAGTGGGGGCAGGACGCTCCGACGTCCTCCAACGAGGCCAAAGCGGTAGCGGAATGGGTCGGCGACCGGATCCCCGTGGCGTGGGGGTCGGAGGGCGTGAGCGGAGCGGCGGCGTGGCGGTGGAAGACGGCGTTCAACGAGAACGCCGAGGTTCCGTCGTTCGCCTCCGAGCTCCCCGAGCTCGACCATCACGAGGTCGTGGGGTGGACCTCGACGCGAGGAGCCGACTTTTGCCTGGTGATCCTGCGTGAGGAAGGAGAACACGAGCGGGTCCAGCGCCGGCTCGACGCCACGCTGGACGAGCTCGCGGACTCGGGTCTCGAGTGGCGAGAGGTTTGGGCCCGAGGAGACACGCCCCTGGCCCGAGGGCTGTCCCTGGCGCTGCTGGGCGACCTGGCCAGCTCGTATCACGCCCTGGCTCGGGGCATCGATCCAGCGGCGATGGATGCGCTGAACCGGGTGAAGGAACGGCTGGCGGAGGCCGGCCCGTGATCGCCGGTCCCCCCGACGACCGGGCCCCGGAGGCCGCTGAGAAGGTCCGGGCGGCGACGGACCTTCGCCCCTCGGTGGCCATCATCCTCGGCTCGGGGCTGGGAGGGGCGGTCGACGGCATGGACCGCCGGGCCGAGCTGTCGTACCAGGACCTTCCGGGGTTCCCTCCACCCACGGTTCCCGGTCACGCCGGGCGGCTGGTGCTGGGTATCCTGGCCGGCGTCCCGGTGGCCGTCTTCCTGGGGCGGGTGCACCTCTACGAGGGCCACCCGATGAGCGTGGTCACTCTCCCGGCCAGGCTCGCCGCAGAGATGACCGCCTCCACGCTGATCGTCACGGCGGCCGTCGGCGCCCTCGACGCGCACTTGGAGCCGGGGTCGCTGGTCGTCGGGTCGGACCACTTGAACTTCCTGGGCGAGAACCCCCTTCGGTCCTGGCGCGACGCCGAGGGGAGGCCGCCCTTCGTCGACATGACGAACGCGTACGACGGCGTCCTGGCGGAGCAGGCTCTGGGCCAGGCCGAGGAGCTCGGCATCCCCGCGGCCCACGGGATCTACGCCGCGATGCCGGGGCCGACCTACGAGACCCAAGCCGAGAACGAGTTCCTCCGCCGCGCCGGAGCGACGGTGGTCGGGATGTCGGTGGTGCCGGAGGCCACGGTGGCGGCCGCCCTGGGCATGCGATGCTTGGGGCTGTTCTGCGTGACGAACGTGATCGGCGCCGGGGTGGCCCACCGGGAGGTGACCGAGGTGGCCGGGGAGTTCGCCGGCCGGCTGGGCGAGCTCCTGGTCCGTCTGGTACCGGAGATATGAGAGGGACGGCATGGACTGCGACGTGAGGGACATCGGGCTGGCGGAGAAGGGCCGGGACCGCATCGATTGGGCTTCCAGGGAGATGAGGGTTCTGGCGCTGATCCGGGAACGCTTCGAGAAGGAGCAGCCTCTCCAGGGGATCCGGGTGGCCGCCTGCCTCCACGTGACCACCGAGACGGCCAACCTGCTGGGGACGCTGAAGGCGGGAGGGGCACAGGTGGTGGTGTGCGCCTCGAACCCGTTGTCCACCCAGGACGACGTGGCCGCCGCCTTGTGCGAGCAGGACCAGATCAACGCCTACGCGATCAAGGGCGAGGACAACGAGGTGTACTACGGCCACATCCGGGCCGTCCTGGACCACCATCCCCAGATCACCATGGACGACGGTGCGGACCTGGTCTCGGTCCTCCATCGGGAGCGGCAGGATCAGCTGGGAGAGGTGATCGGAGGAACCGAGGAGACGACGACCGGAGTGATCCGGCTGCGGGCCATGGCCGCCGACGGCAGGCTGGGCTACCCGATCGTGGCCGTCAACGACGCCCGGACGAAGCACCTTTTCGACAACCGGTTCGGGACGGGCCAGTCGACCATCGACGGCATCGTCCGGGCCACCAACCTGCTTCTGGCCGGGAGAGTCGTGGTGGTGTGCGGATACGGGATGTGCGGCCGGGGCGTGGCCTCCCGGGCCCGGGGGATGGGCGCTCGGGTGGTGATCACCGAGGTCTCCCCGGTGGTGGCCCTGGAGGCGGCCATGGAGGGCTACCAGGTCATGTCGATCCGCGAGGCCGCCCGCGTCGGCGAGGTGTTCGTCACGGTGACCGGCGACACCAGCGTGATCGCCGAGGAGCATCTGGAGGCGATGAAGGACGGCGCGGTCTTGGCCAACTCGGGACACTTCGATGTGGAGATCGACAAGGAGGCCTTGGAGGCGCTGGCGGTGGAGCGGCGCCGGCTCCGCGACTATGTCGACGAGTACCGCATGCCCGATGGCCGGCGCATCCACCTGCTGGCGGAGGGACGCCTGGTGAACCTGGCCGCGGCCGAAGGACATCCCGCCGCGGTGATGGACATGTCCTTCGCCAACCAGGCCCTCTGCGTGGAGTGGATCGTGAAGCAGTCGGGGGGTCTGGAGAACACGGTCCACACGGTCCCCGGTGACATCGACGACGAGGTCGCCCGGCTGAAGCTCCAGTCCATGGGCATCGAGATCGACGAGCTGACGGACGAGCAGAGGACCTATCTATCGTCATGGGAGCACGGGACCTGACGGACGAGCCGACCCCTCCGGTCTCGGTCGGCACGGTGTTCGAACGGTTCCCGGCCTCCGTGCGGGGAGCCGTGGTCGTCCGGGCTCTCGACCGTGAGCCGCACCAGATCCGGCTCCTGGCCGTGCGGGTCGTCCAGGCCCACGACGTGTCGAAGGAGGTGCATCGGGCGCCGGTCGAGCGGACCACCTTCGACGTTGCGCCGCACAGGGAGGTCCTGCTGCCGTTCGACGTTCCATTCACGGAGCTCGGTCCGGGCTGGTTCTGTGTCCTGGCCGACGTCGAGGTCGACGGCGGCCGGGAACTTACCGGGCCGGAAGGTGGAGGGAAGCGCTTCGGGGTGCCCTGGCCCGCCGAGGAGGTCCGCCGGGTCGACCTGAAGCCGAACCTGAAGGTGGGCGGCGCCGTCGTCGAGCGGATCCAATCGAAGGCGGACCGGACCGAGATCCGGTGGCGCCCTCCCATAGGTGCGGACGTCGACCTGAAGGTGGCCGCGGGAAGACGGCGCCTCCCCGTGGTGGAGTCATCCGACGACCCGAAGACGGGCCTTCGCACCACGGTGACCCGGCCCCTCCCCCGCGCAACCCGCCAGCTCGATCTGGAGCTGATCCGTGGACGGGACCGGGACGCGGCCTCGGTGGACCTTCCATAGCTCTTCGTGTCGGTGCCCCCGCGTACCGTCCGGCCATGGCCCTGATCGACGCCCTCTTGCCGCCGAGCTGTGCGGCGTGTGGCGCGCCGGGATGGCCGTTGTGCGGAGAGTGCACGGACCGGGTCGGCGTCATCACGCCGCCGTGGTGCTCTCGGTGCGGGCGGCCGTGGGAGGAGCCGATCGAGGGGTGTGTGGACTGTCCGCCTCGGGTGATCGACTCGGTCCGGGCGCCGTTCCTGTACGACGGACCGATGGCGGACGCCATCCGGGGGATGAAGTTCTCCGGATGGCACGCCCTGGCCGGCCATCTGGCCGGAGCGATGGCCGAGGTCTGGGATGAGCTCCGGACCGACGTGATCACCTGGGTTCCGCTGTCGAGGCGGCGCCGCCGGCGGCGAGGGTTCGACCAGGCGGAGGTGATGGCTGCCGCTCTCGGGAAGCGCCTCGAGCTTCCCCGCCGCGGTCTCCTGCGGCGGGCCCGGGAGACCGAGGCGCAGGCTCGAAAGAGCGGTGTGGAGCGGCGTCGGGCCTTGCAGGATGCGTTCGTGGTGGTGGGCGAGGTCCCGGATCGCGTGCTCCTGGTTGACGACGTCCTCACCACCGGGGCCACCGCGGCGGCGGGGGCGGCCACGCTGAAGCGAGGCGGGGCCCGCCGGGTAGCGGTTCTGGCCGGGGCCCGCTCCCTGGGCGGCCCCGTTCCGGCTCGATGCGTGGGCCGACGCCCCGACTTGGAACCAGCCGGGCGGCGCGAGTACCATAGGTCCGGGCCCACGCCTGGGTCTGTGGTTGCCCGGGGGATCGTCCCCCGGAAGTCGATGCCAGCCGCGGGCGAAACGACCCACGTAAGGCGACCATTGGTTGCTGAGCATGGTGCGGCTTAGATGTAAGTCCTGCCTCGGCCCCGAGCCGGGAGAAGGTGCGAAGCCGTCCTTCGAGCGGCGACCACCTCAGCAGGCGGGTGTGGGGGCAAAGACCAGGTCAGCCAGGCGGGGACCTCGGGGGACCGGGCACGTCTCGGTCCCCCGATCCGTTCCGGACCTCGAGAGGAGCGCCCATGGACCTCGTGGTGAAGGGCAGGGGTGAGAAGCTGGGCGGTGCGACGCGAGACCGTGTCCAGCGCAAGCTGGCCCGTCTCGAACGGTTCGACGGCACGCTGGACCGCGTCGAGCTGGAGGTGATTCGGGAAACACGGGGACGGATCGGGGGCGGCCATCGGGTCGAGGCTGCGGCCAGGGCGGGCCGACGCACGTTCCGGGCCACGGCCACCGGGAACGACATCGAGGCAGCCGTCGACCGCCTGATCGACCGGCTGGAGCGCCAGATCTCCGAGAACCGCCGGAAGCGCCGAAGCAGGCTCCTGACCTGGGCATCCAGGGTAAAATCGCGCCGCGCTTCCCCCCGCGAGCCGGAGTGACGATGTGAGCGATGAGCCCGCCAGACCAGACGGGGGCGACAACCTCAGGGTCCTCATCGCGGACGACCATGCCCTGTTCCGTCGCGGCCTGGAGATGGTCCTCCAGAAGGAGCAGGACATCGAGGTGATCGGTGAGGCCTTCGACGGTCAGCAGGCCGTCGAACGGGCTATGGAGCTGATGCCTGATGTGGTCCTCATGGACGTCCGGATGCCTCGCCGGACCGGCATCGAGGCCACCAAACGGATCAAGGAGCTGCTCCCGCACGTCAAGATCCTGGTCCTGACCAACAGCGATGAGGAGGCCGACCTGTACGACTCGATCAAAGCCGGGGCTTCCGGCTACCTTCTGAAGGAGATCTCCACCGAGGAGGTGGCCGAGGCGGTTCGGTCGGTGGTGGCCGGTCATTCCAGGATCTCCCCGGCCATGGCCGCCAAGCTCCTCAACGAGTTCCAGGCCATGACCAAGCGGGCGGAGGACCGCCCGCCTCTGGCTCCGCCGCGTCTGACGGACCGTGAGCTGCAGGTGCTCCGCCTGGTCGCCCAGGGGATGGGCAATCGAGAGATCGCCCAGCAGCTCTTCATCTCCGAGAACACGGTCAAGAATCACATCCGCAACATCCTGGAGAAGCTGCAGCTCCACTCCCGGATGGAGGCCGTGATCTACGCAGTGCGGGAGAAGCTGCTCGACATCAAGTAGGTCGAATCGAGGGGAAGGGGATGGCCACCCGGATGGACGACCGGCTGCGGCTGGTCCGGCGAAACACCGGCTTGTTGGCTGCTGCCCAGGTGGCGCTGTGGGGGGCCATCGGCGCCGTGGCGGCGTTCGGACCGATCTCCATCTTCGAGCTCACCGGCCGAGAGAGCATGGCCGCCGTGCTGTTCGGCGCGTATTCGCTGGCGGTCGCGGCCGGAGCCCGGATCTCGGGACGGTTCATGGATCGGGCTGGGCGCCGGCCCGGCCTCACCGCGGGCTACGTTGTGCTCGGTGTGGGCGGAGGGTCGGCCGCGGTGTCGGTGGCGTCGGGTTCCGCCCTCGGGCTCATGGTGAGCGCCGTGGTCATCGGGGCGGGGGCGGGAACGGCCCTGCTCGGTCGAGCGGCCGTGGCCGACATGTACCCACCGGACCGCCGAGGGCGGGCGGTGGGGAGGCTCTTGGTGGCGGGAACGATCGGGGCGGTCGGTGGTCCGCCCCTGGCCGGTGCCGTCCATGCCGTGGCCAGGAACGGGGGGATCGGCGAGCCCCTGATCATTCCCTGGCTCCTGGTCCCCGCGCTGGCGGCGGTGGCGCTGGCCTTCGTGCTCTCGGTCCGGCCCGACCCACGGGATCTGGCGGTCGGTGGCAGAGGGCCGGGAGCCCGTCGACCGATCGAGATCCTGGGCCTCCGACCGGCCCTGGCCGCGGTGGCCACCATCGCCGCGGTGCAGGTGGTGATGGTGACCTTCATGAGCGTGGTCCCGGTTGTCCTGCACAGCCACGGCGCGGGGGAGCTGACCGTTTCGATCGTGGTGGGCCTCCACCTCGCGGGGATGTTCGGGCTGTCCTCAGTGGTGGGCGGGGCGCTGGATCGGTGGGGCCGTCGGGCCGGCCTGCTCGGCGGGCTGGGCCTCTCCGGGACCGGCGTCCTCCTGGCCCTGGCCGAGGGAGCCACGGTCCTGCCCTCGGCCGGTCTGCTCCTGATCGGGGTGGGCTGGTCGATGGCCTATGTCGGCTCGACGGCCGTGATCAGCGACCTGGCCGGGCCGGCCGAGCGGGCCGGGGCGCTCGGGCTGATGGACCTGGTCGCCTCGGTTGCCGCCGCCACCGGGGTGTTGAGCGGGGCCGCCCTGCTGCAGGCGACCGGTCTCGTGATCCTGGGGCTCGCCGCGCTGGCCCTGCTCGGAGCGGGCTTCGGGGTGGTCGTGGTGGCCAGACCGCCGATGGCGGAGCCGGCCGGGTAGCTCAGACCGGCCTGTACAATCGATGCCGAACCCGAGCGAAGGACGACATCCCTCGTGGTAGTCAGCAAGATCACCCAGATCGGCGAGAACCGGAAGCGGAAGCACTACGACCACATCGCCGGCCTGGTCGCGACGTTCGAGCCCGAGGTCGAGGAGCTCTCCGATGAACGGCTCCGGGGGAAGACCGAGGAGTTCAAGCAGCGGCTGGCCGATGGAGAGCCCCTCGAGGACGTGCTTCCGGAGGCGTTCGCGGTGGTCCGGGAGGCCGCCCGACGGACGCTCGGCCAGCGCCACTTCGATGTGCAGGTGATGGGCGCCGCGGCTCTCCACGACGGCAACATCGCTGAGATGAAGACCGGTGAGGGGAAGACCCTGGTGGCCACGATGCCGGCCTACCTCAACGCGCTCAGCGGGCAGGGCGTCCACGTCGTGACCGTCAACGACTACCTGGCCAAGCGGGACTCGGAGTGGATGGGCTCGATCTACCGGCTCCTCGGACTGTCGGTCGGACTGATCCAGGGCCAGATGACGCCGGCCCAGCGACGTCCCGCGTACGCCGCCGACCTCACCTACGGGACGAACAACGAGTTCGGGTTCGACTATCTCCGGGACAACATGGCCATGCGCCAGGTCGACATGGTCCAGCGAGGCCATCACTACGCCATCGTGGACGAGGTCGACTCCATCCTGATCGACGAGGCCCGGACCCCGCTGATCATCAGTGGTCCCGTACAGGACTCGGCCAAGTGGTACCTGACCTTCGCCCGCCTGGCGCCGCGGCTCCGGCGGGACAACGACTACGAGGTCGACGAGGCCAAGCGCACCGTCGCCGTGACCGAGGAGGGCGTCCGACGAGTGGAGGAGGCCCTGGGGATCGATAACCTCTACGAGCACGTGCACACGCCGCTCGTCCACCACATGCAGAACGCTCTCCGGGCCAAGGAGCTGTACAAGCGAGACGTCGACTACATCGTCAAGGACGGGGAGGTCCTGATCGTCGACGAGTTCACGGGCCGCGTCCTCCACGGCCGTCGGTATTCCGAGGGCCTCCATCAGGCCATCGAGGCTAAGGAGAACGTCCGGATCAAGGAAGAGAATCAGAC
This sequence comes from Actinomycetota bacterium, assembly GCA_035642095.1. GTDB lineage: Bacteria > Actinomycetota > UBA4738 > UBA4738 > CALAEC01 > DASQTB01. The sequence goes on along the minus strand of DASQTB010000105.1, from coordinate 13,146 downwards.
CCTGGCCACGATCACCATCCAGAACTACTTCCGGATGTACGACAAGCTGGCCGGGATGACCGGGACGGCGAAGACCCAGGCCCGCGAGTTCGAAGAGGTCTACAAGCTCGGCGTAGTGGAGATTCCCACCAACAAGGAGATGATCCGCCGGGACGAGCAGGACCTGATCTACAAGACCGAGGACGTCAAGTGGAAGGCCGTGGTGGAAGACATCATCGAGCGGAACCAGCAGGGCCAGCCGATCCTGGTGGGCACGGTATCCATTGAGAAATCCGAGAGGCTCTCGGGCATGTTGAACCGGCGCGGTGTTCCCCACCACGTCCTGAACGCCAAGCAACACGAGAAGGAGGCCATGATCATCGCCCAGGCCGGGCGGAAGGGCTCCGTCACGGTGGCCACGAACATGGCCGGTCGAGGCGTCGACATCATGCTGGGTGGCAACGCCGAGTACCTGGCCCGGCAGGAGATGGCGGCGAACGGGTGGGACAACGACCGATACCTCCTTTTCGAGATGGACCAGGAGGAGCGGGAGCAGTACGAGCGGGAGTACGAGCCCGTCTACGAGCGGTACAAGAAGCAGACCCAGGAGGAGCACGACGAGGTCACGGACCTCGGCGGGCTCTATGTCCTCGGCACCGAGCGGCACGAGTCCCGCCGGATCGACAACCAGCTCCGAGGCCGGTCGGGGCGGCAGGGGGACCCGGGAGAATCGAAGTTCTATCTCTCCCTGGGCGATGACCTGATGCGACTGTTCGCCGCGGGCCGGATCGAATCGATCATGAACCGCCTGAAGTGGCCGGAGGACGAGCCCATCACGGCCAAAATCGTCAGCCGGGCCATCGAGAACGCCCAGAAGCAGGTCGAGGGGGTCAATTTCGAGCGGCGGAAGAACGTCCTTAAGTACGACGAGGTCATGAACACCCAACGGACGATCGTGTACGGCGACCGGGGGAAGATCCTCCGCGGCGAGGACCTTCACGATCGGGCCCTGGACATGGTGGCCCAGGTGATCGAGGGAACCGTGGCCCAGTACGTGAGCGGCGAGGTCTATCCCGAAGAATGGGATCTGGAGGGGTTGGTCACCTCGCTCCAGGCCCTGTATCCAACCGCCCTGAACAAGGATCGGCTGGGCGATCTCCAGGAAGCCGACCAGGTCCGGGACCTCGTCCTCCAGGAGGCCGTCCAGGCCTACGACCGGCGGGAGCAAGAGCTCGGGGAGAACGTCATGCGCGAGCTGGAACGCATGGTGCTTTTGTCCGTGCTCGACAACAAGTGGCGGGAGCACCTCCACGAGATGGACTACCTGGAGGAGGGCATCCACCTCCGGGCCTACGGCCAGCGCGACCCGCTGGTGGAGTACCAGCGTGAGGGCCACGAGATGTTCGAGCAGATGAAGGACTCGGTGGTGGAGGAGTTCGTGCGCTACATCTACCGGGTGGAGCTGGTTCGACAGGACGAGCCGGCCCGACCCCGGCCCCAACGCCTCGTCTCGTCCGGCCCCGGGCAGCCGGCCCAGTCGCCCGCCGCCACCACCGGGGGTGCGGTGGCGTCCGGCAAGATCCCCCGGAACGCCCCCTGCCCGTGCGGTTCCGGCAAGAAGTACAAGAAGTGTCACGGTGCCAATACCGCGTAGCGCATGACCGAGTACACCGAACGCATCCGGGAACTCGCCGGCAGGCTAGCCAGCGCGAAGGAGTACCTTTGACGTGGAGGGCAAGCGTCGCCGGGCGGAGGAGCTCGAGACGCAGCTCTCCCAGCCGGGCGTATGGGACGAGCCGTCCCGCGGCCAGCGGCTGACCACCGCGCTATCCCGCCTCCGGTCCGAGCTCGATCGGTACGACCGGCTCGCCGAGCGGGTGGAGGAAGCGGAGGTCCGGGACCAGCTCCTGGAGGAGTCGCCCGACGGCGAGACCGAACGGGAGCTCCGCGGCCATCTCGACGAGCTGGCCTCCGATCTCGACAGGCTGGAGCTGGCCTCCCTGCTGTCGGGCCGGTACGACGCAAACGACGCCGTGGCCTCGCTTCACGCCGGAGCGGGCGGGACCGAGTCCCAGGACTGGGCGGAGATGCTGCTCCGGATGTACCTCAGGTGGGCCGAGCGGGAAGGGCTCGACGTCGAGCTCGACGAGGTCCAGCCCGGGGAGGAGGCCGGCATGAAAAGCGCAACGTTCATCGTCCACGGGCCGAACGCCTACGGGCTGCTGTCGGCGGAGCGAGGTGTTCACCGCCTGGTTCGGCTCTCCCCGTTCGACGCCTCGAACCGCCGCCACACTTCCTTCGCGTCCCTCGACGTGATCCCCCTCCTGGAAGAGGACGCGGAGATCGAGATCGATCCCAAGGACCTCCGGATCGAGACGTACCGATCCAGCGGTGCCGGTGGGCAGCACGTGAACGTGACGGACTCCGCAGTTCGCATCACCCACGTCCCCTCTGGCATCACCGCGGCGTGCCAGAACGAGCGGTCCCAGATGCAGAATCGAGCCGTGGCCATGAAGATCCTCACCGCGAGGCTGGCCGAAGCCGCCCGCCGGGAGCGGCAGGAGAGGATCGAGAACCTTCGGGGGGAACGTCGCGACATCGAGTTCGGATCCCAGATCCGGTCGTACGTCCTCCATCCCTACCGGCTGGTCAAGGACCACCGAACCGGGGTCGAGATCGGTGACGTCGATCGGGTCCTCGACGGCGACCTGGAGCGGCTCGTGGAGGCGGAGCTCCGGCGCAGAGCCGGCGCGGGGGGCGACGGCCGGTCCGGTTCGCCCGGGACCGAGGGGGACGGATAGGCTAGGCCCGTGGACATCGCACCGGCCGATGCCGAGCGCGCCGCGCTGGTCGACCGCCTGACGGACATCGCCCGAGATCTCCGGGTCATGGACATCCGGATGATCACCGAGGCGGGGTCCGGTCATCCGGGAGGGACGCTCTCGGCTGCCGACATGATCGCCGCCCTCTTCTTCCACAAGCTGCGCCTCCGGCCGGAGGAGCCCGAGTGGCCCAATCGGGACCGCTTCGTCCTGTCCAAGGGCCACTGCATCCCGATCGTGTACGCGGCGATGGCGAAGCTGGGCTATTTCGACGAGCACGTCCTGATGACCCTCCGCCGGGTCGGCTCGCCGCTCCAGGGCCATCCGGACAGGAGCCGCCTTCCCGGGATCGAGGCGTCGACCGGCTCCCTGGGTCAGGGCCTCTCGGTCGCGGTGGGGATGGCTCTCTCGGGGAAGCTCGACGACGTGGACTGGCGGGTGTACTGCATGATGGGGGACGGAGAGCAGCAGGCCGGGCAGATCTGGGAGGCGGCCATGTTCGCCGGCCGCCACGGTCTGGACAACCTGTGCGGCATCCTCGACTACAACCAGGTCCAGCAGACCGGAAAAGTCATCGAGCGCCTGGACATCGAGCCGGTGGTGGCCAAGTGGCGGGCGTTCAACTGGCACGTTCGGGAGATCGACGGCCACGACGTCGGACAGATCGTCGATGCGCTGGACGAGGCCGAGCTGGTCACCGGGCGTCCGACCCTCATCGTGGCCCACACGATCAAGGGCAAGGGCGTGTCGTGGATGGAGCTCGACCCGGCGTGGCACGGAAAGGCGCCGGACGAGGAGAAAGCGGAGCGGGCCCTGGCCGAGATCCGAGGCGGTGACTGATGGGGAAGGCCACTCGCGACGCGTTCGGCGAGGCCATCATCCGGGTCGGAGGGGATCCCCGGATCGTCGTCCTCACCGGCGACCTCCGCGACTCCACCCGGACCGAGGAGTTCGCGGAGAAGTATCCGGAGCGGTTCTTCGAGGTGGGCATCGCCGAGAAAAACATGATCGGGATCGCCTCGGGACTGGCCCTCTCCGGGAAGGTGCCGTGGGTGTGCTCGTTCTCCACGTTCGTGGCCGGACGCTTCGAGGTCGTCCGGATGTCCGTGGCCTACCAGGAAGCGAACGTTCGCATCGTCGGAACGCACTCCGGCATCGGCGTGGGGGAGGACGGCTACTCCCAGATGTCGCTGGAGGATCTGGCCCTGATGCGGACCCTTCCGAACATGGCTGTGGTCAATCCGGCCGATGCGGTCGAGACCGAGCGAGCCGTGGAGTACCTGGTGGAGCACCGGGGACCGGCGTTCCTCCGGCTGACCCGTCAGGGCGTGGAGGACGTCACCCCGCCCGACGCCTCGTTCGAATTCGGGAAGGCCGTGCCGCTCCGGAGCGGCACCGACGTCGCCGTTCTGGCCACCGGCGCTCCGGTGGGCGAGGCGGTGAAGGCCGCGGACGCGCTCGAGAACGAGGGGATCTCCGCCCTCGTCCTGAACGTGCACACGATCCAGCCGCTGGATGAGGAGGCCGTCCTGGATGCCGCCTCAGGACGCACCGCGGTGGTCACGGTCGAGGATCACAGCGTGAACGGCGGCCTGGGAGGCGCCGTGGCCGAGGTCCTGGCGGCGAACGGCGCCCACGCCCCGCTTCGCCGTGTGGGGATGCGCACGTTCGGCGAGTCCGGGTCGCCCGCGGAGTTGTACGCCAAGTATGGCCTGGACGCGGACGGCATCGCCCGAAGCGTTCGGGAGGCGCTGGCCGCCTGACCGACCCTGTGGCCGGCGACCTCTCACCGGTCGGATCTCCGCGGTTCGCGCAGATGATTCACTTGGCCAGATGCGTCTGCTAGCATGACGGACCGGCCGACTTGGCCTCCAACATCGGATACAGGTTCCCGGCGATGATTAAGACGGAGCGCATCACCAAGATCTACAAGGACTCGGTGGTGGCCCTCGAGGACGTCAACATCGAGGTCCGCAAAGGCGAGTTCGTGTTCGTGGTCGGCCCGTCGGGGTCGGGCAAATCCACATTCATCCGTCTGCTGCTGAAGGAGGAGGAGCCGACCCGAGGGAGCATCTGGGTGGCAGGGAAGGACATCGCCCACCTGTCGCCGTGGAAGGTTCCGTACCTCCGACGGAACGTGGGGACGGTGTTCCAGGACTTCAAGCTGCTCCCCGACAAGACGGTCTTCGAGAACGTCGCCTTCGCCCTCGACGTGATCGGGAAGCCCCGCAACGTGATCGACCGCCGGGTCCCGGAGATCCTGGCGCTGGTCGGACTTGGTCAGAAGCTCAACAACTACCCAGAGGAGCTCTCCGGTGGAGAGCAACAGCGCGTGTCGATCGCCCGGGCGTTCGTGAACCGTCCGCTGATCCTGTTGGCCGACGAGCCCACGGGGAACCTCGATCCGTCGACATCCGTGGAGATCATGAAGCTCCTCGACCGGATCAACCGGACGGGAACCACCGTCATCATGGCCACGCACGACAACGCCATCGTCGACGCGATGCGCCGGCGGGTGGTCGAGCTCGACGGAGGCCAGGTGGTCCGGGACCAGGCCCGCGGGGTGTACGGCTACGGTGCATAGGTTCGGTTATTTCTTCCGGGAGACCGCCACGGCGCTCCGGCGCAACGCCCTGGTCACGTTCGCCGCCATCTCCACCGTGTTCATCTCGCTGTTCCTGCTCGGTGGGGCGCTCCTGGTCGAGCGGCAGGTCCGGCTGATGACCGGGGAGTGGGCCCAGAAGGTCGAGGTCTCGGTGTTCCTCCGCGACGACGCCTCGGCCGAGGAGATCGATGCGCTCGGTGCCCGCATCGCCGAGATCCCCGAAGTGCAGGACGTCTTCTTCGAGAACCGGGAGGAGGCGTACCAGAACTTCCAGGAGCTGTTCCGGGATAATCGGGCGCTGGTGGAGAACGTCGATTCCTCGGCGATGCCCCAGTCGTTCCGGGTGAAGCTCGAGGATCCGGCGGACTTCCCGGTGATCCGGGCTCGGCTGGCCGGCGACCCAGCCATCGACGAGATCCGTGACGAGCAGGCGCTGCTGAAGAAGCTCCTCGCGGTAACCAGCGTTCTCCGGACCGGCGTGATTGCGGTGGCGGCGATCATGCTGATCTCCGCCGCAGGGCTGATCGGCAACACCGTGCGGATGGCAGTATTCGCCCGCCGCAAGGAGATCGCGATCATGAAGCTGGTCGGAGCGACGAACTGGTTCATCCGCGTGCCGTTCCTGATCGAGGGCATGGTTGAGGGCCTGATCGGCGGGGTGGTGGCCATCCTGGCCATCTTCTCCATGAAGTTCCTGTTCATCGATCCCCTGCGGGGCAGGGTCGCGTTCGTGCCGTCGTGGATCGACACCGGCGAGATCCTGTTCACGGTTCCCATCCTGCTCCTCACCGGGGTGCTGATCGCCGCCGTGGCCAGCCTCTTGGCGATGCGCCGGTTCCTCGAGGTCTGACTTCAGGCTGCTTGATTCACCCTGGTTGTCCCCGTAGGATGAGTGGCTCCCCCCAGTCGGTTGCCATGCAACGGATCAGGCGCACGCTCGTCGCTCTGACCGGCGTCCTGGCCCTCCTGGGGAGCGCCGGGCCGCCCGTCCTGGCCGAGCCGCCCCAGGAGCGGCTCGAGGATATTCGGCGTGCTCTGGAGGCCAAGGAGGAACGCCTCGAGGCGGCCCAGGAAGAGTCGCGGGGCGTTCGAACCCAGCTCGCCGAGGCACAGGCGAACCGTCGGGCCCTGACCGCGGAGGTGCGGTCGCTCCAGGACCGCCTGTCCGGCGCCCAGGCCGATCTGGCCGCGGTGGAGGCCGAGCTCGAGGTGGCCCGGAGGGAGCTCCGGCGGTGGACGGCGCATCTCGGCCGGGCCCGGCGACAGCTGGTCGACCAGCGGTCTTCCCTGGAGGCCCAGGCGGCGGCGGCCTACAAGCTGGGCCCTGGGGTGTACCTGGAGGCCCTCCTCGGTTCCTCGGACCTCACCTCGCTGGCCGAGCGAGGGGCCTACGTCGAGCGGGTCCTCTCGGTGTCGTCGTACGAGCTGGAGGGTATCCGGGTGGCCCGAACCCTGGTGGCTGACCGGCGGGACCGGGTCGAGGTCTACGAGACCCGGGTGGCCGAGCGCGCCGAGCAGGTTCGGGAGCGGGCCGCGGAGATCGCCTCGCTCAAGGCGGAGCAGGAGTCCCTCCTGGCCCAGGTCGACCTGGAGGCGGAGGCCCACGTCGAGGCCCTGGACACCCTGTCCGAGGCGCGGGAACAGTACGAGGAAGCGGTCGCCGCCCTCGAGGCCGAGTCGGCTCGGATCCAGGGCGTCATCCAGGGAACGGGCTCGAGCGGGTCCGGCCAGTACGGCGGTGAGCTGTTCTGGCCGACCGATGGACCGATCGTCTCCGGCTTCGGCTACCGCACCCACCCGGTCTACGGCACCACCCGATTCCACGCTGGCGTGGACATCGACGGCGCATGCGGGCAGCCGATCTGGGCCGCAGAGGACGGCGCGGTCATCTCCGCCGGATACAACGGCGGGTACGGAAACGCCACGGTGATCGACCACGGGGATGGCCTGTCCACGTTGTACGGGCACCAGTCCTCGTTGGGCGTGTCGTCGGGACAGTCCGTCGGCCGCGGCCAGCAGATCGGCCTGGTCGGGACGACCGGTCTCTCCACTGGATGCCATCTCCACTTCGAGGTGCGCGTCAACGGCGAACCGGTCGACCCGGTTCCGTACCTCACCTGAGCGTCGGCTCATGGGCCCCGGCGAGAAGGCCGTCGCCACGAACCGACGCGCTCGGCACGACTACCATATCGAAGAGACGTTCGAGGCCGGCATGGTCCTCACCGGATCGGAGGTCAAGTCGCTCCGGGCGGGACGGGCCTCGCTGGCCGAGGCCTACGCCCGGGTCACGGACGGGGAGGTGTGGCTGGAGAACCTCCACATCCCGCCCTATTCCCACTCGACCGCCGGGTCGTACGATCCGCGCCGGTCGCGGAAGTTGCTCCTTCATCGCCGGGAGATCGACCGGTTGGTGGGTCGAACCCAGGAGCGGGGGCTGACCCTCATTCCCCTTCGACTCTACTTCCGTCACGGCCTGGCCAAGCTGCAGCTCGGGGTAGGGCGGGGGAAGGCCCGGCACGAGAAGCGACAGGCCATCGCCGACCGGGAGCACCGGCGCGAGATGGAGCGCGCGGTGGCTCGTCGACGACGGATCTGATCAAGTTCCCGACGGCCGGCCCCGATACTTCGTTCGAGGATGTCCACCGTCGATCGGGGCGTCTCGCCCTCCCCCGATGTGCTCGAGGCGATCATCGCCGTCCACCAGGAGGTCGCCGCCACCGGCCTGGGCCTCGACCAGGTCATGCGACTGGCCCTGTTCCGGGCGGTGGAGCTCACCGGGGCACGAGGAGCCCGGGTGGAGCTGATCCAGGGCGACGAGATGGAGATCCGGGCGGCGACCGGAACCCTGAGCCGGAGCGTGGGGGAGCGTCCAGCTCTCAGCGGCAGCCTCTCCGCCGAGGCCATGGCCACAGGGCGGACTCAGCTGTGGCGCGAGACCAGATCCGATGCCCGAGTCGACCCCGAAGCCTGCCGCCGACTGGGCGCCCGATCGCTTGTCGCCGCTCCGATCAGGACGAGCCAGGGGGGCGGCGTGCTGAAGGTGGTGTCGGACCGGTCCGACGCGTTCGATCCCGGCCAGTCCAGGGCGGTCGAGCTGCTGGCGGGCGTGATCGCCGTCGCCCTGGGCAGGGCCTCGGTCGACGAGGTCAGGTCACGGCAGGGGCTCCACGACCCGTTGACCGGCCTGGCGAACCGGGCGCTCTTCCTCGACCATCTGAAGGCCGCCCTGGGTCGACTGAAGCGCCGCCAGTCGACGGTGTCGGTGCTCTGCGTCGACCTGGACGGCTTCGACGAGGTCAACGGCGCGCTCGGCGGAGCGTTGGGCGACCGCCTCCTCGTGGCGGCCGGAGGTCGGGTCCGAGAGATCGTGAGAGCGACGGACACCGTGGCCCGCCTCGGCGGCGACGACTTCGCGGTGGTGTGCGAGGACGCCGGCGGGCCGCGAGGCACGGCGTGGGTGGCCGAGCGGATCCTGGAATGGCTGAGCCGGCCGTTCCGGGTCGAGGGGCACGAGATCCAGCTCAGCGCCACCATCGGCATCGCCGTGGCCGACCGGCCGGAGGCCGATCCCGAGGCCCTGCTCCGCGAGGCGGGGCACGCCATGTACGCGGCCAAGTCGGCCGGGAAGGACCGCTACTGGTTCGCCCAGCCGCCCGAGGGCGAGCCGGCCGAAGCCTCGTATACTGGAGACACAACCGCATAGGGGGTGACCTGGCTTCGACTCGGGTGGTTCGCCGCTCGGGGGAAGCGGGCCGAGGTCCCCGGAGTCCTCGTTAAAGAGCCGGGACCAAACAAGCGCCAACACTGAGTTCGCGCTCGCTGCCTAGTCACTAGGTAGCCGTCCGCCGTGGTTCGCCTGTGGCCGCGGGTCGGACGCCACCAACAGGCTTACCTGGCCGGGTGCGCCTCGTGCCCCGCCCGGGACATCTCAGCGAGGCTGGTCCGGCGGTGCTCCGCCTGTGGGAGCCGCCGGGCGAGATCAACCGCAGGCTGCGCCCGGAGAAGCCCCGAGAGGTCGCTCGAGGACGTGGGTTCGATTCCCACCACCTCCACAACGTCTCGGTGCGGACAGCGCCCGACGGATGCACCAGGAACGGCACTTCTCGTCGGCTCCATGCGCTTCGCGCGCCGCCAGGAGCGCTCGACCGGTCCTCGGCTCCGAGACAACTCTGAGCCGTGAGGATCGCGATCATCGGGACCGGGAAGATGGGCCGAGGCTTCGCCACGGCCCTCTCCGCCCGGCACGAGGTCGTGTTCGGGTCAAGGGACCCCGGCCGGGCGAGGAACGTCGTCCGGTCCACCGGCGCCGGGGGGGCCATGTCCCCCGCTGAGGCCGCTGCCGACGCCGAGGTCGTGATCCTGGCCGTCCCGTGGCGGGCGATGGAGGAGGCCTTGACCCCGCTCGCGGACCTCGGTGGGACCGTCGTGGTCGACGTTTCGGTTCCCCACGGCAAGGATCGGGAAGCCCTGGGCCGTCGTTCCAGCGGCGAGGTCGTCCAGAAGCGATTGCCGCGAGCCTTGGTGGTCAAGGGGTGGAACCACGTCTTCGCCCAGTTCCTCACCGCTCCGGAGGTGGACGGGATCGCTGCCTCAGTGCTGCTGGCCGGAGACGACCGCGAGGCCAAACGGATCGTCTCTGCACTGGCCCGGGGCATGGGATTCCACCCCGTGGACGTGGGCCCGCTTCGGGAGAGCTATCACCTGGACCGGCTGGTGAGCATGATGCTGTTTCGTCAAGCTCGGTCCGTTCCGGGTGCTGTTGGCGCCGCCCTGACTCCGGCTGGGCCCGCAACGCACCGTATTGGCGGGTCAGGTCAGCGAGAGTTCCATCCCCTCGTAGGCCAGCACCGGCTCGGTCATATCGCCCGGCCACAGCTCCAGGGCCCGGACCAGGATGGCCTCGAGGTCCGCGTCGGTGTGCAACGGGTCGTGGTGGAACATGATGAGGCGGCGGACGTCCGAGATCTGAGCGAACGTGACCACGTGCTCCACGCTGGAGTGACCCCACCCGATCCTCTGGCGGTACTCCTCCTCGGTGTACTGCGAGTCGTGCAGGAGGACGTCGGCGTCGTGGGCCACGGCGTGGCCGCTGACCCACTCCGGCTCGACGGACCGAAGGTCGACGCCCAGGGCGGGCTCGTGGTCGGGGATGTACGACAGCGTCTGGCCGTTCTCGCTGATCCGATAGCCGACCGTCGGCCCGCGGTGAGAGACGGGCCGGGCCCTGATCAGGGCGCCACCCACCTTCCAGTCCTCGTCCGGGACGTCATGGAATTGGGGTGAGGAAGGGATGTCCTGGAGGTGGATGGGGAACAGCGGAGGGGAGAGGTAACGGGCGATCCGCCGTTCCAGGGACCTGAGAGGCGAGGGCGGGCCCCAGATGTGGAGATCGACGTCGGGGACCCACAGGGGCGCGAAGAACCCCAGCCCCTCGAGGTGATCGAGATGGAGATGGGTGAGGAACAGGTGGATCGTCCGGGGAATCTCGTCGCGAACCTTCAGGCCGAGCGGCCGGATGCCGGTCCCCGCGTCCAGGATGATCAGTGTCTCGTCATCCAGGCGGAGCTCGACGCAGGAGGTGTTTCCGCCGTACCGGACGGTCTCCGGGCCGGGCGAGGCCAGGGAGCCGCGGCATCCCCAGATTCGGGCTCTCACCCCTCGTCCTCTTGCCAGAAGATTGCCACCGCGCCGACGAACTCGTCGGTCCTGGCGAACAGGGGAAGCGCCGTCAGGCTGATCATCCGCCGCTCCCCGTCGAGGGCGGTGATGGCCATCCGGCGGTGGGCCGGGATGCGATCGGTCAGGGCGACCATGAGCGGCAGGGTCTGCGGATCGAGCTTGTCGCCGGTGTCGGGGTCCTCAGCGGCGAATGCCGTGCTCCACTCGTCGCGAGCCATCTCGCCCGCTTCGGGGTAGGTCTGACCGAGGACCTGTTCGGCGGCCTCGTTGAAGTACACCAGTGTCCCCTCCGGGTCCACCAGGAACATCGGCGTGGCGATGCTCGAGGCCAACCCTCTCGACAGGATCAGGACCAGGTTGTGCTCCTCGCTGCTCACGACTCCTCCTCGTGCCGCTCGCTTCGTTCGATCCCCAACTATATGGCGGCCCGGTCCCGCCGGCACCCGGCCAGGTGTTCGGGTCGCGTTATCCTCGAAGCATGGGTGAGCGAAGGCTGACCTCCTACAGCCACGGGGCAGGCTGTGCGTGCAAGCTCAGCCCGCAGGATCTGAGCGAAGTGCTCGACCGGCTGGGACCGTCCACGCACCCTCCGGACGTGATCGTGGCTACCGATACGAAGGACGACGCCGCCGTGTACCGACTCCCGGACGGCACCGGTCTGATCCAGACCGTCGACTTCTTCACTCCGATCGTGGACGATCCGTTCGACTGGGGCCGCGTCGCCGCGGCCAACGCCCTGAGCGACGTGTACGCCATGGGGGGGCGACCGGTGCTGGCCCTGAACCTGGTGGCCTGGCCGATCGATGACCTCTCTCTGGAGCAGCTGGCTCGAGTACTGGAGGGGGGCCGGAAGGTCGCTGCCGAGGCCGGCGTGGCCGTGGTCGGAGGTCACAGCATCCACGACCCCGAGCCGAAGTACGGCATGGCCGTGACCGGCCTGGTCGCCTTGGACCGAATGGTTCGGAACTCCACCGCCCACCCCGGCGATCGGCTGTTCCTGACCAAGCCTCTGGGCGTGGGCATGATCACCACGGCCATCAAGCGCGGTCGGGCCACCGCTGAGCAGGCCCAGGCCGCGGTCGACACGATGACCGCCCTGAACGCCCCGGCCGCGGAGGCCATGGTCGAGGCGGGTGCCGACGCCGCCACCGACGTCACCGGGTTCGGGCTGCTCGGCCATCTCCACGAGCTGCTGGTCGCCTCCGGGCTGGCCGCGGAGCTGGATGCCGACGCCGTGCCGCTCCTGGAGGGGGTCGTCCGGCTGGCCGAGGAAGGGGTCATCGCCGGGGGCACGAGGCGGAACAGATCCTTCGTGGAGCCGTTCGTCGAATGGGGAGGGCTGTCCGACCCCGCGCGGTTCGTCCTGGCCGACGCCCAGACTTCAGGCGGTCTCTTGATCGCCACCCGGGACGGCGACCGTCTGCGGGCCGCCCTCGAACGCCGAGGAGTCGAGAACGCCGACATCGGGGCCACGGTGGAGGGCCCGCCCGGTCGCATCTCGATCCTCGGTCGGCTCCGCTGACCGGCGGAGGAATCCGACCCCGGTGCTAGCATTTCTTGAGGAGGGGATGATCGAGCTTCCGCGATCGGTCTACGACGAGATGGTCATGCATGCCCGGAAGAGCCTTCCCAACGAGGCCTGCGGCGTGATCGCCGGGCGGGACGGCCGGGCTGACCGCCTCTATCCGATGCTGAACGCGGAGAAGAGCCCGGTCGTGTACCGCTTCGATAGCAACGAGCAGGTTCGAGTGTTCAAGGACATCGATGTCAATGGGAGAGAGCTCCTCGCCATCTTCCACTCCCACACGCACACGGAGGCCTTCCCGTCGCCGACCGACCGGGCCCAGGCCCAGTGGCGCGACCCGGTCACCGGCGAGGAGACCCCGGCGTACCCCGGCACCCGGTACCTGATCCTGTCGCTGGCCGAACCGGAGCCGGTCCTCCGGGCGTTCACTTTCCCCGGCGGCGACCCCATCGAAGAGGAGGTCCGGGTCTGGTGAGGCTCACGGAAGACCAGGTCCGCCGCTACGCCCGCCACGTGATCCTTCCCGGTATCGGCGG
>DASQTB010000104.1:0-57694 GCA_035642095.1 Actinomycetota bacterium | reverse complement strand
GTCGACCATGAGGCGGTGGCCGAGGCGGCGGTGGTGTCCCGCCCCGATCCGGCCCCGAGTCGGCCCACACCTTCCGGTCGCCGGGGCCGGACGGTCGGAACAGCCGGATGCGGGCGATGTGAGGGGCCGTCCGGTTGAGGCCCTCGAGGAAGGCGTCCATGACCGCCGGCTCGCCCACCCCCTCCCGGTAACGGGACGCGACTACGAGCGCGATCACCCTCCCCTGCTCCCGGGCTGCGTCCGTAACGGCCCGTCGCGTGTCTCTGACCAGGAAGAGGCCCACGGCCCCCGCGACCAGCAGGGCAACCCCCACCGTGGGGACGATGACCTTGAGAACCAGGGGGACGGCGGCGTCCACGCGCCGCCACACGGCCCGCGGACCTCCGCTCAGGAGACGCCTTTTAGATCGCTCTGCCATGCCGAACCACCCATGGGTTTCATCGGCGGTTCAGCGGACCGCTTGAACGCCGTCCGGCCCTCGGCCGGTCGGCCGGGTCCCCCCTCCGGTGGCCTCAGTCCTCCTGAGGCCGAGAGGAGGCCAAGCCCCGGATCTCCTCGACCACCTCGGCGTTGGCCAGGGTGGTGACATCCCCCAGGTCCCGGCCGTGGGCCACGTCCCGGAGGAGCCGGCGCATGATCTTGCCCGACCGGGTCTTGGGCAGGTCCTCGGTGAGGATGATGCCGTGGGGGCGGGCGATCTTCCCGATCTTCCCGGCCACGTGGTCCCGGAGCTCCCCGATCAGGGCCTCGTCCCCCTGCCGGCCGCCCCGGAGGGTGACGAAGGCCACGATGGCCTCTCCGACCTGGGGCTCGGGGCGGGACACCACCGCCGCCTCGGCCACCGCCTCATGGTCGACCAGGGCCGATTCGATCTCGTAGGTGGACAGCCGGTGCCCGGCCACGTTCATCACGTCGTCGATCCGACCGAGGAGCCAGAAGTACCCCTCCTCGTCGCGCCTGGCCCCGTCCCCGGTGACGTAGAGGTCGGGGCCGAACCGGGAGAAGTACGTCTCCACGTACCGGTCGGGGTCGTGGTAGATCGTCCGGAACTGGGCCGGCCACGGCTTCCGGAGGACCAGCGAGCCCCCGGTGTCGGCCGGGACCGACCGGCCCTCCTCGTTGACCACGTCCGCCTCGACGCCGGGGAACGGCCGGGTGGCCGACCCGGGCTTCAGCCGGGTGACCCCGGGAAGGGGAGTGATCAGGATCATCCCGGTCTCGGTCTGCCACCACGTGTCCACGATGGGACACCGCTCCCCCCCGATGGTGGCGTAGTACCACATCCAGGCCTCGGGGTTGATCGGCTCGCCGACCGTCCCCAGCAGGCGGAGCGATGACAGGTCGTGCTTCTGGGGATACTCCGGTCCCCATTTCATGAACGACCGGATGGCCGTGGGGGCGGTGTACAGGATGGTGGCCCGGTGCTTCTCGGCGATCGACCACCACCGGTCCTTGTCGGGGAAGTCCGGAGCCCCCTCGTACAGGATCCCCGTGGTGGCGTTGGACAACGGGCCGTACACGATGTACGAGTGGCCGGTCACCCACCCCACGTCCGCGGCGCACCAGTACACGTCGGTCTCCGGATGAAGGTCGAAGATCATCCGGTGGGTGGTGGACACCCCGGTCAGGTACCCCCCCGTGGTGTGGGCGATGCCCTTGGGCTTGCCGGTGGTCCCGCTGGTGTACAGGAGGTACAGGAGGTCCTCGGCGTCCATCGGCTCGGGGGGAGAGGATGCCGGGTCGTCGCTGTGGCCCTCGACCGCGTCGTCCCACCACCGGTCCCGGCCCTCGGCCATCGACACCTCGGCCCCGGTTCGCCGAAGCACCACGGCGGACTGGACGGTGGCCGCCCGGTCCAGGGCCTGGTCGGCGTTCCGCTTCAGGGGGACCCGCTCCCCCCGCCGCCACCCCTCGTCCTGGGTGACCAACACGTGGCACCGCATGTCGTTGAGCCGATCGGCCAGGGCGTCCGCGGAGAATCCCCCGAACACCACGGTGTGGGGGGCCCCCAGCCGGGCGCAGGCCAGCATGGCCACCGGCAGCTCCGGGACCATGCCCATGTAGATCCCGACCGGGGTTCCCTTGCCCACCCCGAGGTCCTTCAGGGCGCCTGCGAACCGGACCACGTCCCCGAGGAGCTGGGCGTAGGTGATGACCCGCTCCTCCCCGGGCTCTCCCTCCCAGTAGTAGGCCACCCGGTCGCCCAGGCCGGCTTCGACGTGGCGGTCCAGGCAGTTGTCGGTAACGTTGAGCTTCCCGCCCACGAACCACTTCACCCACGGGGGGTTCCAGTCGAGGACCTCCTCCCACCGCTTCGTCCACCGGAGGTGCTCGGCCTGCCGGGCCCAGAACCCCTCCAGGTCGGCCTCGGCCTCCCGGTACACGTCCTCGTCCCGGACGATGGCGCTGTCGCAGAAGTCCTTCGACGGCTCGATGACCCGGCGCTCCTCCAGGAGCGCGGCGATGTCCTTCACGCCCATGAGACCCCCTTTGGCACGACGCATAGCGTACCCCGGCGGTGGGGCGACGTTTCAGCCGGCCAGGCTCCTGATCCACCGTCGCGATGGCTCGCTGGAACAGGAGTGGATCTACCCGGCCTGATTCCCTGACGAGCTCTCACCCGGTGATCGACTCCGTCCCAGGACGGCAACCGCCCGCACGAGATCCTCGATCCGGCGGTCGCGCTCCGACAGGAGGGCCTCGGCCTCCTCGGCGCGACGGGTCATTTCCCGGACCTTCCCCTGAAGCTCCTCCAGCCAGATCGCCAGGTCCGCCCGCGACCAGCTCTGCAGTGCCCAAGCCTCCGCCGAGGAGACCGCACGGACGTTGAGGCCTGCCTCACGCAGTTCCTGTACCGGGATCTGCCACGGAGAGCGCTCATCCTCCCGAAACGCACCCGGAAACTTCCCAGCGTCCAGGTATCGGCGGACGGTGTTCCGGTGCACACCGCACCGGCGGGCGGCATCGGAGATGGACAGCGTGGGGGGAAAACCTTCGATCCCCGCCGCCTCTGCAGCCTCTCCCCTGACATCCCGATCATCGGTGCGGTCGACCATCCTGGGTCAGCGAAGGAACGCGGGGGGATCGGTCAGGAACCGGTCAGCCCCCACGGCGATCAGGTAGCCGGCGAACAGCAGGAGCCCCGTGTACAGATGGAGCTTGATGTTCGTGCCCATGGCCGAGAACATCAGCGCGTAGGGGTCGTCGTAGTCGCGACGAAGCGCGCGGCCGACGTTGACCGCGAGCGGGATCGTGGCCAGGGCGAGCAGCGTGGGTCGAGGAAGGAGCCCCGACACCGCGCCGACGGCGATCGTGGCGAAGGCCAGGCCGGCCGCCCAGACGTAGGCCCGGATCACGGCGTCCCTCGACCACCGCACAGGCAGCGTTCGCTTTCCCGCGGCGGCGTCGCCGGCCCGATCGGGGATCTCGTTCACGTACAGGACGAGGGAGATCAGGATGGCCACCGGGATCGACAGGTAGATCGCCTCGAAGGAGAACCGCTCGGCCTGGACGAGGTACGCGCCCAGCAGCATGATCGGGCCGAACCCCAGGGCCACGGCGAGCTCGCCCACCCCCCGATGCACCAGCCGGAAGGGAGGGGCCGTGTAGAACACGCTGATCGCCACGCCGGCGGCGCCGAGCCAGAACAGCGGCCAGAAGTCGGTCCGGGCGGCGAGGTACAGGCCGATCCCGACGCCGGCCAGGTAGAACCCCGCCGACAGGAGGGCCAGGGTGCGCAGGCGAACCAGTCCATAGTGGGCCACCCGCGAGCCTCCGCTGAACTGCGTCGGGGTGACGTTCGCCGCGTCCGCCCCTGACCTGGTGTCGAACACATCGTTGGCCACGTTCAGACCGAGGTGCACCAGCGAGCCGGCCAGGAGGGTGAGCGCGGCCAGGAAGAAGCTCCACCTACCCTCCCGGGCCGCGACGGCCACGCCGAGGAGGATGGGCACCACCGTCGCCGTGAGGAACGGGGCCCGGGTGGTTCGGAGGGCCAGCCATCCGAACGACAGCCGAGGACGGACCGGCCGACCTCGCTGCCGGCCCAGCTCCTCCAGGTAGCGGTGAGCCTGCGGGACGGTCTGCTCCGAGTACTGGAAGAACGGAACCTTCCGCTCGTCCCAGGTGTGGTGGCGGACCGGAGCGAGCTCCAGACCCGACCGGGTTCGGCGGAGGCGTCCCCACAGCTGCACGTACCGGCGTTCGTCGTAACCGATCTCCTGGGGCCGGATGTGGCTGACGATGACGTTGACCTCCGCGCCTTCCGGAGGGGCGACCTCCTCGCCGGTCGGCGGGACCAGCGTCAAGACTCCGCGGTCAACGTCGACGCGGAAGTCGGCGGCCACCCCGACCGGGTAGCCGTCCCGCCCGAGAAACACCACGACGGCGTGGGCGAACCCTTCCTCGATCTCCCGGAGGACCGACGCGTCGATCGCCATCACGTCACCTCGCTCAGCTCGTGGACCGCCGGGGGCCGATCCGTCCGTCCTCCCGTCCAGACCAGGACCCGCCGGGGCGTGATCTCGATCAGGGACCGTTCCCAGAACAGGGGCAGGGCCACCCGCTGCTTGTAGAAGGACTCCACGATCGGCTCCTTCTCGATCCACAGCGGGAGGATCCGCTCCCATGTGGTGTGGGGGTCGTCTTCCCGAACGACCGCGTCCCCCTGGACCGTGACCCGGTCCTTGAGCGGCTCACCGTGAGTGGCCGAGAGATCCGTGACCGCCACCGAGACCCTCGGATTGGCCTTCACGTGGGCGACCTTCTTCGAGAACAGGATGCTCGAGTGGAGATAGATCCGCTCGCCGTCGTAGATCGGGATCATGGGGTGGGTCACGGGGCGGCCGTCGGGACGGACCACCGTGAACTCGCAGACCAGGGCGCGCCGGAGGGCTTCCTCGGCGGGCGGCGGTAGGGCTCCCATGTCTCCTCCTCGTGGTCGCGCGTCCGACACGATATCCCAGCCGACGCCCGACCGGACGAGGGACCCGGCCCGGGGGGCGGCCGGTTTATCGCCGCCCTCGCTCCGGGTACTGAGAGGCCGTGGGGAACACGCCGCAGCGCCGCGTGGTCTACATCGTCATCGACGGGTTGCGGACCGACGCGTTCGAACAGGTGGCCGCGTCGGGGCTGGCCCCGGCGCTCACGGACCTCAAGGAACGGTCCCACTACGTCCGGGACAGCGTGGCCGCCTTTCCCTCGATCACACCGTGCGCCACGGCCACCCTCATCACGGGGGCGACGCCGGACCGTCACGGCATCCCCGGCCAGTCCTGGTACGACGTCGAGGAGCAGCGCTACGTGAACTACGGGCAGGGGCCCAGGTTGGCCTTCATCACCAGGCTCAGGGAGGTCGCCACCGACCTGTTCGTCAACCTCAACCACAAGCATCTCCGCAGGGAGGTCCGGACCCTTCACGAGAGCCTGGACGAGCTGGGATTCAGCACCGCCGCCACGAACTTCCTGGTTCATCGGGGCCGCCACAAACAGGACGTCCACCCCGATGCCATCGAGAGGTTCTTCCTGGACGAACATCTAGCCGGCCGGGAGCTCCTCGGCCCAAAGGAGCATTACTTCGCCGACGTCATCTCCGGTCCGTCGGCGGCCTGCGAGGAGCATCTGGGCGTCCGGGGGAAGCTCAAGAGGATCAAGGCCACCGACGAGTGGGCCTCCTGCGTGACCCGCGAACTGCTGGAACGGGACGCCGCCGACATGGTCCTGTTCTACTTGCACGAGAACGATCACATCTCCCACCACAAAGGGCCGGACACGCAGTTCAACAACCTCGTCCGGGCCGGCGAGCTCATCGGGAACGTCATGGGGGCGTTGGGATCGTGGGACCGCACGCTCGACGAGGTCGGCTTCGTTCTCACCTCGGACCATGGACAGACCCCGCTGATCAAGGACGACGATCACTTCATCGACCTGGACGACGTCCTCCAGGCATTCCGGATCGTGAAGCCGGAGCGAGGCGCGGACAGCTTCGACGGAGCCGAGGTGGCACACGCGGGGAACGGCCGGGCCGGCTACGTGTACCTCCATCCGGACCGAAAGGAGGAGCTCCGCCATCCGGTGGTGAAGACGCTGCTCGACCATCCCGGGGTCGACCAGGTGATGTGGCGGGAGGATGGGTGGAACGTGGTCCAGGGCGGCCGGGGCCGGCTTCGGTTCCGCCCGGCCGAAGCCGGAGGCCTGGTCGACGAGCGAGGGAACCGATGGCAGGCGGACGGCGACCTCGGGCCGGTCGACGGGGTGACCGATGGAGACGAGCTCCGGACGCCCGAGTACCCGCTGGCGATGTTCCGGATCCACCACGCCCTCCTCCTCGACCGGATCGGCGACGTCGTGGTGACCTCGAAGGTGATGTCCGAGGTGGCCAACATCATCGACACCAAGCACAAGGGCGAGCACGGGTCGCTCCACGCCCAGGATTCGGAGGTGCCGTTCCTGTCCACCCTGGCCGACCCGCCGCTCCACCCCGCCACGCTCGACGTGGCCCCGCACATCCTCCGACATTTCGAACGCGTCGCCGCCGAGCGGTGAGGATCTTCGAGATCGTCCCCAGGCTGTATCAGTCGGTGACCCCTGTCGACGACGACGACAGATCGTTCACCGACCAGGAGGGCCGCCCGGTTCGGATCACCGCGGTGGTCGATCTGGAAGGATCGATCGACCCGAACATCCCGATGGAGGATCTGGGCGACGTGTACCTCTACTGGCCAATCGAGGACAAGCGGAGGATGGTCGACGAGGAGACCGTTCGGGCAATCGCCGGTTTCACCAACCGCCTGATGGAGGGGGGACACAACGTGTTGGTCCATTGCCACTCCGGGTTGAACCGGGCCTCCCTGATCACCGGCCGGGCGCTGGTCGCCCGGGGGATGGACCCGCAGGACGCGGTCGATCTGCTCCGGGAACGCCGGAGCCCCGACTGCCTGAACAACCGGGTGTTCCTCGACTGGCTACTCGGAGAGAAGCCGGGACCCTAGACCGGAGGCGGGGCCCAGACCCCGGATCGTCCTCACTCCGATAGGAACTCGTCGATCGCGTACGGGTCCAATTCGAACAGCCAGGCCTCGGCGATCCGCCCCCCCGCGGACGTGATAGACGGTGGCGGCCCTCATGACGAGCGTTCGTCCCGCCGGGCCCGCCGGTCGCTGAGCACCACCACGTGGTCATCGTTGGCCAGGACGTCGTGAAGGGTGATCCGCAACCCCCCGAACGCTTCCTCCCACGACTGGAAGAGCCTCGTCATGACGGCCGTCTTGCCGCGGTGGTCGCCGGACAGCGTGTTCCGCCCGCCGATGTGGAAGACGACATCGTCCGTGAAGCACTCGGCATTGGCTCCCACGTCCCGGGCCACCATCGCGTCGACAAACCGGCGGACCACGCCCTCGCTCGGGTGGGCCATGCGGTTCAGAGCGGGACGTTGGACAGGACCATGATCCGGGGCTCCGTCATCTCCTCCATGGCGTACCGGAGCCCCTCCCGACCGTATCCGGATTCCTTCGAGCCGCCGTACGGCATCTGGTCGGCCCGGAACGCCGAGACATCGTTCACGATGATGCCTCCCACCCGGATCTCCCGGTGGGCCAGCATGGCCCGCTCGAGGTCTCGGGTGAACACTCCGGCCTGGAGGCCGAACGCCGTGCCGTTGACCTTGTCGAGCGCCTGGTCGAACGTCTCGTATCGATCGATCGTCGTCACCGGGCCGAAGATCTCCTCGCGGCACACGTCCATGTCATCCCGGACGCCCGCCAGGACGGTCGGCAGGTAGAAGGGATCCTTCCGCTCCCCGCCGACCAGCACCTCGGCCCCCTGGGACACCGCCTGGTCGACCATCCCGGACACCTTGTCGAGCCCCGTGTCGTCGATCAGGGGGCCGACCTCGGTCTCGGGGTCCATCGGGTCTCCGACCTTCAGCGCCTCGACCTCCTTGACCAGGCGGGTGACGAAGTCGTCGTAGGCGGGAGCGTGGACGAAGATCCGCTGCACGGCGATGCAGGACTGCCCGGCCTGGTAATAGCCGCCGTACGCCACCCGAGCGGCGGCGTGGTCGAGGTCGGCGTCCGAGTGGACGATCACCCCGGCATTGCCGCCCAGCTCCAGGGTGGCGTGCTTCCTCGGGTCGAGACCCTTGATCTTCCACCCCACCGGCGAGGACCCCGTGAACGACACCTTCTTGAACCGGCGGTCCTTGACCATCCGCCCGGCGACGTCGCTGGACACCGGGAGCACCGATAGCATCCCCGGGGGGAGGTCCGTCTCGGCGAACAGGTCGCCCAGGAGCAGCGCGCCGAGCGGCGTGGCCGAGGCCGGTTTGAGGACGATGGGGGCCCCGACGGCCAGGGCGGGGGCCATCTTGTGGGCCACCAGGTTGACCGGGAAGTTGAACGGCGAGATCCCCAGGACGGGCCCGTACGGGAACCGCCGGACCAGGCCCAGGCGCGAGCCCAGCGCGGGGTCCGTGTCGAGCCGGAGAAGCTCGCCGTCCATCGCCCGGAGGGTCTCCGCGGCCCAGCGGAACGTCGACACCGCCCGGGCCGCCTCGACCTTCGACCACTTGAGCGGCTTGCCGCCCTCCCGGGCGATGGTCTCCGCCACCTCATCGCCCCGCTCCTGGAGCCGCCGGGAGATGTGCATCAGCGCCTCTGCTCGGGCGTGGACCGGGAGGTTCCTGGACTCGGTCTCGAAGGTCTCAGAGGCCCTGGACACCGCCTCCTCAACGTCGGCATCGCTCGGCGACCCGACCCGGGCCACCACGTGCCCGTCGTACGGGCTGGTCACGTCGAAGGAGTCGTCGCCCGGCCGCCGCTGTCCGGCGACGAGGTACGGCGTGGCGTTCATCAGTCGATGGCCGCCATGACGTGCTTCAGCTCGGTGTAGTGCTCCAAGGAGTAGATGCTCATGTCCTTCCCGTACCCGCTCTGCTTGAAGCCGCCATGGGGCATCTCGGGCGTCAGGGGGATGTGGGTGTTGATCCACACGGTGCCGAACCGCAGCCGCCGGGAAGCGTTCAGGGCCCGACCGACATCACGGGTCCACACCGATGCGGACAGGCCATAGTCCACATCGTTGGCCCAGTCGATGGCCTGGTCGTCGCCCTCGAACCGCTGCACGGTGACCACCGGCCCGAACACCTCTCGCTGGACGATCTCCGAGCTCTGATCGATGTCGGTGATCAGACTCGGCTTGTAGAAGAACCCGGGACCGTCGATGCGCTCGCCGCCGGTGAGCACCTTGGCACCGCCCTCCCGGGCCCGGTCGACGAACCCGGTGACCCGCTCGAGCTGCTCCCGGGAGACGACGGGGCCCATCTCGGTGTCCTCGGCCGAGGGGTCGCCCACCTTCATCGACTCGACGGCCGGCACAAGCTCCGACAGGAGGTTGTCGTAGATCCCGCCGCCGGCCAGCACCCTGGTCGCGGCCGTGCAGTCCTGACCGGAGTTGAAGTAACCCGCCGTCTTGATCCACTCCACCGAGCTCTCCAGGTTGGCGTCGTCGAAGACGAGCACCGGGGCCTTGCCGCCGAGCTCCAGGTGGACGCGTTTGAGGGTATCGGCGGCGGTCCGGGCCACCTCCTTCCCGGTGGTGACCTCCCCGGTCAGCGACACCATGTCGACCCCGGGATGCTTGACGATGGCCGCCCCCGTGGGCACCCCATCCCCGAGCACGACGTTGAACACGCCCGGCGGGAAGATGTCTGCGGCCAGCTCGGCCGTCTTCAGCAGTGTCAGCGGGGTCCACTCGGAGGGCTTGATCACCACGGTGTTCCCAGCCGCCAGGGCCGGAGCGAACTTCCACATCGCCATGTACAGCGGGTAGTTCCACGGGGCGATCAGCCCGACCACCCCGATCGGCTCCCGCCGGAGCATGCTGGTGTACATCGTGCCGTCAGCCCGGAAGTACTCGTCGACGGGGAGCCCCGTCATCGTCCGGGCCGCCCCGGCGAAGAACCGGAGTTGCTCGGCGATGACCATGATCTCGTCGGAGATCACCCAGGAGGACGGCTTCCCGACGTTCTCGGACTCGAGCCGGCCGAGCTCGTCGGCGTTCGCCTCGATGGTATCCGCCAGCTTCAGCAACATCGCGCTGCGCTCGCCGGGGGTGGTGTCGAACCACACGTCGTCGAAGGCCTTCCGCGCGGCCCCCACCGCCCGGTCGACATCCCGCTCGGAACCCCGTGGGGTCTCGGCGATGGTGTCACCCGTGGCCGGATTGACCACCGGCAGGCTCTCCTCCGCCGATCCGTCCGTCCACTCGCCGCCGATGAACATCTGCCGCCGCTGCATGGTGGTGGCCATCCGACTCCTCCTCGGCTCCGCTCGGGTCTAGCCTACCGCCGGCCGCCGTCGGGGGGCCGTGCCACCCGGCTCAAGCGCCCCGCGTTCCGCTGTACGGTCGGGACAATCCGCCACCCGGGCCCGGAACCCGGGACCTCACCGCGGTGTATCTCCCATGGAACCGACGAGGAGGTAGACCATGTTGCGAGGGACGATCAGGGCGGTCCTCCTGTCCGTGGCGACCGTGGCCGTGGGGGGATTGGGTACGATCCCCGCCGCGGCCGGTGGAGGGTGCCACGCCAGCTTGACGGAGGGGACCGGCGGTACGGTGGCCATGACCAAGGCGTGCTTTCGGCCGGCGATCCTGCGCATCGACCCCGGCACCGAGGTCACGTTTGTCAACCGGGACCCGATCACCCACAACGTGTCGTCCAACGGGTGGGGCCGGTTCGAGGACATGAACGAGGGGGACGCGTTCCGGGCGACGTTCTCCGAGCCCGGGATCTACCCGTTCGCCTGCACGATCCACCCGGGGATGGTGGGGGCCGTGGTCGTCGGTGAGGACGGGGCGGCGGGATCCGGGAAGACCGTTTCGATCTCCGCGGTCTCCCATCCGGGGGCGCCCCAAGGGGACGGAGCCGCGGTGGAGCGGTCCGGGGAGGGAAATGTGGAGGCTTGGCTGGGGGGAGGGATCCTCGCCGGAGCGATCGGGGCAGCCTCCGTCATCCTGGCCATCCGCCGACGCCCCGCAGACGGTCTCCGGAACCAGCTGACCGGCTCGGGTTAGTCGGCCGACCGGACCAGGAGATTGCGGGCCCGGATGGCCAGCCAGAACTCCATCCGGTCGTGGGGAGTGGCCAGATCCCGCCCGGTGAGCTCCTCCACCTTGCGCATCCGATACCGAAGCGTGTGGCGGTGCACGAACAGCTGGCCCGCCGCCGCCTCCCACCTGGCGTTGTGGTCGAGGAACGCCCGGAGGGACGGCACCAGCTCGCCTCCATGCTCGGTGTCGTACGCGTCCAGGGGAGCGAGCACCGAGTCCGCGAAGGCGCGGAGTGCGTCCGGTTCCTGCAGTGTGAGCAGCAGCCGGTACGTCCCCAGCGTCTCGAAGTCGGCCACCTCCCGACCCTCGACCCGGCAGACCTGGAGGGCGTAGCGAGCCTCGCGCATGCTCCTCGCGGTCTCCGCAGCCGGCACGGGGCTCCCCGCCCCGGCCAGGACCTTCGTCCCCAGTCGTTCGGAGACGCTCCGCCTGAGCTCATCGACGGACCCTTGCCCGTTGGGAGAGAGGAGCACGTACAGAACGTCGTCACGAGGCGCGGTGAGGAACCCGCCGCCCTGCCGGGAGAGCACGTCCTCCACCGCCCAGGTCAGGTCCCCGACCGGAGCAGACCCCTCCAGGGCGATCACCTCAACCCGCCCATCGACCTCCAGGCCGAATCGACGGAGTCCTCGGGCGGCCTCTCGGTCGGACAGCGTCCCGCGAACCAGGGCGTCGAGGAAGTCACCCTTCAACCGGCGTTCCGCGTCGGCCACGGCCCGGGACTTGTCGAGCTCGATGGCCAGCAGGGACAACGCGTGGCCGGCCACGATGCGATCGAACTGACCCAGGGCGTCGCGCTTCCCGATCGCCAGGAAGGCTTCCACCCGCCCCCGGGCCCCAACGGGCTGGACCGAGACGTGGTCCCCTCGGTCCAGCATCGAGTAGCTGAAGCCGAGATCCTGGGGCCGGGAGTCCCGAAGCTCGCCCCACAGCCGGGGCGCCCGACCGCGAGCGGACCGGGGAGCGGCGGCCACGGGAAGGCCGTGGAGGTCCAGGACCACCGCCCAGCCCCCGATGGCCTCACCGAGCGCCCGGGCCACACCCTGCGCTCCCCCGCCGTCGAGCACCGCCCTGGTCAGCAGGGCCTGGGCCTCCAGCGATCGCTGGAGGACGTCCACCTGTTCGCCGGCGATCCGCCTGTAGACCGCCTCCGTGATGGCGATGAACGGCACCGGGTAGGGAACCTCGAAGACCGGGAAGGCCAGCCGGTCGGCGGCCTCGATGACGGCCTTGGGGACCTTGGAGAAGGAGAACCCCACCCCGAACCCGAGTCCGGCCAGCCCCGCCGCCGACAACCGCCCGACGTAGGCGCGTTGGCGGGCCGGCGTCTTCCCCAACCCCATCCCTGTGGTCAGCAGGAGCTCGCCCCCTCTGAGCCACGGAGTCGGGTCCTCCAGCTCGCTGACGTGGACCCACCGGATCGGCCTGCTCGAGGCCGCTCCGCCGGCCACCAGCTTCAGGGCCAGGCCTGGCATCCGGAGGATCTCGTCGATGCGAGCCGTCACGCGGGGATTGTACGGTCCGTACAAGGGATGCGCCGGTTCGGGACCGCTCCCGGAACCGCGCGGGGCGGCGGCCGTAGTCCGGACCGTACAAACCCGAGAAGGGGGTTTCGACCGCCGTCCGGTCGCCACGACCGCCGTCCTCACCGACACTGACTGGGATGGACATCCCCCAGGAGCGGCACCTGGCCACCGAGATCCCCGGTCCCCGGTCGCGTGAGCTGCTGGCCCGGCGGCAGTCGGCCGTACCCAAGGCGGTGTTCAACACGGTTCCGGTGTTCGTGGAACGGGCTCAGGGCGCCATCGTCCAGGACGTCGACGGCAACCGCTTCATCGACTTCGGCGCCGGCTTGGCCGTGCTGAACGTCGGCAACGCCGCGCCCCCGGTCGTGGAGGCCATCCGTCGGCAGGCCGAGGCGTACACCCACACGTGCTTCCACGTAACGATGAACGAGCCCTACGTAGCTCTGGCGGAACGGCTGAACGAGCTGACGCCGGGGGATCACCAGAAGCGGACGATGCTCGTCAACTCCGGAGCGGAGGCCCTGGAGAACGCGGTGAAGGTGGCCCGGTACTTCACGGGCCGGCCGGCCGTGGTCACATTCGATCACAGCTTCCACGGACGGACGCTGATGGCCATGTCGCTGACGGCGAAGGTCATGCCCTACAAGCTGGGTTTCGGGCCGTTCGCGCCGGAGGTCTACCGGCTGCCGTTCGCCTACCCATACCGATGTCCGACCGGTCAGCCCCCCGAGCGATGCGGCCCCTCCTGCGCGGACCTGGTGATCGACGAGATCGAGAAGCACATCGGGCCGGAGAGCGTGGCCTGCCTGGTCGCCGAGCCGGTCCAGGGCGAGGGCGGGTTCGTGGTCCCCGCTCCCGAGTTCCTCCCCCGGCTGAAGGCGTTCTGCGAATCCCGCGGCATCCTGTTCGTGGCCGACGAGGTCCAGACGGGGTTCGGCCGCACCGGCACGTGGTTCGGCATCGAGCAGTTCGACGTCGTCCCGGACATCGTGGCCACGGCCAAGGCCCTGGGCGGGGGCCTCCCGATCGGCGGGATGACCGCTCGGGCCGACATCATGGACGCCGTCCACGTCGGCGGCCTGGGGGGGACGTTCGGGGGAAACCCCGTGGCCTGCGCAGCCGCCCTCGAGGTCATCGCCACGATCGAGCGCGACGGGCTGCTCGAACGGGCCCAGCGGGTCGGAGGGGTGCTGCTGGACGGGCTGCACGATCTGGCCGAGCGCTACGAGGTGATCGGCGACATCAGGGGGCTCGGGGCCATGCTGGCCGTGGAGCTCGTCGACGACCGGGAGACGAAGCATCCCGCCAAGGCCGCGGCCTCCGCCGTGATCGAGGAATGCTGGACGCAGGGCTTGATCACGCTCAAGGCGGGGACGTACGACAACGTGGTCCGGCTCCTGGTTCCACTCACCATCGAGGACCACCTGGTCGAGGAGGGGCTGGGCATCCTGGACAAGGCCCTGGCCGCGGCAACCGGGTAGACGGGGGCGAACCGGCCGGAGAGCCACGGCGAATCCGGGATGATGTCGACGGGTGGGAGGACGTCATGAGAAAGCGCCCGCTTGGCCGCCTCTTGGCGGCCGCCTCACTCGTCGCCGCGGGCCTCGTGGCCTCGACCGGTCCCGCGTCCGCCGTGTTCCATGAGATGAAGGTGGTGGAGGTGTTCGCGGCGACCGCCGACGATCCCAACATCGAGTTCGTCGAGCTGCAGATGTTCTCGCCCGGACAGAACTCCGTCGGAGGTCACCGGCTCCACTTCTACGGCGAGCCCTCGTACCCGGGGGAGGCTGCGCCCAGGACTGACTGCACCATCCCGGACGACGTGGGGAACGGCGCCGACAACGCCCACATCCTGTTCGGCACCACCGAGGCCCAGGCGGCGTTCGGGACGGCGGACTTCACGATGCCCCCCCTGCTCTCCGGGACCGGTGGCGCGGTGTGCTTCGAGAACATCGACTGCGTGTCGTGGGGCTCGTTCGCCGGAGCGACGACGTCCCCGTCCGGCATGCCCGAACCGGGAGGGATCCCTTCGACCCAGTCACTCCACCGGGACCTGAAGGGCAACACCACTCTGGAACCCGCCGATGACACGAACGACAGCGCCACGGACTTCTCTCCCGGCCCAGAGTCCGCCACCGCCAACGGTCCGAGCAACCTCGGCACCCTGACCTGTCAGGCGGGTGGGTCCGCCGGTGCTGGCGGGTACCGGGTCGCGAACCTGAGGGCCAGGGTCACGAGAGACCGGGCCATCATCACCGGACGGATCGAGCCCCCTGCGGCCGGGCACAGGGTGAAGCTCACCTTCCTCGCCAACGGCTCGCCGCTCCGCAAGATCGCCAGGAAGTCCGCCACCCTGAACGCCGACAGCCGGTTCAAGAAGAGCTTCCGGGTCCCCACCAACTCGACCAGGTGCCGGGTCAAGGTGGCGTTCGAAGGCGCTCCCATGGGGAAAAAGACCTTCCGGTGCTGACCTGACGGAGAGACCGGAGCCCCTGTCCGACCAGGAGATCGACCGCCGCCTGGCCTTGCTTCCGGGCTGGCAGCGGGATGCTGGCGAGATCCACAAATGGTTCCGGTTCGACGGATTTCCGGAGGCCATCGCGTTCCTCCAGCGCCTGGTGGAGCCGTGCGAACGTCTGAACCACCATCCCGACGTGGAGAACCACTACGACCGGGTCCGGATCGGCCTCCACACCTGGAGCGTCGACGCCATCACGGAGAAGGACTTCATCCTGGCCGAAGAGATCGAGCGCCTGGCCACGGCGTGACGCGGGAGGCCGGACCGCCGGGTAGACTGCCGCGGGCTTCCCCGATGCGAGGTCGAGCGATGACGGACGGATCAAGATGCGGCGTGGGATCGGTCGCGTCTTCGCCTACTGGCGGGCCGAGCGGCGGACCATCGGCCAGGGATTCGTCGCCCTGGTCATCTCCTCGCTGGGGAGCCTGATCGCCGGAGTCGCCCTCGGATCGATCACCGGAACCCTGGAGCGGCTTCCCGGCCTGATGGTCATGGTGCCCGCAGCCATCGGGATGCGGGGCAACATCTTCGGGGCCCTCGGCTCCCGGCTGGGCACGAGCATCCACTCCGGGATGTACGCCCCGACCCGAGAGCGCGAGGGGATCCTCTATCAAAACGTCTACGCCGTCACCGTGCTCACGTTCGCCATCTCGCTGCTTGAGGGAGCGCTGGCCAAGACCCTGACCGTGGCCTTCGGGGTGAGGAGCATCGGGATGCTCGACTTCGTGGTGATCGCCATCGTCGGAGCGATCCTGTCGAGCCTCGTGGTGGGCGCGTTCACCGTCGCGCTATCTCGGGGCGCGTATCGGAGAGGTTGGGATCTCGATAGCGTGGCCGGTCCGCTGATCACGGCCGCCGGAGACATGGTCACCGTGCCGGCGATGTTCCTGGCCACGTTCCTCATCGGGCTGGCCTGGGTGACCCCCGCCATCGCCGGGGCCGCGCTGGTCGTCACGCTCGCACTCACCGTCCGGGGCCTGACCACGGACCTGGAGATCACCCGGCGGATCCTTCGGGAGAGCTTGCCGATCCTGGCCGTGGCCGGGACGGTCGACATCCTGGCGGGGCTGATGGTCGAGGCCCGGCTGAACCGGTTCCTGCTTCTTCCGGCCCTGTTCGTGCTGATCCCCCCGTATCTCGAGGGCGAGGGCGCCCTGGGAGCCATCCTGTCCTCTCGCCTGGCATCCAAGCTGCACCTGGGGGCCATCGCCCCTCGCCTGGTCCCGGAATCACTGGCCTGGCTCGACGCGTCCATCGTGATCATGTTCTCCCTGGTGAACTCGGTGCTCACCGGCGTGGCCGCCCACTTCGCCGCCCACGTGGTCGGGCTGGACAGCCCCGGGCTACTCGACATGATCGGGATCACGCTCGTGGCCGGGCTGATCGCCACGGTGCCAGTCGTGGTGGTGGCGTACTACACCGCCGTGGCCACGTTTCGCCTGGGCCTGGACCCCGACAACCACGGCATCCCCATGATCACATCGTCGATGGACTTCGTTGGGGTGATCTCCTTGATCATCGCCCTCCTGGCCCTCGGGGTCGGCTCGTGACGGCCGGCAGCGGTGGCTATACTCGCAGGCCAAGGCCGATGGCCGATCAGCCCCCACGAACCGTCAAGGACCTCCTGGCGGAGGCGAAGGACACCTCCGAGATCATGGTCGACCTGGCCTATGCGGCCCTGTTCTTCAACAACGAGGACCTAGCCGAGGAGGTCGACCGCCTGGAGGAGGTCATGGACGGCTACCTGGCCGACCTGCGCCGCATCTCCATGCTGGCCGCTCGGAGCCCCGAGGACGCCGA
The DNA here is from genome assembly GCA_035642095.1 of Actinomycetota bacterium. Classification (GTDB taxonomy): domain Bacteria; phylum Actinomycetota; class UBA4738; order UBA4738; family CALAEC01; genus DASQTB01. Next base: position 40,744 of record DASQTB010000104.1, on the reverse strand, counting down.
GGCCATGGGCGGCGTGCTCCACATCGCCGGGGCTATCGAGCAGATCGGGGATGCGGCGGCCGACATCGCCCGGGTGGTCACGGCGTCGCTGGGGATCCCCGAGGCCCTCCGGCCCGATCTCCGGCACGCCGACGAGATCGTCGGCCGGGTCAAGGTCCGAGAGGGTGCCGACTGCGTGGGCCGCTCCCTTCGGGAACTGATGCTTCCCACCGAGACGGGCATGTGGCTCATCGCCGTCCGTCGGGGCGACGAGTGGGAGTACGACCCGGGCCCGGATACGGTGGTCAACGAGGGCGACGTCCTCCTCTTCCAGGGGCCGGAGGAAGGCGTGAACCTGATCCGAGAGATATGCGGCGCGGCGTCTCTCCCGGAGCCTCCGGAGGCGGACACCGTGCCCCTCTCCGAGCTCGACCGAGCCGTGGACATCCTCGTCGAGATGAAGAACTCGGCCGAGGTCGCCGTGGGCCTGGCGTACTCGGCCCTCTTGTTCGCCGAGCCGGCCCTGGCCGCGGAGGTGACCACGCTGGAGGGACGGAGCGACACGCTCCAAGACGAGCTCGAGTCATGGGTCCTTCGGGCCTCGTACGAGGCCCGGAAGCCCGACGAGCTCCGGGGCCTGATCCGCCTGGCCTACGCCTCGGAGCGCATCTTCGACGCCGCCCGGTCGATGACGTACCTCGTGGAGAAGGGCGAGGAGCTCCACCCGGTGGTGGCTGCAGCCATCGAGGCCTCCGACGAGGTGGCCGCGGAGTCGGAGGTCCACCGCGGATCCCGCGCCGAAGGAGCCACCCTCAAGGAACTGTCTCTGGAGACGGAGACGGGCATGTTCGTGCTCGCCGTCCAGCGAGGTCGGCGGTGGATCTATCGGCCCCGGCCCCGATTCCAGTTCGAGGCCGGAGATCGGGTGATCTCGATCGGTCCCGAGGACGGCATCCCGGAGATCGAGGCGCTGGTCCGAGCTCCCGCCGGGGCTCCGGCCTAGCTACGGGGAGGTCGCCGCGGCGAGGTCGGCGTCCCGGACGCCGCGGGGAAGCCCGAAGGCCATGTGTTCCTCCACCACACGGACCTCCTCGACGTCGGTGGCGCCCCGCTCGCGGAGCCAGCCCACCACCCGGTCGACCAGCCACTCCGGCGCCGACGCTCCGGAGGTCACCCCCACCGTCCGTGCACCATCGAACCACGACGGATCGACCTCGGTTTCGTCGTCGATCAGGTAGGCCGGCGTACCCAGGGCCCGGGACACCTCGACTAGCCGGTTCGAGTTCGAGGAGTTGTCCGAGCCGATCACCAGGACCACGTCGGCCCGCCTGGCCACATCTTTTACGGCGTCCTGGCGATTCTGCGTCGCGTAGCAGATATCGTCTCGGGGCGGCCCCTGGATGTGGGGGAACCGCCGCCGGAGGACGGCGATGATCTCGTTCGTCTCGTCGACCGACAGCGTCGTCTGAGAGAGGTACGACACGTTCTCCGGGTCGGGGACATCGACGGCCCGAGCCTCCTCCACGTCGCCCACCAGGCGGATGTGGTCGGGGGCTTCCCCGCTGGTGCCAATGACCTCCTCGTGCCCCTGGTGGCCGATGAGGAGGATCGTGGATCCATCGCCGGCAAACCGGCGAGCCTCCAGGTGGACCTTGGTGACCAGCGGGCACGTGGCATCGATCACTCGGAGGTGCCGGGACGCGGAGTTCTGGTAGACCTCCGGGGCCACCCCGTGAGCCGAGAGGACCACGGTGGCGCCCTCCGGCACCTCAGACTCCTCTTCGACGAACACGGCTCCCTTCCGCTCCAGGTCGCGCACGACGTGGATGTTGTGCACGATCTGCTTCCGGACGTACACCGGGGCGCCGTGGATCCGGAGGGCGCGCTCGACGATGTCCACGGCCCGGTCCACACCGGCGCAGTACCCACGCGGAGCCGCCAGGAGAACGCGTTCCATCTTCTCGGCCACGTCCCCATGCTACCGCTCGCCCGGTTGGCACGACCGGGAGCCGCCCAGTAGGGTGATCCGATCCCGATGCGCTCGATGGGAACACGCACGCCATCCGCCGGGATCCGCCGGCGGATGGCCCAGGCGGCGGCAGCCGTGCTGGCCGCGGTGCTGGTCATGGCCGGACCCACCACCGCGCACCAGGTCCGGGGGTGGTGGAAGTACGATCCGGCGTTCTGGCGCCACCGGTTCCGAGCCCATCAGGAGCTGCGGCAGATCCACCGGAGCTGGCACGAGCGGCACCGGCGACCGAAGCACCCCGGCCCCACGCTGGACCGATGGCGACGCCTCCACGCCACGATGCACCACCTCCGGCTGGACCATCCCCACCAGGACATCCACTTCCACGACGCGCTGGCCCGCCAGGCTGGGACGGCCTCCTGGTACGACCTGGAGGGTGCCCAGGGCTCCTGCGGCCAGCCCCTCCACGGGATGTACGCCGCCCATCCGAGGTGGCCGTGTGGCAGCCTGGTCTCCGTCCGCACGGCGGACCGATACGTGTTCGTCCGGGTGATGGACCGGGGCCCGAGCGGGGACGGGCGGGTGATCGACCTGGCCAAGCGGGCGTTCGAGCGCTTGGCCCAGCCGTCGAGCGGCCTGGTCGACGTGAAGATCTACCGACTGGAGTCCTGAGGACCGAACGGCGCGGACCGGCCGGTCTCCGTCAGACGAACCAGGAGATCGTGGATCCGGCCCTGCTCCTCCTCGAGCCGCTCGAGCCGTTCCAGGGATTCCCGGTTGACGTCGTAGTCGTGCTCGGCTTCATCCCGATCCTTCGCCGCCTGACGATTCTGACTCATCATCACGACCGGACCGGTGTATGCGGCCTGGAACGAGAGCACCAGGTTGAGCAGGATGAAGGGGTACGGATCGAACGGCCGGCCTCCGAGCCAGTCCCTGATGAGGAACGCGTTGGCCACGATCCACAGCCCCAGGAGGAGCGACTGGATGATGATGAACGGCCACGACCCGACGCTGGCGGCGACGCCGTCGGCGACCCGCTCCCCGAGCGTTCGCCGGTCGCCGAAGTGGCGGATGTTGGCCGGGTGCCGGTCGGGGCCCTGGTGCTTCGGGTAGCGGAGTCGCAATGGCCACCTCCTCGCGATCGTGCCGCGGTCTGGCGTCAGATCCAACCCCGACCGTGGAACACCCGATACAGGATGCCGCCCGAGACGACCATCATGGCGATGGCGATCCAGAATCCTGCCGGGTTGTCGAAGTCGGGGAACGGTCGGATGAAGTTCATGCCGTAGATCCCGGCGATCAGGGTCGGAACCAGGATGATGGCCGCCCACGACGTCACCTGCTTCATCACCTGGTTCAGCCGGTTCGACACCTGGGAGAGATAGGCCTCGAGCGCCGTGGTCAGGAGCTCGCGCACGTTGTCGGTGAACTCCAGGACCCGAAGGATGTGATCGGCCACGTCCCGGTAATACGGTCGAAGCCGGTCGGTGACCACCCCGACCTCCTCGCCGAGGAGATCGATGACCTCGCGGAGCGGCATCACCCGACGACGGAACTGGAGGACCTTCTTCTTCAGCCTGAAGATGTCCTCCTGGAGATCGGTGACGGGGCGATCCGAGAAGACCGAGCTCTCGATGTCCTCCGACCCGTCCTCCAACCGCTCGACGACGTCGAAGTAGCCGTCAACCACCTCGTCCAAGAGAGCGTAGAGGAGAGCGCCGCCCCCCTCCCCGGCCAGGTCGGCCTGCTTCTCCCACCGCCGTCGCACCACGGCCAGGTCGTATGAGGGCGCGAACCGGATCGTCACCAGGTACCCCGCTCCCACGAAGATGTGGATCTCCGAGTCCGCCAGGTCCTCACCCCCCACATCCGACAGCGCGTGCAGGACCAGGAAGAAGTGGTCCTCGTAGACCTCGACCTTGGCCCGCTGGTCGCGGTGGAGGGTGTCCTCGATCTCCAGGGGGTGAAGGTCGAACTCCCCCCGCAGCCTCTCGAGTTCCCCTTCTGTCGGGTCCTCGAGATCGAGCCAGACCAAGGTGCCGTCCTCTTTCAGGGCGTCGCTGATCCGGGTGACGTCGAACATCTCCTCGGTGACCTTCCCGTCCCGGTAGAGATGGCAGGTGGTAGTCATGCCGGAACGGAGCCTACCCCACAGACTCACCGACCCGCGGTAGCGTGGTGACGTGACCGAGCACCGCCACCGTCAACAGCTCCCCCGATGGGGCGTGTTCGTCATCGTCCTCGTCTTCCTGACGCTGTTCTTCCTCGGCCTGGCGATGTCGGACACACTCGGGATCGCCCTCGGCCTCCTTCTCTCCTTCGGCTTCCTCAGCCTGGCCGGGCACTGGTGGGGCTACGACTCGACCGACGGCCGAAACTGGCGCTGATCAGTAGGCCGACAGAGCGCGGGAGATCACCAACCGCTGGATCTCGCTGGTCCCCTCGAAGATCGTGTAGATCTTGGCGTCCCGGTACCATTTCTCCACCGGGAAGTCCTTGATGTAGCCGTACCCGCCGAGGACCTGCACGGCCTGCTCGGTCACGGACACCGCGACTTCGGATGCCTTGAGCTTGCTCATCGATCCCTCGGCGTGCTGGAACTCGACGCCGTTCTTCGCCATCCACGCCGCCCGCCAGGTGAGGAGCCGCGCCGCGTCGATCTCCAGAGCCATGTCCGCCAGCTTGAAAGCCACACCCTGGTGCTCGATGATCGGCCGCCCGAACGTCTTCCGATTTTTCGCGTAGGCGACTGAGAACTCCTTGGCCGCCCGGGCGATCCCCAGCGCCTGGGCGGCCGCCGACGGACGGGTCATCTCGAACGTCTTCAGCGCGTGATGCTGGCGGGTCCCGTTCTTCGACCGGGCCCGGCCCAGCTTCGCTTCGAGCCGCTCGATGCCGCCGGCCACGTTCCCCAGCGGGACCCGGCAGTCCTCCAGGACGACCTCCGCCGTGTGGGAGGCCCGGATCCCCAGCTTCTTCTCCTTCTTTCCCTGGGATAACCCGGAGGTGTCCGGGCCGATGATGAAGGCGGCCTGCCCCCGGTGACCCAGCGCGGGATCGACCGTGGCCACCACGACGTGCACGTCGGCGATGCCCCCGCCCGTGACGAACACCTTCCGGCCGTTGAGGACCCATTCGTCGCCGTCCCGCCTGGCCGTGGTTCGCAGGGCCGACACGTCCGATCCCGCTTCGGACTCGGTGACGGCGAACGCGGCGATCTTGGGGTCCCGGGGCGTGCCGAACATCCTCGGGGCCCACTCCAGCAGCTGCTCGGGCGAGGCCGAGTACGCCAGCGCCGCCAACGGAAGGCCGGTCCCGAAGATGCCCAGGCCGATGCCGGCGCAGCCCCAGGACGTCTCCTCCATGACCAGCGGCAGGAGCAGGCCGGACTCGTCTCCGGCGACCATGTCCGTCCAGAACTCGATGGAATACAGCCCGATCTCGGCGGCCTTCTTCACCACCGGCCAGGGGAACTCCTCGGACTCGTCGTAGTCGGGCGCCACCGGCCGGATCTCCTTCTCGGCGAAGTCGTGGGCCCACTTGCGGGCGGTGAGATGGTCCTCGGTCAGCCGGAAATCCATCCGTCCCTCCGGGCAGCGTCGCGGTCTATCCTTCTATCCCGAGAGCCTCGAATCCTACTTCTCAGTAGGTTACCATCCGGTAACCAGGTGGTCAATGGCAGACACGAAGACCGGGACGAAGCGGCGGATGCGGGCCCCCGAGCGGCGGAAGCAGCTGCTCGAGGTGGCCCGAACGGTCTTCGGACGCCGCGGATACCACACGGTGACCATGGACGACGTGGCTCGTGAGGCGGGGATCACCAAGCCGATCCTGTACGACCACTTCCCGTCGAAGCGGGAGCTCTATCGAGACCTGCTGGAGTCCGATCTGGCCAACCTGAAGGATCGCCTGGCCGAGGCGCTGGAGACCTCGAAGGGGAACCGCGAGCGCATCCGGAGCTCGTTCCAGGCGTATTTCGACTTCGTCGACGACGAGGGCGCCGGTTTTCGCCTGTTGATGCAGGAGGCCGTGGGCCCGGAGCGGGAGTTCCGGGAGATGGTCTTCCGCTTCCGGGACGAGGTCCTCGACCAGGTGACGGAGGTCATCGTCCGGGAGTCGAGGGGAAAGCTGGATCGCAAGCAGGCCGAGGACGTGGCCCTCGGCCTGGTGGGCATGGCCGAGACAGCCGCGCAGCGGGATCCGGACGCGCCCAAAGAACAGCGGCGGAAGACCGTCGACACGCTGGTCCGCCTGGCCTGGCGGGGCATCACCGGCCTGACGCTCTAGCCTCCGGCCAGTCCTGCGCCGAGCTCCCGGATCACCTCGACCAGAGCGTCGACGTCCTCCTGACGGGTCCGCCAGTTCACGATGGCCGGACGAAACGCGGTCTTTCCCTCGTACACCGTGGTTCCCACATAGACCCGGCCGTCGCGGAGGACGGTATCGCCGAGCCGGCGGTTGAGCTCGTTCAGCGCTCCTTCGTCCTCGACCCCGGTGGGCCGGTACCGGAAGCACACGATGTTGAGGGGAACATCGGCCAGACGCTCGAGGTCGTCGGCCTCGTCGACCCGGGCCGCCACGCGCCGGGCCAGGTCCAGGTGCCGTTCCACCACCTCGCGGTACCCCTGCCGTCCGTAGGCGGCGAGCGTGGCCCACACGGCCAGGCCTCGGGCCCGCTGCGACATCTCCGGCCCGAGGTCGAGCGGCGGCCGGCGATCGGCCGGACCGGCCAGGTACGCCGCCGAGCCGGATGCCGAGAAAACCCCCGCCAGGAGCGCCGGATCGCGGACGAAGGCGAAGCCGCAGTCGTAGGCGACGTTCAGCCACTTGTGGCCGTCGGAGATGACGGAGTGAGCCCGGTGGACGCCATCCACCAGCCCGGCGGAACGCGGTGAGACCGCCGCGAACAGCCCGAAGGCCCCGTCCACGTGGAGCCAGGCGCCGTACTGCTCGGCCAGGTCGGCCAGGTCGCCGATCGGATCGAAGTCGCCGGTGTTGACCTCTCCCGCGTTCCCGATCAGGATCGCCGGCTCCCCGTGAAGCTCATCGAGCGCCCCTCGAAGAGCGTCCACGTCCAGGCGTCCGGCGGCGTCCCGGGCCAGGATGCGGATCCGATCGCGGCCCAGGCCGATCATCCCCAGGGCCTTCTTGGCGCTGGCATGTAGGTAGCCAGATGAGAACACCGGGATCGGCGGGACCCCGGCCAGCCCTTCCTCGTCGACATCGACCCCCCGCCGGAGGCCGCACCACCGACGGGCGGAGGCCAGGCCGACGAAGTTCGCCATCGTCGCGCCGGTGGTGAGGACGCCCGTCCAGTCGGAGGGAAGCCCGAACAGATCGCGGAGCCAGGAGACCGCCAGCTCGGCCAGCTTCGTCCCGAGGGGCGTGGCCACCCACAGGCCCGCGTTCTGATCGAGGGTCGACGTGATCCAGTCGGCACCGAGGGCGGCCGGCGTGACCCCGCCCTGGACGAAGTGGAAGAACCGGGGTCCTGAGGACGCCACGGACGCCTCGAACCCTTCCCGGAGGAGCCGGTCGAGCGCGGCGACCGCCCCGTCACCGCGTTCGGGGAGCGGACCGGCGAACGCGTCGGCCCGCTGGTCGACGTCCCCGCCCCGCAGGGCGCGCTCGTCGACTCCCTTCAGATAGTCGCGGGCCCGGGCCACGACGAGCTCGAGGACGTCGTCGACCTCACTCCGTCCGGGCCCGGTCACGGCGGGGAGTCTACCCGCTGGCGAATGGCCGGCGGCTTGGCTACAGGTTGCCGCGCTCCGCCTGCTCGCGCTCGATGGCCACGAAGAGCTCCTTGAAGTTCCCCAGCCCGAACCCCTTGGAGCCGTGCCTCTCGATCAGCTCGTAGAAGACGGTGGGCCGGTCCTGCTGGATCTTGGTGAAGATCTGCAGCAGGTATCCCTCCTCGTCGCGGTCGGCCAGGATGCCCAGCCGTTCGACGTCCTCGATGGGCTGATCGATCTCCCCGATCCGCTGGCGGAGCGACTCGTAGTACGTCGCCGGGACCCGGATGAACTTCACCCCCCGAGCGCGGAGCGCGTCGACCGCCGAGATGATGCCGTCCGTGGCCATGGCGATGTGCTGCACGCCCGGACCGCGGTAGTACTCCAGGTATTCCTCGATCTGGGACTTCTTCTTCCCCTCGGCCGGCTCGTTGATCGGGAACTTGACCCGGCCCTTGCCGTCCCACATGACCTTCGACATCAGCGCGGTGTATTCGGTGGAGATCTGGTCGTCCCGGAAGTGAACCAGCTGGCTGAACCCGAGGATGTTCGCGTAATACTCCACCATCCGGTTCATGTCGCCGAGGGCCACGTTGCACACGACGTGGTCGATGGCCTGGATGCCGACCTCCGGCCCGTCGTCGGGATAGGGCTCCTCCGCCCGGTACCCCGGAAGGAACGGGCCCGAGTAGTTCTCCCGTTCCACGAACGAGTGCAGGGTGTCGCCGTACGCCTTGATCGAGGCCCGGACGACCTTGCCGTGCTCGTCCTCGAACACCTCCGGCTCGTGGACCCCCTCGGCGCCGCGCTTCACCGTCTGCTCGTAGGCGTCGGCCGCGTCCGGCACCCGGAGAGCCACGTCCCGCACCCCGTCGCCGTGCTCGTACACGTGTTTCACGATGTCGCTCTCCGGCCCCATCCCACCGGTGAACACGTACCGGACGTCGTTCTGTTCGCACAGCCACGAGGCCCGGTCCCGGACCTTCGTCTCCGGCCCGGCGTAGGCGGTGACCCGGAAGCCGAAGGCCTTCGAGTAGTAATGCGCGGCCTGCTTCGCGTTGCCCACGTAGTACTCGACGTGGTCGATCCCCATCAGGGGGAGGAAGTCTTCCTGGGCCATGATCCTCACACCTCCGTGGCTCTGTCTCCCCAATGGTACCCGGGCTAGGGAAGCGCCTCCTCCTCGAGCCCTTCCCGGGCGTAGGCCACGGCCCTATCGACGCCCATGGCCTTCCCCTCTGCGTAGATCCGTTCGGACTCGGGCCGGGGGAGGAGGTCCTCCAGCTCGCGAACCCGCTCGGACACGCCGGCGCTGCTGAACAGCAGCCCGGTGCCGACCTCGTGTTCCGCGCCCACAGCGGCCCCGGCCAGGCGGATCGCTCGCTCCCGGTCCCCTTCGCTGCCGGCCAGGACGGCGAGATCGCCGAGCAGGAGCCCGAGTGCCGACCGATCGTCGGCGTCGAGGAACATCGCCAAGGCTTCCTTCAGCGCCGGGCGGGCCTGGTCGGACCGGTTCAGGAGGGCCAGGGCCAGGCCCTGCAGGTGGAGGGCCCAGGCCAGCCCGAACCGGTCGTCGAGCTCCCGGAACAGCTCGACGGTGTCGGCGGCGAGCTCTGCCGCTCGCTCCCAGCTCTCGATCTGGTGGGCCACCGTGGCCAGCCCCCACAACGCCTTGGCCACACCCCGTCGATCCCCGAGCTCCTGGAACATGTCCCGGGCCTCCTCGAGGAGTCGCACGGCGGTGGGGATGTCCTGGAGCGGCTTCGGGGCGATGCCGTGGGCGAACGCCAGGTTGTACTTCGCCTCGGCGATGCCGGGGCTGTCGCCCAGACGCTCGCGAAGCTCGAGGCACTCCTCATACCGGCGTCGGGCCGCGGCGAAGTCTCCCATCCAGTACACCACTCCTCCGCCGGCCTCCAGGGCTCGGGCCCGGGCCTCGAGGTCTGACGGGCCCGGCCGCTCCAAGAGCCCCTCCAGCCTGGCCTTGGCCTCGCGAAGGTGGCCACGGAACTGCCAGAACCGCCACAGCGACCCGCCGATGCGGAGGGCCACGTCCAGGTCGTGGTCGGCCGCCCACCCGAGGGCGGCGCGAAGGTTGTCATGCTCGCGCTCCAGGAGGTTCAGCCACCGGATCTGGTCGGGTCCGGTCAGCTCCGGCTCGGCGCGCTCGGCGAGGTCGAGGAAGAACGCGGCGTGCCGCCGCATGATCTCCTCCGTCTCCTCGGAGGCGGCCAGGCGTTCTTCAGCGAACTCCCGGATGGTCTCCAGCATGAAGAACCGGGGTTCGTCAGGCCCGGTCTCCGCCTGACGGACCAGGCTCTTGTTGGCCAGGGAAGCCACCCCCTCCAGGGTGTCGATGCCGAGCTCGTCTGCGGTGTTCCCGACGCGCTCCACCGCCTCCAGGCTGAACCCTCCGCGGAACACCGAGAGCCGGACGAACAGCGCGGCTTCCTCAGGGGCGAGGAGGTCGTGGCTCCAGGCGATGGCGTCCCGAAGGGTCCGCTGGCGGGTCGGGACGTCCCGTGTCCGGGTGGCCAGGAAGCGGAGGCTGTGCTCCAGCCGCTGGAGGATCGCCTGCGGGGTGAGGATCTTCACCCGGGCCGCGGCGAGCTCGATGGCCAGCGGGAGGCCGTCGAGGCGGGCACAGATCTCAGCCACGGCAGGCGCGTTCTCGTTCGTCACCGCGAAGGCCGGCTTCACCGCAGTGGCCCGATCCACGAACAGCCGCACCGCTTCGAACTGCGACAGAGTGTCGAGCGAGGGCAGCGCCTCCACATCCGGGAGGTCGAGGGGCGGTACCGGGTACTCGCGCTCGCCGGAGAGCCCGAGCTGCTCGCGGCTGGTGGCCAGGACCCGCAGGCGATCGGTTGCCGTGAGGAGCTGGCCGACCTCCCCGGCGGCGTCGAGGACCTGCTCGAAGTTGTCGAGGACCAGTAGGACATCGTGGTGCCGGAGGTGTTCGATCAGCGCGTCGAGCGGCGCCCGGTCCGCCTTCTCACTGAGGCCGAACGCCTGGGCGATCGTGGGCACGACCAGGGCCGGGTCGCTGATGGGGGCCAGGGCCACGAAGAACGCACCGTCCTCGAGTCGCGGGAGCAGTTCCTGGGCCGTCCGGATGGACAGCCGGGTCTTGCCCGAGCCGCCGGGCCCGGTCAGGGTCAGCAGCCGGGTCGACTCCAGCGCGGCCATGACCTCCTCGAGCTCCCGCCGGCGGCCGACGAAACTGGTCAGCTGGACCGGGAGGTTGTTCGGCCGGGCCCCCATGGTTCGGAGCGACGGGAAGTCCGTCTGGATCCCCTCGGCGACGACCTGGTACAGGTGCTCGGCCCGAGGGAGGTCCTTCAGCCGATGCTCGCCGAGGTCGCGGAACCGAACGCCCTCCGGCGCAGTGGCCTCGACCAGCGCGTGGGTCGAGGCCGACAGGACGATCTGGCCGCCGTGGCCGGCCGAGGCGATGCGGGCCGCCCGATGTAGGTCCACCCCGACGTAGTTGTCGGCGCCGAGCTGCGCCTCCCCGGTGTGCAGCCCGATCCGGACCCGGACCCGCGCCTCATCCGGCCACGGATGTGCCGACAGCGCCCGCTGGGCCTCCACGGCCGCGGCCACGGCCATGGGAGCCGAGGCGAAGACGACGAAGAAGGAGTCCCCCTCGGTCGATACCTCCACACCAGCCGAGAACGCCCGTCGGAGGAGCCGCTGATGAACCTCGAGGACGGACCGGTATCGCTCGCCGAGCCGGTCGAGTAGCCGCGTGCTGCCCTCGATGTCGGTGAAGACGAAGGTGACCGTTCCGGTGGGCAGGTCTCGGGTCGAGCGTACGGGAGGAGCTTCCATCGGCACGAAGTCATTATGTCTCTCCACATCGGTGGACCGCGTCACAGCGACGAGACCGCCGCCGAACCATGTTCCCTCACCGGCCACCGGGGCGACATGGCCCCGGCGACGTCCGTTCACCTCTGTGCCGTAGCGTCGCCCCGAGCCGACGTGATCGATCGCATCGACCGGAGCGGCCCCCGGCGACGTCGGACTGGGGGGAGCCGCTCCTCGGGTCTGGCGCCGAGCCGGCGCATCGCCCGGCCGGCGCAGCCCCTCCCTGTGAGGTTCACGGCCTCGGCATCCGGTCACGCCGTCCTCCATCTGGTCTCCACTCCCCTCGGCCACGGACCGGCGCTGCTCCGCATCGACCTCGACGGCCGACCGGCCTCTCACGCGGTCGTCCCTGCGTCTGGGCGCTCGATCCCCTCGGCCATCGTGCTCGGTCCCGTGGCGGCGGGACCGCACCTCGTCGAGGTCGCTCCGACCGGCCCCTTCTCCCCCGAAGCCGCCATCGGGGACACCGCGCTCGTCCTGGCCCCAGAGGATTCGTGGGAGGGCTCGGTGCTTCGTCACGCCCCCATCCTGGTTGGTCGGAGCCTCCCGGAACTCGGGGGCCCGTATCAGAACGTGGTCACCGACACTCCGCTCCTCGCCTGGCACGACGTCCGTCCCGCGGGCCCGGACGGGAGCCGGCTGATCGAATACACCGTTCTGTGGAGCCACGAGGACGGCGGTACCGACGCCCCCACCCTGCTCGCCAGGTGGGGCCGGACCACCGACATCGAATGGGTGTACCGCGTGGTCATCGCCCGGGACGGAGGGAGAATTCCCGGCACGGCGTGGTACCAGGGTCGGGGCCATGTCCCGCGACCGTTCGCCGGCAGGTTCGAGGGCGACCGGCCCCTCCTCCAGGTGGCCACCGACAACAACATGGTCTCGGATCGGGTCCGGGGCGTCCTGCGGTTCGCTCTGGCGCCCGACTCCACCCTTCCCCCCGGGCGGCCTCGAGAGATCGCCATGGCGCTCCATCCGTGGACGTTCCGGTTGAGCGCAGCCGAGGTCCGGGCGGCCGGCCTCGTGGAACGGCGTCCCGATCCGTCGGGTCGATCGGTGGCCGACCCACGGGACTATGTCTATCTGGAGCTGTCCACGGCCCGGCGCCCGGCCGGTAGACACGGGAGCGGGCTGGCCGTGGCGGTCCGGCTGCGAGGGAGCCGACGTTCCCACCGGTCGGACGACGGCCTCGTCGACCGAACCATCACCAGGAACGGGCCGGTGGCCACGGCCATCCGGCTGCCCTCTGGAGCCCGGCCCGACGACCTGGTGGAGATCGTGGCCCTCCGGGTTCCCCGAGCGGGCGCTCACGACGAGATCGGGCTGGAGGGCGCCCTCCGGGGCTTCTTCCTCGACCGAGGGTTCACGCCCGGGATCCCGATCGCGTATCCCGTGCGGAAGACCGTGCTCACGGAGGTCAGGCCCCGGGCTGTCCTGTGGTCCCGACGCTCCGTCGAAGGCCCGGGCGTCGCACCGCCGGCCGGCCTGCCAGGATCGAGCCCGTGATCGAGTCGCCGCTCAGGATCGTCCGCCTCTGCTCGGTCTTCGAGGCGCCCGACGATCCCGGCGGCCCATCGGCGGCCTTCGACCCGGTGGGCGGCATGCAGGTCCACACCTCCGGGCTGACCCGGGCTCTGGACGGTCGAGGCTTCCAGCAGACGGTGGTCACCACCCGCCCGCCCACCACTCCCCGCCTCCAGAAGCTGGGTGGCGCCCGGGTCGTCCGCCTGGGGATCCGGATGCCCCGGTTCCGCCAGCTCTACGGCCTTCCCGCCTCGGCCCTGGTCCCCCGGCTGGCCCGGAGGGCCGACCTGGTGCACGTCCACGTGGGCGAGGATCTGGTGGCCCTGCCGATCGCCCTGGCCGCTTCCCGGGTCACCGCCGACCGTCCCCTTGTGGTCACGGTTCACTGCAGCCTCCGCCACACGCTCCGCGTGGTCGACGCCCGGACGGCGGTGCTCGGAGCTGTCGGAGGCTGGATCGAGGCGCGGGGACTCCGGGCGGCCGACGCGATCATCGTCCTCAGCCATCGAGTGGCGAGGCTGCTCGCCGCCGGCGGAGTCGACCCGTCCACCATCCACGTGATCCCTCCCGGCATCGACCGGGACCGGTTCACAACCAGGGGACCCGACCCGTTCCCCGAGGTTCCGCGACCGAGGATCCTGTTCGTCGGACGACTCCACCTGGCCAAAGGGGTGGATGCGGCGGTGAAGGCCATCGGCCGGCTCCGGACCGAGGGAGCCCACCTCGTCCTGGTCGGCGACGGACCGGAGCGCCGGTCTCTGGAGAGGACGGCCGCGGCCCGGGGCCTGGGCGACAGGGTTCACTTCACCGGGTTCCTGAAGCCCGACCGGATCCCGGCCGCGCTGTCTCACGGCGACGTCCTCGTGGTTCCGTCGATCTACGAAGAGCTCGGGCGGGTCATCCTGGAGGGGATGCATGCCGGCATCCCGATCGTGGCCACCACGGCCGGGGGCATCCCCGAGGTCCTTCGCGACGGGGCGAACGGGCTGCTGGTGGAGCCCGGCGACGTCGACGGGCTCGCTCGAGCGATCGACGCCGTGCTGTCCCGACCGGACCTGGCGGCCCGCCTCAGGGAGGCAGCCCGGCGGGACCTGGCTCCCTATGATGCCGACGCCCTCGTTGACCGCGTCATCGAGGCCTACCGAGAGGCCATGCTCAGGCGAGGACGGCCGTTCCCTCTTCCCCAGCTAACGCCGTTCACCTCCGAGGAGTTCCCTCCCGGCCCGGAGACGGGGGACGGGTCCGTGGCGATCGGAGGATCGAACGTTCCGCCTCCGTTCGACGGCCGTTCAGACCCCTTCTCGTCCGTGGACACCTCGGCCCGGTAGCGTCCAGGACGTGAACAGGGATGGCGGCGGGACCGCCGACCTTCCCCCGGCGGTCCCCGCGGTCCGCCTGGCGGACGTCGTGGCCGAGCTCCAGGCCATCCGTGAGGTGGCCGCCGGGTCCGAGGACTTGATCGAGGTGTGCCGGCGAGCCGAGTCGCTGATCGACCGGCTGCGGTCTCAGTTCCTGGCCGAGGTGATCGAGGGGCGTCCGGCGCCCCTCAGCCGAATCGGCCGGTAACGTAGTCCTCGGTTCGCTTCTGGGAAGGGTTCGTGAAAATGGCCTCGGTCCGGTCGAACTCGACCAGGGTCCCCGTCCGCTGGCCGTCCTCCCCCACCTCGACGGTGAAGAACGCGGTCCGGTCGCTGACCCGGGCGGCTTGCTGCATGTTGTGGGTGACGATGACGATCGTGTAGTCGGCCACCAGCGCCTGCATCAGCTCCTCGATCCGCAGGGTGGCGATCGGGTCCAGGGCGGAGCACGGCTCGTCCATCAGGATGACGTCGGGCCGGGTGGCGATGGCCCTGGCGATGCAGAGCCGTTGCTGCTGGCCGCCCGACAGCGCCATCCCGGACTCCTGGAGCTTGTCCTTGACCTCGTCCCAGAGCGCCGCTCGGCGGAGCGATTCCTCCACCAGCTCGTCCATGTTTCCCCTGAACCCGGCGATCTTTGGGCCGAAGGCGATGTTGTCGTAGATCGACTTCGGGAACGGGTTCGGTTTCTGGAACACCATCCCGATGCGACGACGGACCTCGACGGGATCCACCTCGGGAGCGTACAGATCCACGCCGTGATAGAGGACCTCACCATCGACCCGAGCCCCCTCGATGAGGTCGTTCATCCGGTTGAGGCACCGGATCACCGTCGTCTTCCCACACCCCGAGGGACCGATGAGCGCCGTGATCTGGTTCCCCTGGATGGGGAGCGTCACGTTCTTCACTGCCCGGAAGGCGCCGTAGTAGACGCTCATGTCCCGGATATCGAACACCATCTCCCGGCTGTCCCGATGCTGATTCTCTTCTCGCACCGACACGTGCACCGAGTGGTCGAAGTCCTCCCGCTGGCTGGTCACCGTCTCGGATTCCACGCTATCACCACTTTCGCTCGTATCGGTTCCGCAGCAGGATCGCCGCGGCGTTGATGATGAGCAGGACCCCCAGCAGGACGACGATCGCCGCTGAGGTCGACTCCCCGAACGCCCGGAGGGATTTGCGAGACCACGTGAAGATGATGGCCGGGAGGGCCGTGTACTCGCCCCGGAGCGTCTCGACGAAGCCCCGATCCCCGGCGGAGAAGAACACCGGGGCTCCCCCGATCAGGAGGAGCGGCGCCGCCTCACCGAGTGCCCGGGCCAGGGCCAGGATCGTCCCCGTGAGGACACCCGGGGCCGCGTAGGGAAGGACGTGGCTCCGGACCACCTCCCATCGCGTAGCCCCGACGCCGTAGCCGGCCTCCCGGATGCTCTCGGGAACGGCCCGGATGGCCTCCGCCGAGGTGATGATGACGATCGGCAGGACCAGGATGGCCATGGTCAGCCCACCGCTCATCAGGCTCCGTCCCCCGGTCACGTCGGCCAGGAGCTGGACGAAGATGGCCAGCCCCAGGAGGCCGTATACGACCGACGGGACCCCGGCCAGGTTGCGGATGCTGGCCGTCAGGAACCGGGTGAACCGGGTGTCGCTGGCGTATTCCTCGAGGTAGATGCCGGCCGCGATCCCCAGTGGGAAGGCGGTCACCGCCACGAAACCCATCAGCCACAAGGAGCCGACGATCCCCTGCCCCACGCCGGCCCGCTCGGGGAGGGAGGAGAGGTTGTCCGTCAGGAAGTTGGTGCCTCGATCGGCGAACACCTGGAGGGCCGTGCCCAGCACGTCGCCGATCAACGTGACCAGGACGGCCAGAGCGAGGAGGAGGGCCAGGAGGAGAGACGCCTGGAACAGCAGCCCGCCGATGTCCACCCGCTTGCCCCGAAGGGCCCGCCGGACAACGTCCGCGGTCGGGGAGGGCCGGGTCACGGTCGTGGCCATCAGTACCTCCTTCGCACCCGCCGGACGAACCGGTCGCTGAGCAGGTTGAGGGCCAGGGTGAAGAAGAACAGCAGGGTTCCGATGAAGAACAGGCTGGGGAACGCGGCGCTGCCGCCCTTGACCTGATCCGAGCCCGTGGCCAGCGAGGCCAGGGCGGCGGTCATCGTCTGGCCGGGACCGAGCGGGTCGACCGTGAATGCGGAGCCGCCCGTGGCCCCGGCGGCGATGGTGACGACCAGCGTCTCACCGATGGCCCGAGAGACGCCTAGGATCAGCGCAGCCACGATCCCCGAAACGGCGGCGGGAAACACCACCCGAATGGTCGTCGCCTTCCGCCGGGACCCCAGGCCGAATGACGCCTCTCGGAGTGAGCTCGGCACGGCATGCATCGCGTCCTCTGCCACTGAGGCCACGATGGGGCTGATCAGGATGCCCACGCCGATCCCGGCCCCGAGCATGTTGTAGAAGCTCGCTCCGCTGAACGCCTTCTGCACGATGTCGGGGCTGATGAAGCTGACCACGAAATACGCCATCACCACGCTCGGGATTCCGGCCAGGATCTCCAGGATCGGCTTGAGGATCCTCCGTGCTCGCCGGCCGGCATACTCCGACAGGTACATCGCTGAGCCGAGGCCCAACGGGGTGGCCACCAGCATGGCGATGAGGGAGATGATCAGGGTCCCCACGAAGATCGTCTTCACGTCGAATAGGTTGCGCCTGGGGAACCATCCGGTGTCGTTCCACAACGAGGCCAGGCCGGGGCCCTTCAACAGCTCCTGGAAGAAGTCGACCACGCCGTCCAGCAACGACAGCAGGATGGCCACATTGATCACGATGGCCAACGCCGCGGCGGACAGGAACACCCCCCGGATCCTGGACTCACGCTTCCGACGGCGGGCATTGCCACGGAGATCCTTCAGGCCGACGGTCACCATGGGCCCCCTCCGGCGACACGCCTGGAGAGGGCCGGGTCACGACCGGCCCGGCCCTCTCGGACGACGGGGTCGAGCGTGCTACGCAGCCTGGGCATCCTCCCACGTCTGCCGGGTGGCCTCGATCCGATCATCGGGCAGCGTCACGTACGAGACCTCCTCCACAGCCGTCTGGAGGCCCGTCTCGGACATGTAGAAGTCGACGTACGCTGACAGCGCGTCGCTCTCGGCAGCCTTCGCGTTGTTCACGTAGATGTACAACGACCGCGACAGTGGGTACGAGCCGTCGGCGATGGACTCGAATGAGGGGGCGACACAGCCGCTCTCGTCCTCGGACGAGATCTCGATCGCCTTGACCACGTCCTGGTTCTGCTCGTAGAACGAGAACCCGACCCAGCCGAACGAGGACGGTGACCCGGCGATGCCGTCGATGATCACGTTGTCGTTCGATGAGGACTGGTAGTCGGGACGGGTGGTGGCCGCTTCGTCCTCAGACAGGCCTCGCTCCACCCCGATGTCCTCGAACCCGGCCAGCTCGATGTAGGCGTCGAACGTCCCCGACTCCTCGCCCGGGGCGGTGATCGAGAGATCGGTGTCCGGATAGGGAACGCCGATCCCGCCGATCTCCTCGCCCAGCTGGTTCGCGTCCGACCAGTTCGAGAAGCCTTCCGACTCGGGGCCGGTCAGCGCGTACAGGTCGGCGGTGTTCAGGCAGGTCACGGCGCTGTTGTCCGGATTGGTCAGGACCGAGATCCCATCCAGGGCCACCTCCAGCTCCGTGTACTGGATCCCGTTCTCCTCACAAGCCGCGATCTCCTCCTCCTCGATCGGGCGGGACGCGTCCGAGACGTCGCTCTCGCCGTTGCAGAAAAGCTCGAAGCCGTCTCCGGTCCCGGGTCCTTCCACCGTGATCTCGACGTTGGGCGCCTCTTCCGAGAACAGCTCGGCCACCAACGAGCTGATTGGCTCGACCGTGGACGACCCAGAGATGAAGACCTCGCCGGTCAGGTTGGAAAGGTCCTCGCTCGATCCTCCACCGCCGGCTTCGCTCGATCCTCCACCGCCGGCTTCGTCGTTCCCACCGCACGCCGCGGCGAGCATCGACAAGGCGACCAGGCCGGCCGCAAATGACAGCTTCCCCCCACGCCTCATGCGTCCTCCTCTGCTCCCTCCACCCACCGGTTCCCTCCGCCGGATGTGACGTCGGCCCGATGAGCACTGTCGGGTTCAGGCGAGCGGTCCCCCGCTCCGCCTGGTTCCCTCCTCACGGCGCCGATGCTAGGTGCGGCCATTGACAGGAGGTCGTCCCGGAGGTGAACGCAGGGTGAACATCGAACCGAGGCCCATCCACCGCGGATCCGTGACGGAACGGCGACCGTGAGCGGAACGGAAGCGTCCCGCTCGGTGAACGATCGCCAAAGATGCCGGCGCCGCCGGACGTCGCCAGGCATGGCGACGCTATCCTCGGATCGTGATGCCGGTTCACGCTGATGTGCTCCCCATCCCCTGGAGTGGCCGGGGAAGGATACGATGGGAGCACCGTGCGACGACACCTCGCTGACCGGTGGCCAGGCTCTCCGACCACTGGTTGGCCCGCCCCATGAGGGCCAGACGGCACTTCCACGAAGAGCTCGAAGCCCTGGAGCTGGACGTCCTGGGGATGGGCGAGCTGGCGGAGCGGGCGCTCGGCCGGGCCATGGACGTCCTGGGCGACTGGGACGACGACGAGGCCGAGGCGATCATCGCCGGCGACGACGAGATCGACGATCGGTACCTCTCCGTGGAGCAGCGGTGGCTCGAGCTCCTCGCCTTGCAGACCCCCGTGGCCAAGGATCTCCGGCTGCTGACGGCCATCCTCCACATCAACCTCCACCTCGAGCGGGTCGGCGACATGGCGGTCAACATCGTGAAGATCGCCCGGGAGACGGCCGATCTGCCAGCCAACCAGACGATCCTGGCTCAGCTCCGGGAGATGACCGACGTGGTCCGGCCCATGATCCGCACGGCGCTGGATGCGTTCGTGCGCCGCGATCTCAAGCTGGCCACATCCTTGCCCGAGCTGGACGACCCGGTCGACCGCCTGAACCGCAACATGTACCAGGAGGTCGCCGCATGCGCCGTCAATCCGCCGATGCTCGAGTGGGCGGTGCGGATGATGATCGTCTCTCGACAGCTCGAGCGGGCCGGCGACCATGCCGTCGACATCGCCGAACAGGTGGCCTTCCTATTGACCGGCACGTTCCAAGAGTTCACGGACGCCTCTCACCCCGAAGTCCAGCCGCCCGATGCTTCCTGATCCCCCCCGGATCCTGATCGTCGAGGACGAGAGCTCCCTGGCCGAGTCCATGCGATATAACCTCGACCGGGAAGGGTTCAGGGTGGGCGTGGCTCCGGACGGCGCCGTAGCCCTGGAGTCGTTCCGCAAGGATCGCCCCGACCTGGTGATCCTGGACCTCATGCTCCCCCGCGTCTCCGGGCTCGACGTCTGCCGGGCCATCCGGGCCGAATCGACGGCTCCCGTGATCATGGTCACGGCGAAGGACGCCGAGGCAGACAAGGTGGCCGGTCTGGAGCTCGGGGCCGACGACTACGTCACCAAGCCGTTCTCGATGCGGGAGCTTGTCTCCCGGGTCAGGGCCAACCTCCGGCGCACCCGGATGATCCCGGCAAACGAGGAGAGGGAGGAGATCCTCCGGGCCGGACCGGTCGAGCTCGACGTCGGACGACACGAAGCCCGGGTGCGGGGGGCGCGAGTCACCTTCCCTCCGAAGGAGTTCGAGCTGCTCGAGACGTTCCTCCGGCGGAAGGGCCGCCTCCTGACCCGGCACTTCCTGATCGACGAGGTTTGGGGATCCGACTACTTCGGAGACACGAAGACCCTCGACGTGCACGTCAAGCGGATCCGGACGAAGGTCGAAGAGGATCCACATCAGCCGGTGCACGTCCAGACCGTCCGCGGGCTGGGCTACAAGTTCGTCGAGTGAGCAGTTCCCCCACGGTCCTGTTCGTGTGCGTCCACAACGCCGGGCGATCTCAGATGGCGGCGGCGTTGCTGGAGCGGTTGGCCGCCCGGCGGATCCACGTCCGGTCGGCGGGGACCGAGCCGATCGAGGCGATCCATCCTCCCGTGGTCGAGGCCATGCGCGAGGTGGGGGTGGACCTCGGGTCGCGGACGCCGCGGCGGCTGGAGGACGACGCCGTCCGGGCGGCGGATGTGGTGGTCACCATGGGGTGCGGAGACGAGTGCCCGTTCTACCCTGGCAAGAGGTACGAGGACTGGGAGCTGCCGGATCCGGCCGGCCGGCCGATCGAGGAGGTGCGCAGGATCCGCGACGAGATCGATCGCCGGGTCCGCGATCTCGCGGCCTCCCTGATCCCGTCGACGACGTGACCTGGCCGCCGTCGGCCTAGAGGTGCCCGAGCTCCCGGACGTCGAGTACTTCCGGCGGTTCCTGGCGGACCGGGCCGCCGGGGCCCTGATCGAGCGCGTCGTCACCACGGACCCGGCCATCCTCCGGAACGCCACCGACGGGGCCCTCGATGCCGCGGTACGCGGCCACCGTTTGGAGGAGCCCGAGCGGCACGGCAAGTGGCTCCTCGCCTGGACCACCGGACCGGCCGTCTTGGTGCACTTCGGGATGACCGGTCGGCTTCTCTGGGCGCCCGGCCCGGCGGGCCGGCATCGCCACGATCGGGTGATCTTCCAGACCGATCGCGGCGAGCTTCGGTACCGGAACATGCGCAAGCTCGGCGGCGTGTGGCTGGCCCACGACCGCGACGAGGCCCGGCGGCTGCTGGCTCCCCTCGGCCCGGATGCCCTCCACGCCTCGGCCCGCACCTTCCGAGCGGCGCTCGGCCGGCGCCGGGGGCAGGTCAAGGCCGCCCTGATGAACCAGTCGGTGGTGGCGGGCGTGGGCAACCTCGCTGCGGACGAGGCGCTGTGGCAGGCCCGGATCCACCCCCTCCGACGGCTGGGGGATCTGACCGAGGAAGAGCGGCGCCGGTTGGAGCGGTCGGTCCGCCGCGTCCTCCGGACGTGGGTCGATCGGTTCCACGATCTCCCCCCCGGCTGGCTCCTCTCGGTCCGGGGACCCGGCGCTCGCTGCCCGCGGTGCGGGACGGAGCTCCGGCGGACCGTGGCCGGTGGACGAACGACGTTCTTCTGCCCCAGCTGCCAGACCTACACTCGGGCCTGATGACAGACCGGCGCCGACCGACATTCGCCCGGCTGCTCTTGGGCGTCCTCGTGATCGCGGGTGGCCTCGTGGCGGGGACGCTCCTCCTGATCCTGTCCCTGCTGGAGGTCCGGGCCCTCTCGGCCGGAGCAGGGGTGCTCATCGCCGTCGTCTCGGCGGCAGCGGTCGGTGGGGTGATCGCGGTGATCGTCGCTCGACTCTTCGTTCGCCGGGTGCGGGAGATGCGGGAGTCGGTGACTGCGACGTCGATCGGTCATCGCGACGCCCCCGTTCCCGAAGACGGTCCGGCCGAGCTGGCCGACCTGGCCACGGTCCTCAACCGGTGGGCGGTTGAGCTGGATACGAGGATCAGCCGACTCGGGCGGGACCGGGAGCTGCGTGACGTGATCCTGTCGGCCATGGAGGAAGGCATCGTCCTGTTCGGGCCGGACGGGCTGGTCGGCTACGCGAACGCCGCAGCGAGGCGCATGCTGCAGACCACCCCGGAGGACGTCCGTACATTGACGCCGCATGAGCTGCGGGCGCTGGTGGAAGGATCGCGATCCGACGGGCAACCCCGTGATCGGGAGGTAGAGACGGGCCTCCCCGCCCGGATCATACGGGCGTCGGCGGTGCCCGTCCTCAAAAGCGGCGACGTCGTGCTGGTCATTCGGGACGTCACCGCGACCCGCCGGGTCGAGGCGATGCGCCGCGACTTCGTGGCCGACGCATCGCATGAGTTGAAGACGCCGGCCGCGTCCATCCAGGCAGCGGCGGAGACCGTGGAGCGGGCCCTCAAGGATGGGGATCGAGAGGCGGCGTCGCGGTTCGCCTGGCAGGTTCGGAAGGAGGCCGTGAGGCTGGCCCGGATCGTCTCCGACCTCCTGGATCTGTCCCGGCTCGAGTCCGAGCGTCCCGTCATCGAGCCCGTCCGCTTGGACCGGGTCGTCGGCGAGGAGGTCGAACGCCTCCGCCGCCAGGCCGTGGAAGGTGGACTGGGAGTCGACGTGGAGTCCGTTCCGGTGACCGTCCGCGGCTCGGTCCGAGACCTGGCCCTCCTGGTCCGGAACCTGCTGGAGAACGCGGTCCGGTACACGCCCCAGGCCGGCATGATCACCGTCACCGTGGACCAAGACGGCGACCTGGCCACGCTGACGGTGGCCGACACCGGGATCGGGATCCCCACGAGGGACCTGCCCCGGATCTTCGAGCGCTTCTACCGGGTCGATCGGGCCCGTTCCCGGGAGACGGGAGGCACCGGGTTGGGGTTGTCGATCGCCCGGCACGTGGTGGAGCAGCACGGCGGGCGGATCCGGGCCCGGAGCGAGCTCGGCCGGGGGACGACGTTCACGGTGACCCTCCCCCGAGGCTGAGGAACGGCCGGACCTCGGGGGGGACCATCGGGTCGGCGCGCTCGCCCCGCCGGACGGCCTCCCTGATCCGACGGGACGAGATCGCCCGAACGTGCTCGGGCAGTTCGACTGGATGGAGGCGTCCTCGCCACCGGGCGGCATCGCCCGGGCGGGCGTGGAGCGGGTCGCGATCGCCCTCCCGGATGGCGTAGGCCACCTCGGCGAGCATGAATAACCGCCCCAGAGCGGTGCCCGGGTCCGGATACCACCGGGGGTCGAGGATCTGCTCGATCTTGTCGGAGCCGACTCCGAACACCAGCCGGGCTCGAGGGAACGAGGCCGCGGCCGCTTCGGCCTGATCGATCAGCAGCCCGTGCGAGCTCAGGGCGACGCCCAAACCGTGGCGGGTCCGGCAGTAGGCCACCAGCGAGGCCACCCGGTCCTCCTCCTCCATCAGCGGAGCACGGACGACGCCGCCGGGCCCGGCCCGCTTGGGAAGGGTCCGAGGCGAGTAGAGGAACAAGGTCAGGTCCGTGTCGAGGGCCTCCGCCAGGGCAGCGTGGGCCACCGTCATCGGGTCGAACGAACCCGGGACCAGCCCGAGGACCTTCACCGCAGGAGCCGGCCGCAACACGTCCAGCCGGGGCCCGCCGGGCGCCCGGGATCGCTCCAGCGCGGCTCGGATGGCGATCGGGTCCACGTCCCGATGATGATCCTCGGAACCGGAAACGAGGGCCGGCGGTACCATGGCGTGCCCGATGGCCTCGGTGGAGACCTGCTACCGGCATCCGGATCGCACCACCCGGGTCCACTGCACCCGGTGCGGCCGGCCGATCTGTCCCGACTGCATGACGCCGGCGCCCGTCGGTCACCACTGCCCGGTCTGCGTCGGTGAGGCCCGCCAGAGCGCCCGTCGGCTGCGCCCGGCCCTCCCTCGTCCTCGCTCGGTCACAACGGCGATCATCGCCGTCAACATCGGCGTCTTCGTCCTGGACGCGATCCTCCGGGCCGCCGGCGTCGGGTCCCTGTTGGAGGCCGGGGCGATGATCCCGGCCCTGGTGGCCCGAGGGGAGTGGTACCGCCTGGTTACGGCGATGTTCCTCCACGTCGGGCTGTTCCACCTGGCTCTCAACGGCTTCGCCCTGTACGTGTTCGGGGGCCTGGTCGAGCAGGTCCTGGGAAGCGCTCGCTTCCTGGGCATCTACCTGGTCACGGGGTTCGCCGGGAGCGCCGTCTCGTTCGCGTTCGGCGATCCGTCCCGGGCCGCCGTCGGCGCCTCCGGGGCGGTGTTCGGCCTGCTCGGCGCGTGGCTGGCCTACAACCTCCGGCGCCGCTCCCTGGGTTTGGCCCAGGCCAACGTCCGGTGGGTCCTGATGCTGCTGGCCATCAACCTGGCGTTCGGCCTCATCCTGCCCCGCATCGACTGGCTGGCCCACCTCGGCGGGCTGGCGGCCGGCCTCGTCGGGGGCTTCCTGATCGAGGGAGTCGGGCGACGGGCCGCTCGGACCGCCAGTCAGATCGGAGCGTTGTTCCTGGTGACCGCGGGAGCGGCCGCGCTGGTCGCCTGGCGGGCCACCGCCCTGGCCGGGTAGACGGCCCGAGCCCACCACCTAGTGGGCGTTGCGAGATCCTCACCCAGGGCGGAACGGCGGAAGGCCGTCTCCCTCCCAGGACACCGACTCCATGGCCGATCCGACCAGGGCGCCGAGCTTGGCTGCGGCCCGGTTCCACCCGTCCCGGTCCCACGATTCCACGACGTCGACCACGCGATCGCCGTCAACCACGAACAGCGTGGGAACGGTTCGGACCCTATACGCCTCGGACAGGGGGAAGGGACGCTCGTCCGCAACCACCGGGAACGAGGTGCCGAGATCCTCGGCGAACTGGTCGAGCTTCTCCCGAGGATCCTGGCCCACAGCCACGAACCGGTCGGGGAGGCCTCCGTACATCCGCTCCGCCACGGGGGCGGCCAGCTGGCACGTCGGACAGGTCACCTTGAAGAACATCACCGCCCGAGCGCCGGGATCGGTCGTGGCCCCGGCGATCGTCGGCGCGGGGTCCCCGGGGCGAAGTGGTTCCATGGCGTGACGTTACCCTCGATCCCCGATCGCGTACACCGCCCCGCCCCAGAGCCGACGTAGAACGCTTCACGGGGCGGGCGCGGCCGCAGCCAGCAGGCGCTCGGCGGTCTGCTCCCAGGTCCAGGCGGAGACGACGTGGCTCCGAACGGCTTCCCGGAGCGCCTGCCGCTCTTCCGGGGGAAGGACGAGCAGCCGCTCCAGCGCCTCGGCCAGCCGATGAGTGGCGCCAGGTCCTGGCTCGAACGACAGCATTCCGGGGCGCCCGGCCTTCGCCTCCAAGGCCTGGGCCACCTCCGCCAGGGAGGAGTGCCGGGCGACCAGCGGGATCGCGCCCGCGGCGGCTCCCTCAGCGGCGACCATTCCGAACGCCTCTTCCAGGGTCGACGGAACCACGAGCACATCGAAGGCCGCCACGGCTTCCGGTGCGTACCGGTGGTCGAGCCGTCCGGTGAACGTGACCCGATCCGCCAGGCCCGCGGCGGCTCGGACCTCCGCCGGGTCCAGCTCCAGCTGAAGGGGCGACGCCTCGCGGAGCCAACGGTACGCTTCGATGTCGCCGTCATCGAGCACTGTCGTCAGGGCCACCAGCCACTCCCGGCCCAGACCGAACCCCACCACGACGCCCCGGGCTTCGGGACGGAGGAGGGCCAGGGCCTCGATCAGTCGCTCCACGCCCTTCTGGGGGATCAGCTTGCCCAGATAGCCGAGCACCGGTCCGCCGTATCCCGCCAACACCCGAAGCCGATCCGCCGCGTCGGGGTCGGCCACCGCCTGGTCGTAGGAGCGGGCCACGGTCTCGATCCCGGGGCCAACCCGACCCTGCACCAAGGCCGCCACGCGGCGGTTGGTGTCCGAAGGACGACCTCGGACGGTGTCGAGATCCTTGACCAGACGATCGGCCGCTTCCTGGAGCGCCTCGATCCGGAGCCGGGGCCGCCACCGATCCACATCCACTCCGGGCGGAACCACACGGGTCCGGTCCGCCACGGCAGGGACCACCTCGACGGCCCGAGCGAGGACATCCCGGCTGGCCCCCACCACCGCCCGAGCGCCCTCCAGACCCTCCCGGGCCAGGTCGGCGTATCGTTCCTGGACCCGGGCGGCGTACTCCAGATCGCTGCCGTGCACCTTGGCCACGTATCCTTCGCCGAGGCCCCGTCGGGCGATGACCGGTCCGGGAACGAGGTGGCCAGCCACCACCACGTCCGGCGGATGTTCCCGGCCCACGTCTCGAAGCGCGTCCACGTTGCGGACCAGATACTCCTCCAGCTCCGCGTCCCGGAGGTCAACGAACCGTTTGACGGTGAACCCCTCGTAGTCGTCCTCCACGAACACCGGGAGGAGATCGCCGATGTCCGGGTTGAGGACGCTCACGCGGCCCGGAGCGGGAGGTTCCCCATGAACGATTCGGTCGATGCCTCCCCTTCCACCGAGAGGCGCGAACCAGTGATCGACGAACGGAAGGCGGTCGGTGAACCGTTGCTGGCACAGGATCACCACGTCGTGGCCCTGGCGGCGCCACACCTCCGCGACCTTGGCCGTGTAGACGTTAGAGCCGGTTCCCTCGAGCAGCCAGCCGTGCCACACCAGGATGCGCAGGCGGGCCTCACCTCCCTCGCGGTATCGTATCGACGCACGGCCTGCGGAATCGCTCAGGCCCGAAGGTGGCGTCGTGCGAGACGGTCGATCCATCGAGTCGGACGAAGCCTCCCTGCTCGAGGACATCCGGGGGTCCGAGCAAACGATGGCCTTCGTCAGGTGGGCGGGGGTCGTGTTCGCGGTCCTCCAGATCCTGTCGTACGAGCAGCCCTATCCGGCGGGCGTCGAAGGGCGGGCGTTGTTCCTGGCCGGAGTCCTGGCCGCGGCCAACCTCGTCATCTCGCTGTTCGTCCTGCGCGACCTGTCCCTCCGGGGCGCCCGCATCCTGTCCCTGTCGGCGATGGCGGTCGACTTCCTGGTCATCTCGGGGTTCGTCTGGCTGTACGCGTTCGACCAGCTCTCCGCCCTATGGGCGGTGATGTTCGTGCTCCCCTTGGAGGGCGCGATCCGCTTCGGTCTGGCCGGCGCGCTGGGCGTGTGGGTCGCCATGACGATCTCGTACGGCGCCCGGGAGCTGTGGGGCTCGAGCGAGTACGGCTATCCGTTCCTGTGGAACAGCGTCTCGTTCCGGATGGGCATCGGCCTCCTGATCGCGCTGGTGGCGGGCATGATGGCCCGCCGCCTCCTCCACCAGCGAGCCGACCTGGCCAGGGCGCTGATCGATCTCCGGCGGGTCGACGCCGTCCGCTCCCGCCTGGTGGCCACGCTGGCCCACGACGTCCGGAACCCCCTGACCACCATCCGGGGGACGTTCAGCACGCTGTCCCGGCACGAGGATGTCATCACCCCCGAGGCCAGGTCGGAGCTGATCGCCTCGGCGGATCGCCAGGCGGAGCGTCTCCAGCGCCTGTCCTCCGAACTCCTCGACCTGGCCCGACTGGAGTTGGGGCGACTCGATCTCCAGCTCCAGGAGACGGCGCTCCGGGAGGTGGTCGACCGGGGGCTCTCGTACGCCGACCCGGAGCGCCGGTTCGACGTCCGGGTGGCCCCGGGGTTGTCCGTCCAGGCCGACCCAGCCCGGCTAGAACAGATCGTGGTCAACCTGGCCATGAACGCCCTCCGGTACGGGAAGCCGCCGTTCGTCGTGGAGGCCCGGGACGGCGCCGACTCCGAGATCGACCTCCTGTTCGTCGATCACGGGCCCGGCATCCCGAGGGACCAGCGTCCGGCCCTGTTCGAGCCGTTCCGGGCCGAGCATGACCCGAGCTCGATCGGCCTCGGTCTGGCCATCGTCCGGGTGCTGGCCGAGGCCCACGGCGGCGGCGTGGCCTACGAGCCGAACGAGCCGAACGGGGCCCGTTTCCGGGTGTGGCTGCCGGCCACCTCGGGGTAGGTTCCGGCAGGGCGGCCGGTCCGATCAGGGATCCTGGAGCGGCGCTCGGTCGAGATCCCTCTTGGCCGGCCCTCGGATGACCGTCCCGTCGAACCGGTATCGGGAGCCGTGACACGGGCAGTCCCACGTCCGGTCGGCGTCGTTCCAGTCGACGGTGCAGCCCATGTGCTGGCACCTCGGCGACAGGGCGGTGATGGAACCGTCCTCCGCCTTGAAGATGGCCAGCCGCCGCCCGTGGACCAGGACCAGGCCGCCGTGTCCGGGGGCCAGGTCGTCGACCGACCGACCGACCGTCTTGGCGATCAGCACGTCGACCGGCGATTCGTGAGCGACCCGGCTGGGGACCGACCCCATCAGGTACCGGCGAGGTCCGGCCATCCCCTTGTTGCCCACCACGACCAGGTCGGCCGCATCAGAGCCGGCCACAGCGACGATCCTTTCGGCCGGATCCCCCTCCTCCGGTCGACCCCGAACCTGGCGGACCCCGGAACCGCTCTTCGTCGCCTCCTCCAGGACCACCGCCCCGACCAGGGGATCTCCCACGTGCACCAGGGTCACCTCGGCGTCGAGCGCCCGGGCCAGCTCCATGCCCTTGCGGGTCGCCTCCGTCGCGGTGGCCGATCCGTCCGTCCCGATGACCAGGTGCCGATACGCGCCCGCCGTCCCCTGTCGATCCTTCGAGTGCACGATCAGCACGTCGCACGGCGAGGCGTAGGCGACCTGCTCGGCGATGCCGCCGAGCTTGAACCGACGGGCCTTCCCCATCCCCACGTTCCCGACAACGATCAGATCGATCGCCTGGAGCCCGGCGATGTCGAGGACCACCGGCGCCGGCTCCCCGGCCCGCATGTGCGTCCTGGTCGTGGCGCCCTCCGCGCGGACCGCGGCCCGAGCCTCGCTCAACACCTCCGCGGCCCGTTCCTCTTTGACGCCATCTCCGTGGGCGCACACGATGTGGACCTCGGCCCCGGTCCGGATGGCCAGGCCGGTGGCGGTGGACAGGGCGACCGCCGCGGTGTCGGACCCGTCGGTCCCAACCAGGATCCGCTCGTAGGGCATCAGAATGGCTTGAACAGCATCAGGTACAGGATGAACAACACCCCGCCGAAACCGATCACGGCCAGGACCCAGGGACGAGGTCCCTCCAGCAGATCCGTCAGTCGGTCCTCACTCACCGCCTGCGAGCCGTCGGCCATGGCTCCCACGATCAGCCGAAGACGCCGGTAGTACGTGGTCGCCACGGCGTACATGGCGATCATCACCAGGAGCAGGGCGCCCAGCGAGACCCAGATCCAACCGTCGCCCCACCACGAGCCCGGGATCCCCGGGCTGAAGCCGGCGGTGACCCCCCCGGCCAGCAGAAGGAGGATGCCGAAGTACATCAGCGACACGGACCATGAGGACAGGTCGAGGAGGGCCATGATCCGCTTCGGATCACGCTCCTGGCGAACCCGGAAGGCCACGCCCACCGACACCCCGTGCGCCACCAGGAAGGCGAAAACACCGGCGATGTGCAGGAACACCATCCACTGGTACAGCATGATTCCCTCTCAGTCTGCCCCGACCAGGCGGCGAAGGTCCACCTCCGGGTCCCGCAGCTTCTCCCGCTCCGGCCGGGCCCCGATCAGCTTCATCGCTCGTCTGACGTCCCGACCGCGGTTCAGTCCGAGGGCGCCGAGGAGCACTCCCTCGTTCAGGTAGAAGGCCACGAAATCCAGATCGTCCACCGACCCTCGGATGACGATGTCGTCCCACGTGTAGGCGAACCCGGCGTACTGCAGGTTGACGTCGTACTGATCGGACCAGAACCAGTGCGGGTCGGTGAACGGACGGTCATCCCCCAGCATCGATCGAGCTGTGTGGGCACCCATCTTCAGGGCGTTGTCGAAGTGCTCCACCCGGATCCGGCGCCCGAACACGGGATGCTGGTGGTTGGCCACGTCGCCGCAGGCGAACACGCCGGGAGCCGAGGTCCGACAGGCCTCATCCACCACCACGCCGTTGTCGATCTCCAGTCCGGCGGCGCGGCCCAGCTCGGCGTTGGGCTCGATGCCGATGCCGACCAGGACCGCGGCGGCCTCGATGGCGTCCCCTCGCTCCGTGCGAACGACCACGGCATCGGCGGCGTCCTCGATGGAGGCCACCCCGTCCTCGGTCCTCAGATCCACTTGGTGGTCGCGATGGATCGCCGCGTACACCCGTCCCATCTCCTCGCCGATGGCCCGGTTCAGGGGCACCTCGCTCTTCTCCAGCACGGTGACATCGGCGCCCTGCGAACGAGCCGACGCGGCCACCTCGGCGCCGATGAACCCGGCCCCCACCACCACCAGCCGACCGGAGCGGATGATCTGTTGGATCCGATCGGAGTCCTCGACCGTTCGAAGGTAGAGGACCCGGTCCGACGGCTCGCCGGGCATCCGTCTGGGCCGGCCCCCCGTGGCCAGCAGGACCGCATCCGCCTCGATACGGTCGCCGTCGTCGAGCTCGACCGCCGGGCCCGCCGGATCGAGCCGGTCGAGTCGGCGTCCCAGCCGGAGCTCGATCCCCTGCTCCCCGTACCAGGCCTCATCTCGGACGGGCAGCGTTTCCCAGGACTGCTCGCCGCGGAGGTATTCCTTCGACAGGGGCGGCCGCTCGTACGGCGGATGAACCTCGTCGCCCACCAGGACCAGCCGGCCGTCGAAGCCGCGCTCCCGAAGCTCCTGCACCGCCGCGGCCGCGGCCATGCCTCCTCCGACGATCACGAACGTTCGAGCCACGGCCGCCCATCATACGAGGGACGGGCGTGCGCTAACGTTCGGGCCGTGGCTCATGCCGAGACCGTCGTCCTGGACGGCTCACCGCTCTCCGAGGATCAGGTCGTCGCGGTGAGCCGTCACGGAGCGAAGGTCGTCGTCGGCGAGCGGGTGCCGGGGGTCATGGCCGAATCGCGGCGCGTGGTGGAGTCCCATCTTGGAGGAGATCGTCCGGTCTACGGCCTGACCACCGGTTTCGGGGCCCTGGCCGACGTCCGGATCGCCCGGGAGGATCTGGCCCGCCTCCAGGCCAACCTGATCCGGAGCCACGCGGCCGGCGCCGGTGAGCCGCTGCCGCCTGAGATCGTCCGGGCGATGATGCTGCTCCGGGCCCGAACCCTGGCCTCCGGGCGGTCCGGCGTCCGCCCCCTGCTGGTCGAGCGGATCGCCGATGTGCTCAACGCCGGCATCACCCCCTCGGTGCCCAGTCGCGGCTCGGTGGGCGCCAGCGGCGATCTGGCCCAGCTGGCCCATGCGGCGCTGTGCCTGCTCGGCGAGGGCCGGGTCCTGGCCCGCACGGGGACGGAGCCCACGGCGGACGCGCTGCGACGAGCCGGGATCGAGCCCATAGAGCTGGCGGCCAAGGAAGGCCTGGCCCTGGTCAACGGGACCGACGGGATGCTGGCCCTGGGGACGCTGGGCCTCCACGACGTCCGCTCCCTGCTGATCGCGGTCGATGTGGCCGGGGCGATGTCGATCGAGGCCGCGCTGGGCACGGATCGGCCGTTCGCCCAGGATGTGGCGAGCCTCCGTCCCCATCCCGGCCACGCGGAATCGGCCGCCAACCTCCGGGCGCTCCTCGACGGCAGCGCCATCACGGCGTCACACCGCGACAGCATCCATGCGGTCCAGGACCCGTACTCGATGAGATGCGCGCCGCAGGTGCACGGCGCGGCTCGGGATACGGCCCGGTTCGCCGCCGACGTCTTCGACAGGGAACGGGCGTCGATCGTCGACAACCCGGTCATCCTGGCCGACGGCCGGGTCGAGTCGACGGGCAACTTCCACGGCGAGCCTCTGGCCTACGCCCTGGACCTGCTGGCCATCGCCCTGTGCGGGGTGGCCAGCATCTCGGAGCGGAGGACGTACTGGATCCTGGGACCGGGCCAGGACCGCGGCTTGCCCCCCTTCCTGTCGACCGAAGCGGGGCTCGGGTCGGGGTACATGCTGGCCCAGTACACCCAGGCGTCGCTGGTCACCGAGTGCAAACTGCTGGCCCAGCCGGCGGGCATCGACTCGATCCCCACGTCGGGCTCCCAGGAGGATCACGTCAGCATGGGGTGGATCTCCGGACTGAAACTGCGCCGGGCGATCGAGCACGTGACCACCGTCATCGCCATCGAGGCCATGGTCGCCGCGCAGGCCCTCGACATTCGGAACGCGGACCCGGCTCCGGGAACCCGGGCCGCGCTCCGGACGATCCGCACCAGGATCCCGTTCCTTGACCGCGACCGAGACCTGTCGGTGGACATCGCCGCCGCCGAGGAGCTCGTCCGAGATGGGGCGCTGACCGCAGCCGCCGGGATCGAGGTGGGCGAGCTTCGGTGAGGGAGATCCGCGCGCCCCGGGGCTCGGAGCTGTCCTGCCAGGCATGGCCGCAAGAAGCCGCCCTGCGGATGCTCATGAATAACCTCGATCCGGAGGTCGCCGAGCGACCGGAAGACCTGATCGTGTACGGGGGCACCGGGAAGGCGGCTCGGGACTGGAACGCCTTCGAGTCGATCGTCCGGGCGCTCCGGGAGCTCGGATCGGACCAGACCCTGCTCGTCCAGTCGGGCAAACCGGTGGGGGTCTTCCGGACGCACGTCGAGGCGCCCCGGGTGTTGATCTCGAACGCGATGCTCGTGCCGAAGTGGGCCGACTGGGAGACGTTCCGCGAACTCGAGCGAGCCGGCCTGACCATGTACGGCCAGATGACGGCCGGGTCATGGATCTACATCGGCACCCAGGGGATCCTCCAGGGGACGTATGAGACGCTGGCCGAGCTGGCCTCCCAGGGATTCGACGGATCGCTCCGGGGGCGGGTGACGCTGTCGGCCGGCCTGGGCGGGATGGGAGGCGCCCAGCCGCTGGCCGTGACGATGAACGAGGGCGTGGCTCTGATCGTCGAGGTCGACCCCGAGCGGATCGAACGCCGCCTCAAGACGCGGTACCTGGACCGGTCCACCGACGACCTCGACGAGGCCATCCGGTGGGCGGAGGAGGCCCGGACCATGGGCGACGCCGTGTCGATCGGACTCCTCGGGAACGCGGCGGAGACCCATCCCGCGCTTTTCCGCCGGGGCTTCCGCCCCGACGTCGTCACCGACCAGACAAGCGCCCACGATCCGGTCGACGGCTACGTTCCGGGCGGTCTCTCGCTGGAGGAAGCGGCGGCGATGCGGCGGAGCGATCCCGGCGAGTACGCGAAACGCTCCTACGAAGCGATGGCGACTCAGTGCCGGGCCATGGTCGCCTTCATGGACGCCGGGGCCGTCGTGTTCGACTACGGGAACAACCTCCGGGCCGGCGCCAAGGAGGGCGGCTTCGACCGGGCCTTCGACTACCCGGGCTTCGTCCCGGCGTTCATCCGCCCGCAGTTCTGCGAGGGGAAGGGCCCGTTCCGATGGGTGGCGCTGTCCGGCGACCCCGAGGACATCGAGACCACCGATCGGGCCATCATGGAGCTGTTCCCCCGCGACGAGCGGCTCCATCGCTGGCTCCGGATGGCCGAAGAGCGAGTGGCGTACCAGGGGCTGCCGGCCCGGATCTGCTGGCTGGGCTACGGCGAGCGCCACCTGGCGGGGCTCCGGTTCAACGAGCTGGTGGCCTCGGGCCGGGTCAAGGCACCGATCGTGATCGGTCGCGATCACCTCGATGCCGGCAGCGTGGCCTCACCGAACCGGGAGACCGAGGGCATGCGCGACGGCTCCGACGCCATCGCCGACTGGCCGATCCTCAACGCCCTGGTGAACACGGCCGCCGGCGCTCACTGGGTCTCGGTCCACCACGGCGGGGGGGTCGGGATCGGCTCCTCGATCCACGCCGGGATGGTCGTGGTGGCCGACGGGAGCGAGGAGGCGAGCAGACGGCTGGAGCGGGTCCTCCTGACCGACCCGGGAACCGGCGTGATCCGGCACGCCGACGCCGGGTACGACCGCGCGATCGAGGTGGCCCGGGAGCGCGGCGTCCGCCTGCCGTGGCTGGAGTGACTCGCCCGACCGTCGTCCCGGTCACGGTGCCGATGCGGCGCGGGTCGATCTCGGGCGGGCGGTTCGATCTCGCTCCCCAAGCGATCCTCGAGGCGCTCGACGCATTCGTGGCCCACGGCCCCGACGAGCCGGGCCGGCTGATGGAACTCGGGGTCTGGATCGAAGACCCAGGACCGAGGGATGAGATCGCCTCGATGACTCCCGAGGACGCGTTCGATTGGATCCGTCGAACCGTCGCCCTGGCGACCGAGGGTCAGGGCGGACGAGCCGAGCCGAACCGTACGGTTGTCGTCCTCGGCGGCGACAACAGCATCACCCGTCCCGGGGTCCATGCGATGACTCCTCCCCCTGCCGACCTCGCTCGGGTCGGGCTTCTGACCATCGACGCGCACCACGACCTCCGGCCCCTCGACGGCGGCCTGACCAACGGCAACCCGATCCGCGCCCTGCTCGAGGACGGCCTGCCCGGAGCCAACGTGGTCCAGATCGGGGTGCAGCCGCTGGCCAACCCCGGCCCTTCCGTGGGAGTGGCCCGCGACGCCGGGATCGGCGTGGTGACCGCCGACCAGGTCCGCGCTCGCGGCAGCGAGGCCGTCGTCGGCCGGGCCCTGGACGACCTGTCCCGGCGGTGTCAGGCCATCTACGTGGACCTCGACGTCGACGTCCTCGACCGGGCCTTCGCCCCGGCCTGCCCGGGGTCCCGTCCCGGCGGGCTCCATCCGGCGGAGGTCCAGGCGGCCGCCCGCCGGTGCGGATCGCACCCCAAGGTCCGGGCGATGGACATCGTGGAGATCGATCCCACGAGGGATGTCGGCGACGTGACGGTTCTGGCCGCCGCGTCGTTCCTCCTGGCCTTCGCCACGGGGGTCGCCTCACGTTCTCCTTCGTGACTAGGATGGCGGGACCCGTGGCGGACCACGACGAGATCCTCGCCGAGCTCATGCTGGCCCTCGACGGTGCCCCGGCGGCCCGGATGGTCGAGGTGAGCTATCTCTCCCTCGCCGGTCGCCTGCCCCTCCGAGGCCTGTGGCTGTACGTGGCGGACTTCAGCGAAGATCGCCTCCGCGCTGTGCCGATCCAGTCAGGCCCGGCCCCGCCGGAGAGCGAGCTCTCGATCCGAGGATCGCTGCCCGGACGGGTGTATCTCACCCGGGACCAGGCCGTTGTCGACAACGACGACGGCCCGGTGTTGTGGGTGCCGGTGTTCCGGCGAAGCGAGAGCGTCGGGGTGCTGGCGCTCCCCATCGAGGAAGGGGCGACCATCGCCCCGGAGCTCGCTGCGGCGATCGCCCTGGCCGTCGGATCCGCCGTGTTGGGAGCGCGCCGCCACAGCGACGTGTTCGAGATCGCCCGGGGGGCCGAGCACCTGCGCCTGGCGGCGGCCATGCAATGGGACCTCCTCCCCCTCCCCACGTACCAGGACCCGCTGGTCGAGGTGGCCGGACGGGTCGAGCCCGCCTACGACATCGGTGGCGATGCGTTCGACTTCGCCGCGAACGAGGAGACGGTCGAGATCGGCGTGTTCGACGCCATGGGCCACGGGCTCAGGGCGACGCTCCTGACCACGCTCGCGGTCGGGGCGTACCGCTTCGGCCGCCGCCGGCTGGAGGAGCTCGCCGGGGTGGCCGGAGACATCGACGAGGCCGTTCGGACGCACGTCGAGGGAGAGGCCTTCGTCACCGGGCACCTATGTCGCCTCGACCTGACCACCGGGGAGCTCGTCTGGCTGAACGCCGGCCATCCGCCGCCACTCCTCATCCGGGACCACACGGCTTCCTTGATCGAGGGAGCGGCCCCCTGCCTCCCGTTCGGGTTGGAAACCCAGCCGGCCGACGCGATACGGGTCTCGCTCCAACCCGGTGACATCGTCCTGTTCTACTCGGACGGCGTCTTCGAGGCCCGGCCGAACGGGGGGGATGAGTTCGGGATGGCGCGGTTCCTGGACATGGCCGGTCGCCACGGTGACCGTGAGGTGGCGCTTCTGGTCATGGTCCGGCAGATCCTGGGCGAGGTCACCGACCACGTCCGGAACATCCTTCGGGACGATGCCACGCTGGTGGCGGTTCGGTGGAGCGGGCCCGGCGAGCTCAGTCGAACAGCGGGATGAGGTACCGGGCGATGAAGTACAGCACCACGATCGTGATCAGCAGGATGAAGCCATACTTGACAACGGCGTAGCCGGTCCACGACGAGCCCGGTTCGCGGGGGGGCGGCTCCTCATGGTGGTAGGGGTCACCATGTGTGTGTGGCTCGGTCACGATAGGTCCCTCCTGTTTCCTCGTCTTTTGCTTCCCTCGGTTGTTCCCGCCGGTGAAGCCCGTAAACCTGGGATCAGCGCTCGCCGACGCGCTGGCGAAGGTCCCGGAGCGTCCGGGACAGGAGCCTGGAGACGTGCATCTGGGATATGCCCATATGGTCCGCGATCTGGGTCTGGGTCAACCCGCGGAAGAAGCGCAGGTACAGGATCGTTCGCTCTCTGATAGGGAGCTGCCGGATGGCCGGGGCCACGCTGGTCCATCCCTCGAGGAGCTCGAACGTCTCCTCCTCGCCGCCCAGCTTGTCCAGCGAGGTCGTTCCCTCCTCGTCCGTGGGCGCGTCGAGCGACGCCGTCGTGTAGGCGTGCGCGGTCTCCATCGCCTCCAAGACCTCGTCCTCGGAGAGACCGGTGCGCGCACCGATCTCGGCCACGGTCGGCGCCCGCCCCAGGTCTTGGTACATCTCGGTGACCGATCGACCCACCTTCATCCCGGCCTCCTGGAGGCGACGGGGGACCCGGAGGGCCCACCCCTTGTCGCGGAAGTGCCGCTTCAGCTCGCCGACGATGGTGGCCGTGGCGTACGTCGAGAACTTGACGCCCCGCGACAGATCGAACCGGTCGATGGCCTTGAGGAGGCCCAGGTTGGCCACCTGCATCAGGTCCTCCAGCGGCTCCCCCCGTCCATAGAACCGGCGGGCCAGGTACTCAGCCAGCGGTTGGAACAGCCGAGACAGCTCGTCCCGCGCGTTCGGATCGGGCAGGCTGGCGAACAGACGCGCCGCCTCCTCCGATTCCGGCGACCCCGACTGACGGTCCTCCGCCTGCTCTTCGGTCGTCACGGAACTCCCCGGAACCCGACCCGCACCGAGGGACCATCCTCGGTCAGCTCGAACGAGGCCACGTCGGCCAGGGCCGACAGGACCTGCCATGACAGCGACTCCTGGACGTGCGGGGGAGGCCAGCCCTGAGCGTCCACGTCGGCGTCGGAACAGACGAAGACGACGACGTGATCTCGGCTCGGGGTGAGTCGCATCGTGAGCATGGTGGCCACCGCCGGCAGGGCCAGCACGGCGGCAGAGGCCTCGTCGACCACGAGGTGCAGATCCTCGATCCGGTCGTAGGTGAAGTCGAGCCGGGCGGCCACCGCCCGGGCCACGGCGCGGAGCACCCGGACGTACTCGGGCCGCGACGGGACGGTGACGATG
Source organism: Actinomycetota bacterium (assembly GCA_035642095.1). GTDB lineage: Bacteria > Actinomycetota > UBA4738 > UBA4738 > CALAEC01 > DASQTB01. The sequence continues at coordinate 3,391 of DASQTB010000104.1, read as the reverse complement.
ACGGCGGTGTCGGCGTCCAAGGGCGGTCGCCTATACTAGCGGCCCCGAGCGAAGCCACGAGGAGCCCACAATGACCGAGAATCTGACACTCGATACCAAGGAGGCCGGCGACTGGACGGTCGTCGAGGCGCGAGGGGAGGTCGACCTCTACACGGCCCCGCGACTCAAGGAGCAGCTGGGGGGGCTGGCCGGCGGGGGCCGGCCGAGGATCGTGGTCGATCTCGAAGGGGTCGAGTTCCTGGACTCCACCGCGCTGGGCGTCTTGATCAGCGGCCTCAAGCGATGCAGGGAGGCCGGCGGCGACCTGGCCCTGGCCGCCCCCCGGGATCCGGTTCGGAAGGTCCTGTCGATCACCGGGCTCGACCGGGTGTTCCCGATCCACGACACGGTCGCCGAGGCCACTGCCGGGCCGTGACCGCGGCAGGGCCTTCGCCGGGGGAGCGGTTTACCCTGGAGCTGCCCCCCGATCCGGCGTACGTCTCGGCGGCCCGCCTGTTCGCCACCACGATCGCCGTCCAGGTCGGGGTGGAGGAGGAGTCCCTCGACGACCTCAAGGTGGCCATCGGCGAGGCCTGCGCCCGGGCCCTGGCCACGGCCGAAGGCCAGCCGCTCTCGGTGAAGGCCGAGCGGGCCGATGGACGGCTCGCGTTCGAGGTGGCGCAGGGGGCCACGCCGCCCGGGACCGCCGGCGACCTCACGTCCACACCGACTCCACAGGAGTTGGCGGTCGGGCTGAATCTGGAGTTGATCACCGCCCTGTTCGACGACGCTGACGTCGTGGACACGGCACAGGGAACGCCGGCCGTCCGGTTCTCGGTGAAAGCCGGCGCCTAGGTCGAGACGGCCTGGCCGGGCCGGACTCGAAGGACCACGACCGCCAGGTCGTCCTTGCTCCGTTCGCCATTCATGGCCGCGTCGCGGTAGATGCGATCGGCGATCCCGGCCGCGTCCTCATCCTCGCTCTCCCACAGGAGGGACACCAGGTGGGCGTCGCCCCCGCGTCCGGCCCGTTCGAACCGCTCGACCACCCCATCGGTGTACAGCACGACGGAATCGCCCGGTCGAAGGTCGACCGTTCTGTCGACGAGTTCGGGATCGGCGAAGATGCCGAGCAGCGTCCCTTCGCAGTCGGTGGCCTCCACGGTCCGGCGGGGCCGGAGGACGAGCGGGGGGGGATGCCCCGCGCAGGACACCCTCAGCTGGAGCCGCTCCCCGTCCGGCCGGAGGGTGGCCACCATGGCTGTGCAGAAGCGGTCCACCTCGCCTCGAAGGATCTCCCGGTTGACCAGCTCCAGCACCCTGCTTGGATTGGCTTCTCGAACGGAGACGGCCCGGATCGTGTGGCGCACCAGGCCGGTAAGTGCGGCCGCTTCGGCCCCCTTGCCGCAGACGTCGCCCACGACCATCACCCAATCTCCCCGGCCGGTCTCGAAGAGGTCGTAGAAGTCGCCCCCCACCATGGTCCCCTCCGCCGCGGCCCGGTACCGGGCGGCCACCTCGACGCCCGGGATCTCCGGGAGGTCGGCCGGAAGGAGGCTCTGCTGGAGCGTACGGGCCACGGTCGTGCTCTCGCTGAAGAGGCGGGCGTTGTCGAGAGAGGTGGCGGCGCTCCGGGCCAGCTGCTGGAAGAACTGGAGGTCGGGCTTCCGGTACCGCCTGCCCGACTCGGCCATGGCCATGGTCAGGGCGCCAAACGTCCGCCCCCTGGCCTTGAGCGGCACGATCAGCGCCGAGCGGAGCCCCAGGGAACGGATCCGGTCGAGATGGTCCTCGTCCCGAGCCAGTGACTTCACCAGCTCGTCAGAGACGCGGGAGATGAGGATCGGCTCGCCGCTGAGGAGAACGCGGGAGAGAGGCTGGGACGGATCGTTGAGCGCGGGCGAATACCGTTCCGAGAGCTCGCGGACGTCCCGCACCTTGTCGGGGTCCGAATGAGCCACTTCCAGCCGCAGCGTGGTCCCTGCCACGTCGAACACGTGGATCGCGCACCAGTCAGCCAGCTCCGGCACGGCCTGACGGGCCACCTCCCCCAGGGTCCGGTCGTAATCCAGCGACGACGTCAACAGGTCGTTGATCTCGGCCAGGAACGCCAGCCGCTGCCGGCCGAGCTTGGCCGAGATGCTGGCGGCGGCGAGGTACGCCACGACCAGCGACACCGCCAGAAACGCCGCCAGGATCAAGACCTCGGCCGCGCCGACGCGGAACTCGCCCATCGGCACGCCGAACAGGCTGATGTAGAGCACCCACGCGGCCACGGTGGTCACCAGCCCCGGCCACAGCCCGCCGACCAGCGTTGCGGCCAGGATGGTCAGGGCCATCCCGGGACGGACGTCGGCGCCCGTGAGCTCCGTCTGGAAGCCGAGGACGAGGAACAGGGCGAGCCCCGCGGCGCCCACCACCAGGCCGAAGAGCATCCGCCGGGTCCCCGGCCCGTACACGAACCGATGCACCACGTCCGCTCCGTCGGGTCGGGAGATCCGTCGCACTGGTCGCCTCGGCGTGAGGATACCGCTCCTCGAGACCCGGCCTCGCGTAAGATTCGCCGCATGGTCGCCCTGACGGTCGAAGCCGTCGAACAGCCACGGGGCCTCCGCCTCACGGGCGAGCTGGACCTGGCCCGAGTGAATGAGGTCGACGCCGCGCTGAAGCCGCTTGTCGCCGAGGGTGGGGAGATCACCATGGACGTCGAGGAGCTCCGGTTCATCGACAGCTCGGCGATCCAGCTGCTGATCCGGGCGTTGCAGGGGCTCGAGGGCCGGGGGCGGATCGTCCTCCGCCGGCCGGGAACCGGAGTGAAGAGGCTGATCGACGTCATGGGACTGGACAGGATCGAGAACCTGGAGATCCGTGAATAGGTCCGACGAGCGAGCGGGGTCGATGCGGTCCTTCCCCGCGGAGGCGGAGTCTCTGGCGGACATCCGCGAGTACGTTCGCGGCCTGGCTCAGATCGCTCGGCTACCCGAACGGACGACCGAGGACCTCGTGTTGGCCGTCTCCGAGGCGTGCGCCAACGCCGTCGTTCACAGCGGCAGCTCGAGCATGCAGATCGCATGGCGGCCTGGGCCGGACCGGGTCGAGATCGAGGTTCGGGATCAGGGCCTGTTCCGGAACCGCGTCCGGCTCCCGACCGTCGATGGGCCGGGAGGCTTCGGCATCCCGCTGATGGCGGCGCTGACGGAAGAGGTCGTCATCGAAGAGGGAACCCGGCGCCGACCCGGGACCACCGTGCGCCTGACCAAGCGGACGGAGCGGCCCTAGCCCGTCGCCCGAGCACCATCCAGCAGGCTTGACCCGCCGGGATCGGGGAAAAACTCAAACGAGAGGAATCCCATGAACCCGGAAGGCACTGCCGTTCGACTGCCCGCCACGGCTCGGGCGCCCGCAGAGGCCC
>DASQTB010000103.1:0-2807 GCA_035642095.1 Actinomycetota bacterium | reverse complement strand
GACCAGACCGAGGAACGTCCGCTTCGGATCCGCGTTCGACAGCACGACCCGGGCCGCGATCTCCGTGCCGTCCTCGAGCACGACTCCGCGGGCCCGTCCGCCGCGGACGTCGACGGCCGCCACCGGGGCCCCGGTCCTGATCTCGGCTCCGAATCCCCGGGCTGCCCCAGCGACGGCGTCGGACACGGCCCCCATCCCGCCGATGACGTGCCCGTAGAAGCCCTGGGCCTGGTGCTCGCCCCCGGCCAGCGAGTGGAACAGTAGGCCGATCGCGGTGCCCGGCCGGGAGGGCGACCCGTGCATCCCGTAGACGTTGTTGGCCGCGAACAGCGTCTTCACCTGCTCGGACTCGAAGCGACGATCGACCAGGTCCCGGACGCTGCCGGCCAGGAGTCTGGTCAGGTCGGCAACGTCGCCACCGGTCATCCGACGAAGCCGCCGGCCCAGCCGAACCAGCGCTCGGGCCCTCCGAATGCCCCGGGCGTGGACGTCGGGCGGCGGTTCCAGGAAGTACGGCTGGAGGTACCCGGCCAGGCGCTTCAGCCGGGCATCGAGGGCCAGGAAGGCTCGAGCGTCCGACGGAGACAGACGGGCGATCTCCGCCGCCGTCCGATCGGCCGAAGACCACCAGGGCAGGATCTCCCCGTCCGGGAAGGCGAGCTGGAGGCCCGGCTCGCACGGCACCATCCGGAGCCCGTGCCGCCGGAGACGAAGGTCGCGGATGACCTCAGGGCGCAGCATGCTGGCGATGTACGAGGTGGTGGAGGCCCGGCAGCCCGGGGCGATCTCCTCCGTGACGCAGCAACCGCCGACCACGCCCCGGCGCTCCACGGCCAGCGTCCGGAGCCCGGCCCGGGCCAGGTAGGCGGCGGCCGTCAGCCCGTTATGGCCGGCCCCGACGACGATCGCGTCGTACGGATGACCCACCGTCACGATCCCCTCCTCGGTCGGCGTTACCATACCGAGCGGTCACGAACGGGGGGCCGGTGAGAAGCGAGGAGCACTGGATCCCGATGCCGGACGGGATCCGCCTGGCGGCTACCCTGTACCTCCCCGACCAGGGAACGGGGCCGTGGCCGGCCATCCTCGAGTACCTGCCCTATCGCAAGGACGATTGGACCCTCCAGCGCGACCTCGGCCTGTACCCCTACATCGTGGACCGGGGATACGCCGGCGCTCGGGTCGACATCCGGGGCACCGGTCGGAGCGAGGGAAGGCTGCCCGACGGCGAGTACTCCGAGCAGGAGCAGCGCGACGGGCTGGTCGTGATCGAGTGGCTGGCCGCCCGGCCATGGTGCAGCGGCTCGGTCGGCATGTGGGGCATCTCGTGGGGCGGCTTCAACGCCATCCACCTGGGGATGCGCCGGCCGCCGGCCCTCAAGGCCATCGTGGCCGTCGACGCTTCGGACGACCTGTTCCGTCTCGACATCCACTACATCGACGGCATCTGGCATCTCGACGAGTACGAGCTCGGCATCGACCTGACGAACGCGGTCTCCCGGGCCCCGGACTTCCCGGTTGACGACGCCAGCCTCGCCGACCGCTTCGACACCGAGCCGTGGCTGCTGTCGTGGCTCCAGCACCAGCGAGACGGCCCGTTCTGGCGGCGGGGCTCGCTGGCGGCCGACTACGGGCGGCTGCACGTCCCGGCGCTGCTGGTGGGCGGATTCCTCGATGGGTACCGGGACAGCGTTCCCCGGATGCTCGAGCACGTGCCCGCGCCGACCCGGGCCATCGTCGGACCGTGGAACCACTCCTTTCCCCACGACGCCACGCCGGGGCCGGCGATCGAGTGGCGAAGCGAGGCGGTTCGATGGTGGGACCGGTGGCTGAAGGAGATCGATTCCGGCGCGGACGACGAGCCCCCCCTCGCCGTCTACCTCCGGTCCTGGCATCCGCCGGACACCGCGCTGCGAGAGGTTCCGGGCGCGTGGCGATGGGTGGAGTGGCCGATCGATGGCGCTGAGGACCGCTCGCTCCACCTCCATGGCGCTGGCTCGCTCGGCGACCCCCCCGAGGAGGTCGCCGTGCACCGGCTCCCCTACGTCCCCAGCGCGGGGGCCGAGGCCGGGGCGTGGTGGGGGGAGCTGCCGGTCGACCAGGCGCCGCTCGACGAGACATGCCTGGTCTACGAGACCGAGCCCCTCCCCGAGGACGTCGCCATCATCGGGGTCCCCCGGGCAGTCCTCAACGCATCCGTCGATGCCCCGTTGGCCCACATCTTCGCCCGGCTCTCCGACGCCGCTCCCGAAGGGCAGGTCACCCTGGTCACCGGGGGCGGGCTGAACGGGGCCCACCGGCGCTCAGCGGAGCGGCCGGAGCCGTTGGAGCCCGGCGAGGTCGAGCGGTTCGAGGTGCCGATGCGGTTCACCTCGTGGGTGTTCCCGGCCGGCCACCGCATCCGCCTGGCCGTGTCGAACCACCTGTGGCCCATGATGTGGCCGACGCCGTACCCGATGACGATGTCGCTCCGGGTCGGCGGAGAGGCGACCTCCCGGCTGGTCCTACCCACCATCCCCGGCGAGGCCGCCCGCGCACCGCGCTTCGAACCGCCGGCGAGGGCCGGTCCGCCGAGAGGCATCGGCTCTCGGGGTGATGTCGTGCCAACACCGTGGGAGGTGACGCGGCGCGACGGCGGGGCCACCGCCGAGTGGAGCGCTCGGTCCGAGTCGTGGTTCCCGTGGGGAAGGATTGCCTCGATGGAGCGCCTCTTCTTCGACGTCGACGACGCCCGCCCGGACGGGGCCACGGCCCGGGGGGAGGCCACGGTCGAGGTCTCGCTCTCCGACCGGCGACTCGAGTGGCGG
>DASQTB010000102.1:0-12472 GCA_035642095.1 Actinomycetota bacterium | reverse complement strand
CGGCGGTTCGGTGATCGAAGCCTCGGTTCGGCCGGGGCACGTGGTAGTCGAGATCGCGTAGACGCTGTTCCAGAGCCAGCACCCACCGGCCTCCGGAACCCGGATGGAGCGGCGGCGGCGTGCCGACCTTTCTGGGATCGGTGGTGGCCAGGGCCTCCTCGTGATCCGCGTCGTCGAACGTGGCCCGGGCCCGGTACTTGCCGGCCCGGAGCACGTCGAGGCGCACCGAGTAGTGGGTTCCCCCGTTCTGGAGCGGCGCGTCCACTTGGCCGGCCACGGTGTTCCCCCGAAGGAGCGTGACCCTCACCTGGCCCCCGGGGTGCGCGGGGTCCAGCCGGCCCGACACCTCGGCACCGCGGAACAGCTGCACGCCGTAGAGCTGGGCCGTCAGCTTCGGCATGACCCGGAGGTCCACCGCCTGGCTGGCCGTCGTCCCGGACACCGCCTTCACGGTCACGTTCGCCGCGGGCTGGACATCGACCGTGTAGTGACCGCTCGGATCGGTCGTGGTCGAGGCCAGCTCGACGTCCGTGGCGGCGTCCCGGATGGCGACGGGCCGTCCCCCAGGGGTCGGAGAGGCCAGGTCACCGGTCAGGGTGGTCCGCTCCCCGTACTCGAGCGTCGTCCGGGAAGCCGAGAGGGTCAGGGAGTCGGCGGCGGCCCGGGCCGGGGCGGCCACCGCCAGCCCGATCGCCAGGGCCAGGGGGACCGCGACCCGCCAGCGACCTCGCATGCCGAGCGGACTATACGCGAGACGAGGCGTCGGTTGGAGCGGAACGGTCGGAGATCAGGTCCGGACGCGGCCGTTCGCCCGGCGCAGCATCCGGGGAACCGCCGTCCCCACCAGGATCAGCCCCACGGAGGCCAGGAACACCGTGACCATGGTGGCGCTCCGGACGAAGGTGATGGCCAGGGCCGAGGCCGCCAGGAGCCCGGACCACAGGTACATCAGGAGCACGGCCTGCCGGTGGGTGTGGCCGATGTCCAGCAGCCGGTGGTGGATGTGCTCCTTGTCCGGAAGGTACCAGGGGCGTCCTCGGCGGAGACGTCGGAAGATCGCCCACAGCACGTCGACCAGCGGCACCGCCAGGACCAGGAGGGGGATGGCGGCGGGGATGGCCAGGGCGGCCAGGTCGGTGTTCGTGGGGGCATCGGTCCGGCCGACGCCGGAAACCGTGGCCGCGGCCAGGACCAGACCGAGCACCATCGATCCGGAGTCGCCCATGAAGATCCGGGCGGGGTGGAAGTTCAGGGGGAGGAACCCGACCGCGGCGCCCGCCACCACCACGCAGAACAGGGAGGCCGGGGAGGGTCCGGGCAGGATCAGGGCGCCGGTTCGCACCGCGTAGGTGAAGAACGCCGCCGCGGCGATGGCCACCACCCCGGCGGCCAGCCCGTCCAGACCGTCGATCAGGTTCACCGCGTTGACGATCACCAGCACGATCAGGAGCGTCAGCGGGACCGCCAGGTCTGGCGACAGCGACAGCACCCCGATGCCCGGAAACCAGATGTAGAAGAGCTGGACCCCGTTGAGGATGAGCAGGCCCGCGGCCAGGATCTGGCCGGCCACCTTGGCCGGTGCGGACATCCCCCGGACGTCGTCGACCGATCCCAGCACCACGATCACCGTTGCCGCCAGGACGACACCGAGTGGCTCGGACGACTTCCGGAACAGGCCGGCGAAGTCCGGGAGCAGGTAGGCCACGCCGAGCCCGACCAGGATGGCCAGCCACAGGGCCTGGCCCCCGAGAGTCGGCGTGGGCTTCGGGTGCACCTTCCGGTCCGAGGGCCGGTCGACGGCCCCGTACCGGAGCGCCAGCCGGCGGATGACCGGTGTGGTCAGCAGGGCCGCGCCCGCCGTGGCCACGAAGACGATGAGGTAGGACACGCTACGCGTAGGCGGGGAAGCGCGAGGTCAACTCGCCGACGCGTTGCCGGGCCCGCCGCATCACCTCGTTGTCTCCAGGCTTGCGGATCACCTCGCCGATGACCTCGGCGACCTCCTTCATCTCCGCCTCGTCCATGCCCAGGGTGGCCGGGCCGGGCGTTCCCACCCGCATCCCACTGGTCGTGACGGGGGGAAGCGGGTCGAACGGGATGGCGTTCTTGTTCAGCGTGATGCCGACCTCATCGCAGACCCGCTCGGCGTCGGCCCCGGTGATCCCCGCCGGCCGGAGGTCCACCAGGGCCAGGTGCGAGTCGGTCCCCCCCGACACCAGGCGGAGGCCCTGGTCCCGCAGTCCGCCGGCCAGGGCCCGGGCCGTGCGGACGGTCCGATCCGCGTAGTCCCGGAAGGATGGCGTCATGGCCTCCTTCAGGGCCACGGCCTTGGCCGCGATGCAGTGCTCCAGCGGACCGCCCTGCATCATCGGGAACGCCGCCTTGTCCACGGCCTTGGCGTGCTCGTCTTTCGACAGGATCATCGCCCCTCGGGGGCCTCTCAGCGTCTTGTGCGTGGTGAAGGTCACGACATCCGCGTACGGCACGGGGTTCGGGTAGGCCCCCCCGGCCACCAACCCGATGAAGTGCGCGGCATCGACCATGAAGACGGCGCCGACCTCGTCGGCGATCTCCCGGAACGCGGCGAAGTCGATCGTTCGGGGGTACGCCGTGGCCCCGGCGACGATGATCTTCGGGCGGTGCTCCTTGGCCAGGTCACGGACCCGGTCCAGGTCGATCAGCTCGGTCTCCCGATCGACCTCGTAGCCGACCACCTTGAACCACTTCCCGCTGAAGTTGACCGGCGAGCCGTGCGTCAGGTGGCCTCCATGGGGCAGGGACATGCCCAGCATGGTGTCGCCGATCTCCATGAACGCGAAGTACGCGGCCATGTTGGCCTGCGCCCCGGCGTGCGGCTGGACGTTGGCGTGCTCCGCCCCGAACAGCTCCTTGGCTCGGTCGATGGCCAGCTGCTCGGTAACGTCGACGAACCGGCAGCCGCCGTAGTAGCGCTTCCCGGGGAGACCCTCTGCGTACTTGTTGGTCATGGTCGACGCCATGGCGGCCAGCACAGCGGGGCTGGTGTAGTTCTCCGAGGCGATCAGGCGGATCGTGGAGCGCTCCCGCCCCAGCTCCCCCACCAGCGCCTCGGCGACCTCCGGGTCGGCCGACTTGAGGGCGTCCCAATCCGCGATCCAGTCCTTCATCGGGTGGCCTCCTCGCGCTCGATCTCCTCGATCTGTCGGACTCGCCGTTCGTGCCGGCCTCCCTCGAACGAAGTGGTCAGCCACAGCTCCACGATCTCTCGGGCCAGGGCCGACGCCACGATTCGAGCGCCGATCGACAGCACGTTGGCGTCGTTGTGCTCCCGCGACATCCTCGCCGTGTACAGGTCGTTGCAGAGCGCCGCTCGCACGCCACGGACCTTGTTGGCGGCGATCTGCTCACCCTGGCCGGACCCTCCCAGGACCACCCCCCGATCGGCCAGCCCATCCCGCACCGCTCGGCCCACCGCCGCACAGATGGCCGGATAGTCGGCCGGGTCCTCCGAATCGGTGCCCAGGTCGTCCACTCGGTGTCCCAGCTCCTTCAGGTGGGCGACCAGGTCCAATTTCAGCCGGAATCCGGCATGGTCGCCACCGACGGCCACCCGCACCGGTTAGCCCTCGCCGTCCCCTGCCGGGATCCGTGCGTCGGCGCCGGCCAGTCGCCTGACCAGGGCGTCCGTCAGCTCCTCCAGCTCCCACGCCACGGCCCGGTAGGTCTCGTCCGACATCCCGATCGGATCAACGACGTCCGCGTCGGCCGGAGCGGGAGCGCGGCCCGAAGCCCGGAGGGCGCTCGCCTCGTCCACCCTGGCCAGGAGAGCGTCTCTGGATCGCTCGACCTCGGGGGGAGGGAGCGCGCCCAGCAGCGCCACCAGCTCCTTGAGGGTAAATGTCCTGTCGTCGGCATCCGGGGTCATGTCGAGCACCTCGTCGCGATGCTCCGCCGTCATCGTGATTATCAGATCCGCCCATCCGATGAGATCCGAGGACACGGGGGTGGAGCGATGGTCGGAGATGTCGATGCCGCGCTCCGCAACGGAGGCCTCCGCCTCGGGGGTCGGAGGCGATCCCGGGCGGGCCCATGTCCCCGCGGAGCGCACAATCAGGGCGCCGTCGAGGAGCCGCCCGGAGCGATCGGCCAGGAACCCGAGCGCCATCGGAGAGCGGCAGATGTTGCCGGTGCAGATCAGGAGGATGCGCAGCACCCGGGCAGTGTAGCGCCGGGGTCGGGCCGGAGGCATCGTCCTCGGTGGAGACGAGGAGGCGCGGCTAGCGAAACGCGGCCTCGATGTCGGCGGTGCTCACGGCGCCCTGGCGGAGCACGGCCGGCTGGGCCCCCGTCAGGTCGACGATCGTGGAGGCCACGCCGCCGGTGGATCCGGCGCACAGGTAGACGTCCACCGCTTCTCTCAACGCCTCCCGAACGCCATGGCAATCCCTGGGCGTGGGCTCCCCCGAGGGGTTGGCGCTTGTCACCGCGAGAGGGCCGGCTCGTAAGAGAACGGCCAGGGCCACCTGGTGGGCCGGAACCCGCACCCCCACCGTCGTTCGATCGTCCCCCAGGTCCCACGATGCCGACCGTACGCTTCGGCGGAGGACGATGGTCAGGCCGCCCGGCCAGAACCGTTCGGCCAGGTAGCGAGCCCGGTCGTCGATGATCGCCACCTCTTCGGCCCGCGACAGGTCAGGGCACAGGAGCGGAAGGGTCAGGCCGCGAGGCCGCCGCTTCGCCTCGAATACCCGGCCGGTGGCGCCGGGGACGTCGGGACGGGCGGCCAGCCCGTACACGGTGTCGGTGGGGAAAACCACTAGACCGCCTCCTTCCAGAGCCTGTTCTGCGGCGGCCACAGCTCCTCGGGACGGCCCTGCGGAGAGATCGAACACCTCCATCGGGCCGAGCTTATTGGGCGGCGAGGCGGCCCCGGACCACCCGGTCGCGCCCGGCCAGGTCCGGCAGAACGTCGACCGACTCGAAGCGCGCCGCCAGGACGTCGCGCACCTCCTCGGCCTGCTCGTCGCCGATCTCCATGACCAGCCATCCGCCGGCCCGGAGCCATCCCGGCGCAGCCTCGGCCAGGCGGCGGTGGACGTCGGTGCCGCCCACCAGGGCCTCGTACGGCTCCGCACGGACCTCGGGGGGCAGGGCCTCGTACTCGTCCCGGCTGACGTACGGCGGGTTGCTGACCACGAGGTCGACCATGCCCCGGAGGTCGGACGGGACCGGCTCCAGCAGATCGCCCTCCAGCACCTCCACGTCGAGGGCGTGCCTCGAGGCGTTCGCTCGGGCCACCGCCGCCGCCTCCCCCGACCGGTCGATGGCCAGCACCCGCGTGGCGGGACGGAACCGCTTGATCGCCAGGGCGATCGCGCCCGTCCCCGTGCCCACGTCGACCGCGACGCTCCCGTCACCGTCGGGCACCACCTCCAGGGCCCGTTCCACCACCACCTCGGTCTCCGGACGGGGGACGAACACGCCTGGAGAGGCCCCGAGGACCAGATCGAAGAACTGCTGTTCCCCGGTGAGGTACTGGAGGGGGACCCCGTGGCACCGCTGGCACAGCGCCCGCCCGAACTGCTTCGCCGTCCGCGTGTCGAGACCCTCGGCCCTGGCGTACAGCCCGGCCCGATCCGTCCCCAGGAAGTACTGGAGCAGGGCCTCAGCGGTGGCCCGGGGCTCCTCGACGCCGTGCCGGTCGAGGTAGTCGGCCGACCGGGAGACAACCTCGGCGGGCCTCACGAGGCCCGGTCATCCATCCGGTCGACCAGCCGGCGGACCGCCGGGGCGGAGACGGTTCCGTAGCCGGTGGATGCCCGGAGCGAAAGCAGGAGACGATCGCGGCGCCACACGAACAGGTAGACGCGCTCCGCCGGGGAGGCCGGGCTACCCACCAGCTCGACCGCCTCGTCGCCCAGGTTCCCCACATTCACCGGATCGACCCCCGGGGCCCGGTAGTAGTCCACCCACGTGTCCAGCGCCTCGTGCGCCCCGTCCTCGTCCAGGAACAGCACCGCGCTGGATACGGCCACCTCCCAGCCGGGCCGGGTGTCGATCGGATCCGCCGAGTGACCGGGACGTTCGAACACCTTGAGGTGCGCCACCCGGAAGCCGGCCCGTTCGAAGCTCTCCTGGATGCCCAGGCAGCAGGAGGACGGCCAGAATCGCTCCGCATCGAGAAACCCGGACCGGTCGGGACGTGGCTCCGTGCCGTCGGGTCGCTCGTCGTCGCGGAGGACGATGTCGGCCAGGTCAGCGGCGGCATACGCCCGCGGCTCCGGGCTCGGCTCACCTTGGGCCTTCTCGACGCATCCCGCCGCCGGAAGAAGCAGGAGGCACAGCAGCAGGGCGCGAGCGGCCGGGCCGGGCACGGCTGGGCGCATCGGGGGGGAAGCCTAGTCCCACTGCTCGCCGGCCGCCACCGGGGGTCATCCCTGCTCCCGGCCGAGCTGCCGGGATCGCTCCTCCGCGGTCAGAGCCTCGATGAACTCGTCCAGATCGCCCTCCCGGAGGATGCCGTTCAGATTGTGGGAGGTCAGGCCGATCCGGTGGTCCGTCACCCTGCTCTGGGGAAAGTTGTAGGTCCGGATCTTCTCCGCTCGTTCCCCCGTGCCGACCTGAGCCCGCCGGGCCTCGGCCTCCTCCGCGTGCTGGCGGTCCTGCTCCAGCTTCAGCAGGCGAGCCCGGAGGTAGCGCATCGCCTTCTCTCGGTTCTGGAGCTGGGACCGCTCCTCCTGGACGCTGATCACGATTCCGGTGGGCTTGTGGGTCAGCCGGACCGCGGAGTCCGTGGTGTTCACCGACTGCCCGCCGGGCCCGCTCGACCGAAACACGTCGATGTCGATGTCCTCCGGCCGGATCTGCACGTCAACGTCCTCGGCCTCGGGGAGCACGGCCACGGTGGCCGTCGAGGTGTGGATCCGGCCTCCCGACTCGGTCTCGGGGATCCGCTGAACGCGATGGACGCCGGCCTCGTGCTTCAGCCGGGAGTAGGCCCGGTCCCCCCGGACCTCCAGGGCCACGTCCTTGAACCCCCCAACGTCGGACGGGCTGGAGGACAGCACGTCGGTCTTCCACCGGCGTCGCTCCGCATACCGCCGGTACATGTCGAATAGGTCCCCGGCGAACAGGGCCGCCTCCTGCCCCCCGGCCCCGGCCCGGATCTCCATGATCACGTCCTTGTCGTCGTTCGGATCCTTGGGAAGCAGCAGGATCTCCAGCCGTTCCTCTAGCTTCCTCGCCGTCTCCGCCGCCTCCTGGGCCTCCTGCCGGTAGAAGGCCTGGCTCTCCGGGTCCCCCTCGTCGCGAGCCAGGGATCGGGCGTCCTCCGCGTCCGCCAGCGCTTTCCGGTACTCGCGGTTGGTGGAGACGATCTCCTCCAGCTCTCGATGCCGCTTGCCCAGCTCGCGCAGGCGCGACGGGTCGGAGGCCACCTCGGGGCTGGATAGCTCCCGGGTCAGCTCCTGATACGACCGCTCGATCTCTTCGAGGCGCTCACGCATGCCGGGGCCATTATCGAGGGTGAGGCGGTCCGGCTAGTCCGGTTCGGGAACCGGCGGGGCCGGAGACTCGGCCGGAGCTCCGTCCGCCTCGGCGCCCTCCATGGTCCGGACCTTCCGGAACGAGGCGATGGCCACCTCGATCTGGTCCACGGAGGGTGGTTTGGTGGTGATCTTCTGGAGCCACAGCCCGGGGGCCATCAGGGCCCGCATGATCGCGGACCGGTGGAACCGGGCACCCAACCGAAGCGCCTCGAAGGCCAGGCCGGCGATGATCGGGATGGCCAGGACCCTCGAGCCGATCCGCCAGGGCAGGGACGGCGTCCCGAAGAACGCGAACACGAACACCGTGAGGATCATCACGATGATCAGGAAATTCGTGCCGCATCGGACATGCAGCGTCGAGTACCGATCCACGGACGACGGCTCCAGCTCGTCGTCGTGCTCGTACGCCGCGATCGTCTTGTGCTCGGCGCCGTGGTACTCGAACACGCGATGGATCTCCTTCATCCGTCCGATCAGCCACAGGTAGGCCAGGAAGAGAAGGACCCGGAAGATCCCTTCGGCCACGTTGAGGAGGATCCCCGAGCCGACCTGATCTCGAGCGAAGTTGGACACCACCGCCGGCAGGACGATGAACACCCCGACGAAGATCACCAGGGCGATCGTCATGGAGAAGGCCATCTGGCGGGGGGTGAGCTTCTCCTCCTCCTCGGCCGACTGATTCGCCGAGATCGTCAGGGCCTTGATGCCGATCGACAGCGCCTGACCCAGGGCGATCACACCGCGGAGGCCCGGCCACCGGAGGACCCGGTACCGCTTGGCGATCGAATCGATGCCGTGGCCCTCGATGTGCAGGTCGCCCTGTGGCCGGCGGACCGCCACGGCCCAGTGGTCCCGACCCCGCATCATCACGCCTTCGAGGACGGCCTGGCCGCCATAGTAGTGCTCCCTGGCCATGCGGCCCATTGTACGGACGGCCCTCCGGGCGGAGCCGGAGGGCCGTCCTCGCTGGGTCAGACCTAGGCTCGCCGGCGAGCCAGCGAGACCAGGAGCGCGATCAGTCCCAGGGCCGCCCCGACGGCGCCGAGGATCAGCGCCAGGGTCGAGGAGCCTCCGTCCTCATCCCCGGATGCCGCCGCCGCCTCCTCGTCCTCGTGCGAGCCGGCGGCCAGCTCGGCCAGCACCGCGAGCTCCCCCTGGTCCTCCTCGGCGCCGAGGTCGACCGTTTCCACCAGGGCGGCCGGCTCCTCGGAGTCCGGCGGGCCGATCCACCGGACGACTTCTCCGGACGAGTAGGTCTGGATCGCCGGGAACTCCAGGGTGGTCGGCTCCTCCGGAAGGGCAGCGCTGAACCCGAACTCCTGGAACTCCTGGGGTTGGATCTCTCCGCCCTCCCAGGTGACGGTTCCCACCACCTCGGTCAGCTCCTCCCCGAAGGCCTCGATCGGCTCGTCGAGGGTTCGCATCTCCACCGTCCGCTCCCATCCCTCGACGTCCTGGAAAGAGACGAAGGCCAGGGGCGGGAACTCGACCTCGATCTTCGTCGTGGACGCGTTGTCCCGCTCCGTGGGCACCCTGACCAGGAGCTTGGCGAACGACCCGACCACCGCCTCGGTTGGTTGGACGGTCACGTGCGCAAGTGCGGGGCCGGCGGAGACGACAGCCAGGGCCGTCGTCACGCCCAGCATCAACAGCTTTCGCATATTCACGACTCCTTTTATGGATTCACGGTCACGTTGACCTTCGCCCGTTCCTCTTCGAACTCACCGCTGCGGGCGACGATCTCAAGCATCCACTCCCCGGGGACGGACAGCTGATGCCCATGGACCACGTACTCGCCCGGAGCCATCTCCTCCGCCTTCCCGGGGACGGGGCCGATGCCCTCCTCCGGCATCCGGAAGAGCACTCGCACCTCCTCGAAATGAGCCGGTTCCTGCGACTCCGTTTCGGCCATCAGATGGATCCGGTTCTCGCCGACCTGGTTCGGGTCCACCATCACGTTGAGGTGGTGATGACCCAGCGCTACCTCGGTCCGGAACGGTCCCTCCACCCCCGCCTCGACCCGGGCCGGGGGCAGGTTCACCAACAGGGCGGTGACGGCGATCACCAGGGCGCCGAGGGCCACCTCGATCCCGACCAGACGGCGGAGCGTTCGAAGCGGTACGTGCGCCTTGGCCGGGTCTCCCTCGCGGATGCCCCGGACGATCCGGGGCTTCAGCCACCGGTTGTTGATTGCTCCCATCACCAGGATCGGGAGGAACGCGGCGAGTTTCAGGAGCAGGACCACGCCGTACGTCGTCCCGGTCAGCGCCGTCAGGGCCCGAACCTCGGCCCATCCCCGGAACACCCCGCTCACCACCAGGGCACCGACCGCAACGACGGCCAGGTCCGAGAACCTGGCCACCACCGGCGCCAGGGTCGCGACCCGCTCGGGCTCCCCCAGGCCCCGGGTGGCCGGGAAGGCACCCCAGAACAGCAGGAGGAGCCCCCCCATCCACATCGCCGCGGCCACCATGTGCAGCACGTCGGCGGCCACGTTGAGGGCGATCGGTTCGGTGGTTCCGGCATGGCCAGCGATCCCCGGCGTGGCCAGCAAGGCCACCACCAGGACGCTCCCCGACACCACCAGGCCCGGAGCCGGTCGCACCACCGCGGCGGCGGCGCCGACGCTCCTCCTGGGTTCCAGCGCCCGCCGGACCGAGGGCCACATCGCCGCGGCGGCGGCCAGGAGTCCGAGCCGGATCAGGAACACGATGCCGAACCGGGTCGTGGCCACCTCGCTCAGCACGTCGGGCGACATGGCCTGGACCAGGGGCAGGTCCGCCGCCAGGGCGCCCTGAAGCACGTACAGGGCGATCGTGGAGATCACCGCGATCACCCAGGCCAGGCGAACCAGCCGGGCCCAGCCCCTGGCGAAGGCATCCTCCACCTCGGTGGGGGCCATCACCCGGCCCCACACCAGGATCAGGAACAGCGCCGCCCCGCCGAGGAGCAGGAGCGAGGCCAGGGCGAACCACCGGCCCACCGCGGCCAGCCCGGCCTCGAGCGGTCCGGCGCCTCCTTCACCCGACAGGACCTGGTCGACGATCCCCCGCGGGTTCTCGCCCGGGGTCCCCACGTGGAACACGTAGGCCTCGCCGATCGGGTGGCCGTCGGCGGAGACGATCCGCCAGGCCACCGTGTAGGTGCCGTCCGCCAGGTTGGCCTCCACCGGGACCTGGACCTGGTCCGAGCTGCCCTCGATGTACTCGGCTTCCCCTTCGTCGACTCGCCGGCCGTGGGTATCGAATACCCGGATGGCCCCGAACGAGATCTCCACGGGCTCGTTGAACTCCATCAACACCCGCTGGGGCGGGGTCTCCACCACCTCGTCGATCGCCGGCTCGGTCGCCTTCACGATGGCGTGCCCGGATGCCGGCAGGGCGGCGGCGGCGACCGATGCCGTCGTCAGCGACAGGACGACGACCCAGGATCGCGGGCGGAAGACCCGGCGTGAGCCGTGATCCACGTGGCTCCCCTCCTTCGGTGGACGAATCAGCCCTGGGTCCGGATGGCCCGGGGTGATGTGTGAAGCCCTAGGAGATTCGCCGAGGAGGTCCGCGGGGGTTCGCCGGACCCGCGACGAGCCGCGGCCGAGGGAGGATGCCGTCCCACGCTCCGGGGCGGGCCAGGGCCCGGGGGGCGCGAGGAAGAGCGCGAAGGAGATCGGTCAGGCAGTCAACCAGACGAGCCAGGAGGACCAGGAGCGCGGCCGCGACCAGAGCCACCAGGACCTGGAGGGCAACACCGATGAGGACGACCGGCTCGCCCAGGAATCCGCCGAGCCCGTGCCCGGAGACCAAACGCTCCACGGCCTCGAGGCCAAAGAACCCGAGGGTCTGGAGCGCCATCAACCGGCCGGCCGTGAGGCGCCATAGTGCGCCTCCAGGCGGTCGATCGCTCCGGTCGATGCGCCCCACCGAGAATCGGGCCAGCGCCACGACCAGCGCCGCCAGGGCGACGGACACGACCAGGGGCCACGCGGCATGGCCGGTCTCTTCCAGGAGCCGGCCCCGCCGGACCGGATCGGGCGCAGCGACGATGAATGCCAGGACGTGGGCGGCCGCAACACCTCCGGCGGCCAGACCGCCGAGCCACAGCCTCGTCCTGACGGACAGAGCCATCGTCACCGGATTCTATCCACCCGGAAAGACCAGGGCATCGCCCTCCTCCTGCTCGCTGGTCTGTTCCTCTTCCTCATGGCCGGGTTCGGGCTCTTCGTGCTCGGGTGTGAAGGAGATGACGGCCGCCGTGGTCAGCACCATCACGGCCAGCCCGATCAGCACCGTCGAGGAGACCAGCGCTGCCCGCCCCATGGCCCGCCTCACGACGCCCCGCGATAGCAGCGCCAGGCTCCCCACGACCAGGAGCACCTCGAAGCTGGTGGCCGCCACATCCACGAACTCGGCCGCCTCGGGGGACCCGGGCTCCGGTCCCACGGGAACGCCGACCGTCCGACTGACCACCCACACCGCCACGAGGATCGCGTTGATGGCCACCCCGGCGAGCGCCACCGGCCGGCTGAGCCTGGCCACGATCACGATGGCCCACACGATCTGCAACCACGCCGCCACGGCGAAGAACACGCCGAAGGCCCAGTACTCCTCGTAATGCGCCTGCACGACGGCGATGTGGATCGCTCCCGCTCCCGCCGACAGGATGGAGAGCGAGTAACGCAAGAGCGCAGAGAAACGCCCCTCGACCGCATCTGGCATCGAGGGGGAAAGGTCTGTTGGAGAAACCTCTGCCATCCGAACCCCTCCTTCGTGGGGTGTCCGAGACTCGCGGCGTTCCGAGTGCCGGACGCCTCTCGCAGGCGAAGAGGCCAGCTCACCGGCGGCAAGGAGTGCCCCGGGCGCGCTATGTCACATTCGGCTCGGCGGGGCGCGAGGTTCTCCGGGCCGGCCCTCGTTCCGGCGGGGGGGGACCCCCCCGACCGGAGCCAGCTC
>DASQTB010000101.1:0-2100 GCA_035642095.1 Actinomycetota bacterium | reverse complement strand
CCCCCCCGCCGAGGTCGATGCAAGCCCTGGTGGCCGTGCTGGCCGAAGCCGTGGAAGCCCTCCCCGCGAACGACCGGGCCTTGGTGGCGTTCGGTCGGGAGTGGGGCCGGTCCTGGGCGGCCCGTCGGAAGCGTGACCGAGGCGGCACGCCTCGCAGCCGCCGGGGACGGGCGGATCTCCTGTCGGCGGAGCTCCGCGAATGGGGATGGCGGCCCGAAGTGATCCGGGACAACGGCGAGCTCCGGCTTTTCACCGAACGGTGCCTGTGGCGCGATCTGGTCCCCGCGTCCACCGGCCGATGCTGTTCGCTGGAAGAGGGGCTCCTCCAGGGGATGACCGAGGGACTCCTGAACGGCCACGCCCGCGTGGTCCGGGCCGACGGCTGCCGTCTCGAGGTATCCCTCTAGGCGGCCCGCTCGGGGTCCTCCCCGACGAAGGCCCGGACCGCCTCCATCGAGTCCCACAGCGAGAGGAGGGTGAACTCGGTTCGATCACCCTCCGTCCGCCGAAGCACCAACACGCCGCGGTTCCCCGGCGTGGCCCGGTACTCCGAGACCCCCGTCCGATCCAGGTACTCGACGTAGTCGTCCGCCCGATCCGCCGCCGTGGCCCCGCGCCAGATCCGGGCGATCACGACTGGACCTGACGTCGCTCGTCCGAGCCGTCCTCCATCTGTCGCATGGCATCCATGAACGGTCGGAACAGCTCCACCGGGATGGGCAGGACGAGGGTGGAGTTCTTCTCCGCGGCCACCTCGGTCATGGTCTGGAGCAGCCGAAGCTGGTAGGCGATCGGGTGGCGGGCGATGACCTCGGCGGCCTGGGCGAGCTTCTCGGAGGCCTGGTACTCGCCCTCGGCGTTGATCACCTTGGCCCGGCGGACCCGCTCGGCCTCTGCCTGGCGGGCCATGGCCCGCTGCATGGTGTCCGGCAGGTCGACGTCCTTGATCTCGACCAGCGTCACCTTGACTCCCCATGGCTCGGTGAGCTCGTCGATCACCGCCTGGAGCTGATCGTTGAGGTCCTCCCGCTTGGCCAGGAGCTCGTCCAGCTCGGCCTTCCCCAGGATCGAGCGAAGGGTGGTCTGGGCGATCTGGGACGTGCCCAGGAGGTAGTTCTGGATCTCCACGGTGGCCTTGATCGGATCGACCACGTTGAAGTAGATCACCGCGTCCACCCGGACCGTCACGTTGTCGCGGGTGATGATGTCCTGCGGGGGGACGTTCATGGTCACCGTCTGGAGGTTGACCTTCACCATCCGGTCGATGAACGGGATGATGAAGAACAACCCCGGTCCCTTGGCTCGGCCCAGGACCCGGCCCAACCGGAAGATCACGCCCCGCTCGTACTCCTGGACGATCCGGATCGCCGCGAACAGCAGGATCAGGACCAGGAACACGATGACGCCGATCACGATGAGGGCCTCCATCTACTCCTCCTTCTCTTCGTCGGCCTGCACCAGGAGGAGCAGGCCGTCCACGCGCCGAACCCGAACCGAGGTGCCCCGAGGGATCGGGCCGTTCAGGGCTCGGGCCCGCCACAGGGCGCCCTTCACCCAGGCCTGCCCCTCGGGCGAGAGATCGGATCGAGCCTCGCCCCGGAGGCCGACCATGCCCTCCGATCCGGTGATGGAGCTTCGCCTCCGGGCCCGAAGCGCCACGGTCATGGCGAAGCCGAAGAACAGGACGCTGCCCGCCACGACCAAGGCGATCACCCACCCGGAGACGGCGATGGCCGGCGCCGCCCCTCCGAACAGGAGGATCGACCCGGCCAGGAGGCTCAGGGCTCCCCCGAAGGTCCACACCCCGAGCCCGGCGGCGAGGACATCGATGGTGAAGAACGCCAGCCCGAGGAGGATCAGGATGAGACCGGCCACGTTCACCGGCAGGATGGCCAGGGCGTAGAACGACATGATCAGCGAGACAGCCCCGGCCACGCCGGCCACGCCGATCCCCGGCTGGGACACCTCGAACACGATGGCCCAGAAGCCCAGCACCAGCAGCAGGTAGGCGATCGTCGGGTCGGTGATGGCGTGGAGGATCCGGGTGAACAGGCCCGGCTTGTGGAACCGGATCGTCACGTCGGGGCCCACGGTGTCGAG
>DASQTB010000100.1:0-6364 GCA_035642095.1 Actinomycetota bacterium | reverse complement strand
AGCTGGGCGTTGGTTCCGGCCGGGGAAAGGACCAGGGCGGTCGGGTCGAGGAGGAGACGGGCCCCGGCCACGGCGAGCCGTCGGGGGACCTCGACCAACCGGGCGTCCGCGCACACGAACATCCCGGCCGTTCCCCAGGGCAGCGGGACGGCCTCGCCGGGGCTCCCGGGGCGGAACCAACGGGAGTCGAAGTGCCACAGGAAGGCCTTGTCCGATCTGGCGGCCGTCCGGCCCCCGGGGTCGAGCAAGATCGCCGTGTTGAACAGGGCATCGCCCTCAGGTCGGACCAGGCCGACGGCGACCCACGCCTCCTCCCGCGACGCGACCTCTGCGAACGCGGCCTGCCCGCGCTCGAACCACCTCGGGTCGAGATAGGGACTGGAGTCGTGGAGCACGTAAGCCGGGTACGTGGCCTCCGGCAGGACCACCAGGTCGGCCCACCGGGCAGCCTCGGCCGCCGCATCGGCGGCCTCCTCCAGGGCCTGGTCCGCCTCGGAGACGTCCCGAGCCCGAAGCTGTACGCAGGCGATCCGCATCAGTCCTCCCCGGTCAGACGCCGGCGACGGCCTCGATCTCAATGAGGAAGTCGGGGGAGACCAGCCGGTCGATGAACACGAGGGTGTTCGGCGGGTACCGGCCGTCAGGGAACAGGGAGGCGAAGAGTTCCCGGCGAACCCGGTAGAACTCGTCGACGTGGCCCGCCCCGACCACGTAGGTGGTGAACTTCGTCACATTCCGCAGCCCGGCGCCTCCGGCGGCCAGGGCCCGCTCCAGGTTGGCGAACACCTGGCGCATCTGCGCCTCGAAGTCCCCCTCACCGATGAGCTTTCCCTCCTCGTCGACGGCCACCTGTCCCGCCACGAACAGGAGCTCGGCGGTGGCCACCCTGCTGACGTGGGAGTACTGGCCGAGCGGGTGAGCCAGCCCGTCCGGCTCGAGCATCACCGGTTCGCTCATGCATCCTCCTCTCGTCGATCGGCGCCGTCCTCCACCACGCAGGTGTTGCGGAGCACCCCGATCCCCTCGACCTCCATCTCCATCACGTCCCCGGCCGAGAGGAAGATCGGCGGAGTGCGGAACGCACCGACCCCGAGCGGGGTTCCCGTGGCCAGGACGTCCCCCGGCTGGAAGGTGAACGATCGCGAGAGCGTGGCGATGAGCTCGTCGACGCCGAAGATCATCTCTGCCGTGCTGGAGTCCTGCATCACCCGCCCGTTGACCCGGGACCGCACGGCGAGGTGCTGGGCGTCGGGGATCTCGTCGGCGGTCACCGCCACGGGGCCGAGGGGACAGAAGGTGTCCAGCCCTTTGGCCCGCAGCCACTGTTCCTCGTCACGCTGGATGTCTCGGGCCGTGACGTCGTTGACCACCGTGTAGCCGAAGATGGCCCCCCGGGCCTCCTCGAGGTCGGCGTCGCGAACGGTCCTCCCGATGATCACCGCCAGCTCGGCCTCCCAGTCCACCTCGGACGTAACCGCCGGGTTCCACCTGACCTCCGTGCCGTGGCCGCACAGCGCGGAGTTCAGCTTGGGAAACAGCACGGGGGAGGTGGGCGGCTCGACGCCGAACTCGCGACAGTGGTCGTGGTAGTTGAGGCCCACGGCCACGATCTTGCCCGGACGCAGGATGGGCGGTGCCAGCGGCGCGTGCTCGACCACGGCGTCGCCCTCACCGACCGCGAACCGCGCGTCGAGGTTCTCCCGGGTCCGGGCCAGGCCTCCCTCGTCCTGGAGGAGGTCATCGAGGGTGCCGCCGAGCATGATCCGCCGGCCGTCGGCCTCGCCGAACAGGATGGGATCGCCGTCGGGAGAGATGGCGTGCCCGAACCTCATCGCATCCAGGCCAGGACCCGCCGCTCCACGGGCGCGAACACCAGGGCCTCCACGGCCCTGAGGACCAGGATGAAGATGAGGGCCAGGGCGATCATGTGCTCCGGGCTCAGCAGGCGGAAGGATAGGTAGATCTGCGCTCCGATCCCCCGGGGCTGGGTCAGGGCCTCAACCAGGACCACCAGCTTCCAGGAGAAGGCGAAGCAGGTCCGGATCGCCGCGATCAGGGCCGGAGCCACCTGGCGGGCCACGACGTCGATGAGGTACCGGCGACGGCCCAGCCGGTACACCGAGCTCATCTCGTCGAGCCCCCGGTCCCGGCTGCGGACCCCGCTGACCACGATGTTCACCACGAACGGGATGAGGGCCAGGATCATGGCGATGAGCCCGGAGGACTCGTCCGTGCCGAGCACCAGGATGGCCACGATGATGTACACGGGGTCCGGGATGGCCAATCCAAGGACCACGATGGGCCGGAAGAACGCGGTGATCCTCCGGCTCAACCCCATGGCCACCCCGAGGGCGATCCCCACCGAGGTGGCACCCGCGAACGCGATCAGGATGCGCTTGAACGTGATCCAGATCTCGGCGTAAACGCTGGGGGTGGTGACGTCCTCGGCGAAGGCCGTGGCGATCTCCGCCAGCGAGGGGACCCAGCCGTCTGAGATGAAGGTGGCCAGCTGCCACACGGCCAGGGCCAGGAGCGCGGCTACCACGAAGGCCTGGGCCCGCCGGAGACGCTCCGGGCCGATCGGGCCCACCCGCGCCGCCCGGACCGCCATCAGGAGCTATCCCTCCCGGTCCGGAGGCACGTCGACCGCGCCGTACCCCCAGACCTCCATCACCCGGGCCACGATCTGCCCCTCGAGCTCGGTCAGCCGAGGGTCCTCGTAGCCCCGGGGGCGGTCCAGCGGCACCGTGACCACGTCGAAGACGCGGGCCGGGCCCCGGGTCAGGATGTAGATCCGGTCGGCCAGGAACAGGGCTTCCCGGATCGAGTGGGTCACGAACACGATGGTCTGGCCGCTCTCCTGCCACAACTCGGCCAGCTGCTGGCGCATCAGCCGGGCGGTGACCTCGTCCAGCGTGCTGAACGGCTCGTCCATGAGGACCACCGCCGGGTGGACGGCCAGCGCTCGGGCGATCGACACCCGCTGCCGCTGGCCGCCGGACAGCCGCATCGGCCAGGTATCTCGGAACCGCTCGACGTGAAGCATCCCGAGGTATCGATCGATGCGCTCCTCGATCTCCTCCGGATTGACCTCGGCCGCCCGGAGCACCGTGCTCAGATTCTGGCCGACCGTGCGCCACGGCAGGAGCCGGTGGTCCTGGAACACGTATCCGATCCGGGGCGACTCGCCGTTGGCCGCCCCGCCGGCGGGCCGGCCTCCGATGTCGATCCGGCCGGCGTCCGGCCGAAGCAGGCCGGCCATGACGTGGAGGAGCGTGGACTTCCCGCAGCCGCTGGGCCCGAGGACGGCCACGAACTCGCCCTTCCCCACCACCATGTCCAGATCCTCGATGGCCGTGTTTTCGCGGTCGTACGAGACCCGCAGTCCCTCCACTCGGATGTAGTCGCGGGTTCCGGGCGGCCCCAGCGTCACCGCGTCCTCCCGCCTCACGCCGGAGCCTCCCCGGCCGCGGCCTCCCGGGCCGAGGCCCGCCACCGCAGGATGCGCCGCTCGGCGGGGAGCAGAAGCAGGTACTCGGTCCCCAGCAGGATCAGCATGAACAGGAGCAGCCACAGCATCGCGTCGACCAGCAGGAACCGGTCGAAGGCCCGGGCGAATCGGGCCCCCATCCCGGTGTTGACCGCGAATAGCTCCGCCAGGACCACGACCTTCCAGGCGTGGGCGTACTCGTTCCTCAGTGCGGCGAAGGTGTACGGGACCAGGTGGGGCCCGGCCACGTGTCGAGCGTGAGCCACGTGTCCGAACCGGTACACGTGGCTCATCTCATCCAGCCGACGGTCGGCGGCCCGGAGCCCCTGGAGCAGGGTGAGGGCCACGAAAGGGAACGTGATGATGGCCACCACGAAGTACACGCCCACCTCCGACCGCTTGAAGATGAACAGGGCCAGGAGCGCGGCGATCGTGCTGGGGATCCCCAGCATGAGGTTCACGTACCGATCGATGACCCGCCCCCACAGCCCTCCCCGGTTCATGACATAGGCAGCCAGGAACCCCGCCACCATGGCCATGGCCAGGGCCCCGAACACCCGCTGGACCGTGGCCAGGACGTCGGGCCAGATCGCCTCCTCGGACAGGAACACCGGGATCTGCGAGAGGAGATCGCCGATGGGCGGCACGAACGTCGTCGTCCGGCTGCCCACCCAGTACAGGAGGACCAGCGTGGCCAGGCCCAGCCCTCCCAGGGCGAGGTCGAGCCCCTGCGAGCGCTTGCCCTCCATCCTCAGGCGGAGCCTACTCCCCGAAGTAGTCCTCCAGGATCACCGCTACCGGCTCCTGCGCGGTCTCCTCGATCAGGATGTCGTGCTCGGCGAAGAGAGCGAGGTAATCATTGAGGCCCTGGATGTCCTCCTCGGTCCAGGTCGTGCCGAAACAGGGGAGATCCACGCAGTAGTCGATGAACGCCTCGAGCTCCTCGTCGCTCTTCAGCTCGAGGAAGGACTTATAGGGCTCCTCCCGGAGGATCTCGTAGTTCGACTCCTCCAGGACCTCGATGCCCTGCATCCAGGCGTCCCGGATGCCGAACGCGATCTCCTCGTTCTCCTGAAGCCAGTCCTCGCGGGCGGCCAGGTTGGTCAGCCAGGGCGACCATCCCCCGGTGTGCTCGGCCCACGCCTTGGCCGGCTCGAACAAGTACCGTCCCGGTGTCTCCAGGACCGCCCGGAGCGCCAGCGGCTCGAAGTCGAAGATGGCCTCGACCTCGCCGTTCTTCAACAGCTCCGGCAGGGCCTCCGGGCCGGCCTCCCGCAGGTCGTACTCGGAGAACACGTCGAGGTCGTAGATCTCCCGGAGCATGAGGGCGATGGTTGACGTGGTCCCGGAGTCCACCCCGAAGTGCCCCACCTTTTCCCCGACGAGGTCGGTGGGGTCCTGATACGGAGAGTCCTCGGGGACCACGATCCCGGTCATCATGTTGAGGCCGGGAGCGAACAGGACGGCCTGGTGGCCCTCTTCCTGGACGATGGTCATGTTGATCCCGTCCTGCTCCATGGCGATATCGCTCTCTTCGATCAGGAAGGTGTTCGTGGCCGCGTCGGGGTCCACCGGAAGGTACTCGCCCACGAACCCGTTCTCTCTGTCGAAGCCCTCCTCCTGCATGACCAGCAGGGGGAGGGCGGCGGGGTCGGCGGGGAAGCCCTGGAACACGACGGTGGGCCGCCCGCCCTCGCCGCCCGCCTCTTCCCCCTCGCCGGCGCATGCCGTGCCGATGAGGGCGACGACGCCGAGCAGCGCCGCGGTCCGGAACCAGGAGCCTCTCATCTGGGCCTCCTTTCGGTCAGTAGACGGCCACCCGGATGGGGGTGGGGTTGAAGCCGTTGCACGGGTTGTTCTCCTGGGGACACGCGGAGATCGAGACCAGCAGGTCCATCTCAGCCCGGAGGTCGATGTGATCCCCGGGCTTTGACACGGGCTCCTTGTCGATGGCCACGTGTCCATCGTCCTCGACCGGGTAGTCGAGGAAGATGTTGAAGCACATGGGGATGTCCTTCCGCTCCAGGCCCCACGGCCGGATGGAGGCCTCGAAGTTCTCCATGCATCCGGGCGTGGCTTTCTCCTTCCCGTACCGGAGGACGTCAAGGGGCAGCGAGCAGGACCCGCAGATCAGATCGTTGACACCGACGGTGTCCTCGACGATGGTCATCAGCGGGTTGGCCAGGTCGGAGTACAGAACGTGGCCGGTGGTGATGTAGATGGTCCCGTTGATCTTCGCGGTGTGGGCGGCCCAGAACTTCTCGGCCAGGTTGTGGAGGTTGTAGCAAATGAGGTCGACCGCCTGCTCCCCCTCCACGTCCTCGATCCGGACCGTTCGGCCCTTCTCCATCTCGAAGGCCGTGTATCCGCGGGCCGGCACGATGTCGTCCTGCAGGGGGGGCGAAGGCAGCTGGGTGAGGTCTGTGGTCAAACGCTTCCCTGGCCCTCTATATAATATGCAAGATCATATACGTTATGTCCTCGTCTGAGTCAAGCGGAGCGGCGCGTCGCGAGGCCGCCGTCGAAGGGATCTCCGCTGTGGAACATGTCTACCGCCTGACCCGGGCCGGTATCCTCCGGGGGGAATACGCGCCCGGGTCGCCACTGCGCATGCAGGAACTTGCGGAGCGGAGCGGGGTGAGTGCCATCCCGGTCCGGGAGGCCCTCCGACGTCTCGAGGCGGAGCGGCTGGTGGAGTCCGTGGCCAACAAGGGGGCCCGGGTCGCCGAGCTCTCCTTCCCGGACCTCGCTGACGCCTATCGTCTCCGCACGATCCTCGAGGTGGAGGCGGTCCGTCTTGCCCTGCCGAGTCTCACCGACGACGACCTGGCCAGGGCCCGGGCACTGAAGGACGAGATGACCGGGCTCTTGGCA
>DASQTB010000099.1:0-7473 GCA_035642095.1 Actinomycetota bacterium | reverse complement strand
GTCGGCAAGAAAGAGGGGAAGCTGGCCGGCTGGCACCCGGTCGACCTCCTGGCCGAGGTGCTGAGGGCCGCCGTCGAACGGACCGGCCTCGATCCGAGGCAAGTTGACGACCACATCACCGGCTGCGTCTCTCAGACCGGCGAGCAGGCCATCAACATCGCCCGGAACGCGTGGCTGGCCGCCGGCCTCCCCGAGGAGGTGCCCGCGGTGACCATCGATCGCCAGTGCGGGTCCAGCCAGCAGTCGGCCCACTTCGCCGCCCAGGGTGTGATCTCCGGCGCCTACGAACTGGTCATCGCGTCGGGCGTCGAGTCGATGACCCGGGTCCCGATGGGGATCACCGCACAGCAGGGCCCGGGGTTCCCGTTCAGCCAGAAGCTGATGGACCGGTACGAGGGCGCCCTGGTTCCGCAGGGCGCGTCGGCGGAGATCATCGCCCAGCGGTGGGATCTGTCCCGGGGGGAGCTGGACGATTTCGGCGCCCGGAGCCACGAGCGGGCCGCGGCGGCGACCGAGGACGGGAAGTTCGAGAACGAGATCCTCCCCGTCAAGGTCGACGGCGAGAACGGCCCGGAGCTCTTCGAGCGAGACGAGGGCATCAGGTTCCCGGTCGATCGAGAGAAGATGGCCTCCCTGCCGACGCCGTTCAAGGACGGCGGGGTGGTAACGGCGGGGAACTCCAGCCAGATCTCGGACGGCGCCGCGGCCCTGGTGATCGCCAGCCGAGAGAAGGCCGAGGAACTCGGTCTCCGGCCTCGAGCCCGGTTCCACAGCTTCGCCCTGGCCGGGGTGGACCCGATCACCATGCTCACCGGCCCGATCCCGGCGACGCGGAAGGTGCTCGACCGGGCCGACCTCCGCCTGGACGACATCTCGGCCGTCGAGATCAATGAGGCGTTCGCCTCCGTCGTCCTGGCGTGGAAGAAGGAGCTGGAGATCCCGGACGACTGGTTCGAGGCGAACGTCAACCCGAACGGGGGGGCCATCGCCCTCGGCCATCCGCTGGGGGCCAGTGGAGCCAAGCTCATGGCCACGCTCCTGAACGAGCTCGACCGGCGTCAGGCTCGGTACGGCCTTCAGACGATGTGTGAGGGTGGCGGCGAGTCGAACGCCACCGTCATCGAGCGCCTGTAGCACCCTCCCGGAGCTCGGCGGCCTTCGCCTCAGCCTCCTCGAGCGCCCGCTCGGCCTGTTCCGCTCGTCGCCGGGTCCGATCCGCGGCCTGGCGGGATTCCTCGAACCGGCGCCGGGCTCGGTCCACGTCACGTTCCATCGCCTGAAGCGCATCCTCGGCGCCCGACGCATCCCTCTCCGCGGCCCGGGCCTCCTCGCGAGCGGTGGCCGCCCGCCTGGTCTGCTTATCGACGTCCCGCTCTGCCGCGGCGAGGTCGCGCCGGGCCGCGGCGGCCTTGTGGTCCTTCGGTTTCGGCGCGGGTTCGGCCTCCGCTTCGCCGGGGATCACGGAGAACGCGTCGATGGCGTCGAACCCGGACGGCGGCAGGAGCTCCTTCGACACCCGCCCCCTCCGCACCGCCTCACCGGCCGCTCCGCCGGACGCCGCGGCTTCGAACGTCCGGGCGGCGGCGGCGACGTGGGTGTCGGACCCGCGTCCCGCCTCGGTCAGCGCGGCGTCCGCCTCCTCGGTCAGGAGCCGAACCACCCGACGTCGCTCCGCCATGGCCTGGCGGTAGTCCTCGGCCGACAGGCCCGAGGCCGCTCGACGCTGGGCCGCTCGAAGGCGGTCGGCCGCCTCGAGGAGGGCCGTCGCCAGCTCGGGCTTCCGGCGAACGGCCGCGTTCACGGCCCACGCCGCCGCCGTCGGCCGGCGAAGGGCCTTGACCTCCTTCGCCGCGTCGCGGTCGCCGGAGTCGGACAGGTCGCGGGCCAGGCGGTCGCGAGCGTCGGTGAACTCCTCCGGGGGGAGCCGGAACAGCTCGTCCACCCGATTCTCGTGCGAAGTCACGACGGAGAGGGTACCGGGTCGTGATTAACTGGGTTGGTGCTGCGGGTCCTGATCGCCGTGTTGCTCGGGGGCGCCATCCTTGCCCTCGGGGTGTGGATCTTCCGGTCGATCGCGTTCGGCCGGGCCCCCGAGGATGAGGGCGAGGCGGGACCGGAGGACGTGAGCGAGCTCGACGTGTTCTTCGTGTGCACCGAGTGCGGCACTGAGTTCCGGGTGGAGAAGCTCGGCGAGCTCCAGGTGCCTCGTCACTGCGGCGAGCGGATGCGGGTCGAACGGCGCCCCCGGGCCGCGCCGGGCCTCAACTAGCCCGAGTCGGTCAGCTCCTCGGCCTTGTCCTTCAGCGCGCGGAAGTCCTTCCGGGGGCGGTCTTCGGGGAGGAGGCCGTCGGTCCTGGAGAACCCCCATCCCGAGAATCGGACGCCCACTCTCCCGTACGCCCGCCGGAGCTGGCCCCCGCACCGGGGGCAGGGCCCCGGCGGCCCGGAGCCCATGGCCTGGACCTCCTCCAGCCTGTGGCCGCACCCCCGGCAGCGGTACTCGTAGATCGGCACGTCAATCCACAGTGTGGAAAACCATGGGGATAATTACAGCGGTGTCATCATCGCCACTGCGTGGCCACCCCGAATCCCACGGCGATGGCCCCCAGGCCGCCCCACAGGTACAGGTTCCGGGGAGCGCCGGGGAGGAGCTGCTCGATGCCCAGGTAATTGAGGACGATCACCGCCACGCCGGCCAGCAGGACGCTCAGGACGGTGATCCCGAGCCACCGCGGGCTGGGCTTGGGCTTCTTCTTGGGAGGCGGCTGGTAGGTGCGCCGCTTGGACTTCGACTTCGGCATCCGAACCTATGATAGCCGCATGGAGCGGCCGGCCTCCCGGGTGACGGTGGCGCTGGCCGCCGCCCTCCTCGGCTTCCTGGCGGTGCTGGCGGCCCGGCAGCCCCCCCGAGCCGCCCGCGACCTCAGGCGCCTGGAACTGGTCGACCTGATCCGCGACCAGGACGGCCGGGTCCGCCGCCTGCGGAACGAGGTTCGAAGCCTGGAGGCGGAGTTCGCCGCGGGCACCGAAACGGCCAAGGTCCGTCGGCTCCGCCGGCTGGTCGAGGCGGCCTCGGCCCGGGCGGGCGGTGGCCCCGTGGAGGGCCCCGGCGTGGTGGTCATACTCGACGACAGTTCCGCCAGGCGGTCCCCCACGGGAGACCCGGGCGACCTGATCGTCCACGAGCGGGACATCCAGGCGGTGGTCAACGCCCTGTGGGCCGGGGGCGCCGAGGCCGTGGCCGTGAACGGCGAGCGGCTGACCGCCATGTCGGCGGTGCGGTGCGCCGGCAACACGCTTCTCCTTCACGGCGCCCTCCACAGCCCGCCCTACCGCATCGCCGCCATCGGCGATCCGTTCCGGCTCGGCTCGTCGCTCCCCGGCCAGCCGGGCATCGGCCGGTTGATGGCCTCCGCCCGAGAGGTGGGCCTCCGGTTCGACATCGAGCGCCGTTCCGCCCGCCTGGGCGCGGACGGCCCATCCCCCCTGGTCGAGCTGGCCCGGCCCCGACCGGCCTGATGCTCGGGTTCCTTCGTCGTCGTCAGCCCCGGAACCCCCTCCTGGCCGTGCTGTTCTGGGCGGCAGCGACCCTTATCGCGTTGGCGGTGTTGTTCGTGCTGTTCTACTGGCTGGACAATTTCCTGCCCGGCCAGGGCATGTTCTGAGGGCTACCCCGGCCGGAGGCGGAGGATCGACTCCGCGGCCTCGTCGACGGCTCGCCTGCTGAACGGCATTGGGTGATGCTCCCCGGCGGCCCACAGGGGCAGCAGGTCCGCGAAATGAGGGCTGGCCGGATGGCCGGACTGGCCGACCGTGTGCGTGCCGACGGAGGCGTCCCAGTCCGATGGGTCCAGGATCTGCCGCCACGACGGGATCACCACGGCCTCGTAGCTCCACTCGGGCTCGTACTTGGCCTGCTGGACGGTCTGTTCGTCCCCTCCTATCTCCACCTCCCCCGCCGTGAACAGCTCCTCCAGACCGGGGATGATGGCCAGGCGCGCCGCGAAGCGGGCCCGATGGAGGGCGCCCCACCTCCAGTCACGGGGATCCTCACCCAGCCGGGAGGCCAGCTCGTCCAGGGCGCCGTCCAGCGAATCGAGGATGGCTTCGTCCCGGGCGTCAGTCCCGTTCCGACCGAACCATCTCGCGGTCGGGTAGGCCAGCAGGTTGGGCAGGACCTGGTACTGGAACGCGTTCGTCCAGTGCCTCCTCCCATAGAAGTGGGTGAAGAGCTCCTCGCCGAGGACCGGAAGGAGGAGCCGCCGGGCCAGGTGATGGCACCACAGCTCGTACAGCGCCGCGGCGGCCGAGTCGGCGGCCAGATCGTGGTCCCACTCGGACAGCATGGCCACGGCCTCCTTCTGGCGATCGTCCCGAGGCTCCACCGCGACCAGGTGGGGGACGATGTCGACGGCCGGGAGGAGCACGGTGTCCATCTGCATGCGGGCGAAGCTCTCGCGGTCATGTCTCTCCCGCGCGGTGATCATCTGGGCGATCCGCCTGGCCCGAAACGGGGGGAGGAAATCGCGTCCCAGCAGATGCGGATAACCCTCGTCGTGCACCTTGTTGTTGGCCGTGCACAGGAACCCGTCACCCGGGTTGAAGGCCCGGGGGAGGTCGTCGAAGGGAATCATGCTCTCCCATTCGAATTCGTCCGTCCAACCCGGCACCGGCACGGTTCCATCACCCTGACGGCGGATCGGGTACAGCCCGGTGAACTGGTACCCGATGTTGCCGTCGACGTCCGCGTACACCATGTTCTGGCCCGGACAGAGCCACGCGTCGTGGACCGCCGCCCGGAAGTCATCCCACGAACCGGCCGTGTTCAGCCTGAAGACGGTCGAGGGCTGGATACCATGCTCGGAGCCGATCCACCGGAGGGCGTAGCTTCGCCGGACACCGCCCTGGACGATGGTCGGCTCGGCGATGCCGACCAGGTACGAGTCCAAGAGGGGCCCATGCCTGGTCTCCCGGACGTCCAGGATCTCCGGCTGCTCCCGGCCCCGTACCGCGATCTCCTCGCGGTGGATCGTGACCGGCTCCCACGAGCCGCGGTACTCGGTCCGCCCACCGTCCTCGTCCAGCCGCTCCAGGTACAGGTCCTGGACGTCGCCTTCGGAGTTCGTGAAGCCCCACGCGATCCGGTCGTTGTGGCCGATCAACACGCCGGGGCTGAACGGGAGGGCCACCCCGGCGACATCGACCCCCGGACACTGAAGGTGCACCTCGTACCAGGCCGAGGGGACCGAGATGGCCAGGTGAGGGTCGTTGGCCAGGAGCGGCTTGCCGCTCACGGTGCGGCTGCCGTCGACCACCCAGTTATTGGAGCCCTGGCCCGCCGGCGGGAGGACGGCATCGCGGAGCAGGGCCATCCGGTCGAATCCGCCTTCCTTCCCCGACTCCACCACCCCCGACTCGGTGTCGAGGTCGGGGAACAGCATCCGCATCGTGTCGACGCCCAGCCGCTCGGCGATCTCGGCCCGGAGCAGCTCATGGTCCCAGTTCCGAGAAAGCCCCCAGGCCATCACCACGGCGCCGGCAGCCCCGATGTACGCGTCGTCGCCCTCGGCGATCGGCATCGGGTCGGCGTCGAGCACCTGATACTCGACGGGCTTGGTGGACATCGTCTCCAGCCATGCCCTGATGCCGTCTCCGAAGGCCCGGATGATCTCCAGTGATCGTTCGTCCCACCGCGCAGCATGGGTCCGAGCGGCCCGGTTCCATCCCACCGTCCGGATGAACCGGTCCATCGGAACGGTCAGTTCGCTGAACAGCTCGGACAGTCGACCGGTGCCGAGCCGGAACATGAACTCGATCTGCCACAGGCGCTCCGAGGCCTGGACGAAGCCTTGCGCCAGGTACAGGTCTCGCAGGGTGGAGGCGTAGATGTGCGGAACCCCCCACTGATCCCGGATCACCTCGACCTCTCCAGCCAGGCCGGGGACCGTGAGCCGACCCTCGACCGGGGGCAGGGCGGATCGCGCCCCCGCCCGGAGCATTTCCACGAAGGGGTTCTCGGCGGGCTCGGCCACGGCCGAATCACGGTATGACCATCGGTCATGCTCAGCAAGCTGGGTTGCCGCGGCCATCGGCCCGCGACACAATCTCGCTTATCCGCTGAAAGGAGCAAGGTGATGGCTCAGCGCGAACGTCCGTGGCTCGCGTCGTACCCTTCGGACGTGCCCCACACCCTGGCGCCGTATCCCGAGCGGTCGGTGTGGTCGCTGCTGGGGGACAGCGCCGAGCGGTTCCCCGACGCCCCGGCCGTGGCTTTCCCCGTGGCTCCACTGGCCCGGCGGCTCACCTACCGCCAGCTCAAGGAGGAGGCCGAGCGATTCGCCGGAGCTCTGGCCTCGATCGGGGTGGGGAAGGGGCACCGGGTGGGGCTGGTGCTGCCGAACTGTCCCCAGTACGTGGTGGCGTTCTTCGGGATCCAGCGGTTGGGGGCGGTGGCCGTTGGCAACAACCCTCTGTACACCCGGCGGGAGATGGCCCACCAGCTGGCCGATGCCGGGATCGAGACGCTGATCGTGCTCGACGTCCTCTATCCCACGATCGGGAAGATCCGGGCTGAGGTCGGCTTGAAGCAGGTCGTCGTCACCGAGATCGGCGACTACTTGCCCTTCCCCATCAACAAGCTGGCCCGGATGAAGCAGAGGAGGGAGGCCCGTCACGAGGGGCACCCGTGGCCGCCGGTGCCGGCCGACCACGAGGTGATCCCGTGGCCGGATCTCTTGTCCCGGGCCACGTCGACCCTGCCACCCCTGGAGGTGGACGCCACCGAGGACATCGCCGCCCTGGTCTACACGGGGGGGACGACGGGGCTCTCCAAGGGCGCCATGCTGACCCACCACAACCTGGTCTCGAACGCCCTCCAGACCGGCGCGTGGTTCACCGACGTGAAGGACGGTGAGGAGGCCATCATGTGCGTCCTCCCGTTCTTCCACTCGTACGGGCTCTCCGCCGTGATGAACGTCGGCATCTCCCGGGCGATGAAACTGGTCCTGCAGCCCCGCTTCGAGCTGGGGATGGCGCTCAAGGCGATCGACAAGGAGAAGGCCACGCTGTTCCCCGGTGTGCCCCGGATCTACATCGCCATCAACGAGTCGGAGGAGCGGGAGAAATACGATCTGTCATCGATCCGGGCGTGCTTCTCCGGAGCGGCACCTCTTCCCGTCGCGGTGGCCGAGAAGTTCGAGGAGATCACGGGAGGCCGCCTGGTGGAGGGGTACGGGCTCACCGAGACGTCGCCCGTCACCCACATCAACCCGATCTACGGGAAGCGGAAGTTCGGCTCGATCGGGCTGCCCATCCCCGACACCGACTGCAAGATCGTCGATCTGGACGACCCCGAGAAGGAGGTCTCCCCCGGTCAGGAGGGCGAGTTGTGCATCGCCGGGCCCCAGGTCATGAAGGGCTACTGGAACCGGCCCGAGGACACCGCCGAGATGATCCGTGTGCACAAGGACGGGA
>DASQTB010000098.1:0-9201 GCA_035642095.1 Actinomycetota bacterium | reverse complement strand
CGACCCCGTGCTGGGGCCCGACCAGGACGTCCTCGTCACGCGCCCCGAGGTTCCCCAGGATCACGCGGGCGAATGTCTCGGGGGTCACCTTGCCCGGTCGCTGGAGGTTCATGTCGCTCCTTCCCGTTCGAACGCCTCGATCGCGGCTACCAGGCCCCTTGTGGCAGTCACCGGATCGGGGGCCGCACCCACCGCCGACACGACCGCCACCCCCGCGACCCCCGCCTCGAGGACCTGCCGGGCATTGGAGGAGTCGACCCCGCCGATCCCCACCACCGGCAGCCTCGTACCCGCGATGATCTCGCGCATCCCACCCAGACCCCCGGGGACGGCCTCGGGCTTGGTGGACGTGCTCCAGACCGTCACCCCCAGGTAGTCGGCCCCCAGCTCCTCGGCCCGGCGGGCCTGGAGCGGCGTGTCCACACTGATCCCCAGCACCCGATCCGGGCCCAGGCGCTCACGAGCGTCCGCCAGATCGTCGCCCTGGCCCAGATGCACACCGTCGGCGCCGCTCTTCAGGGCCACGTCCAGAACATCGTTCACCACGAACAGGGTGCCCCGGCTCCGGCAGAGGACCGCAAGAGTCGAGGCCGGGAGGAGGAGCTCCTCGGGCCGAAGCTCGGGGGCCCGGAGCTGGACCGCCGTCGCTCCGCCCTCGAGGGCCGCCCGGGCCACCTCGACGTGGCCCCGTCCGGACACGAGGCCGGTGGAGGTGACCACGTATACCCGGAGCCTCCGGCGGAGCTCCGCCCGATCGATGCCATCATGCATGACCGCAATGATGGCCGGTGCGGGCTCGTCGCTCCAACGCCTCCAGGCCGCTCTGGGCAGGCGTCACCAGCGCACGTGAGGCGAGGTGAGATGATCATTGCTGCCACGAGGAAGTGCTTCGGTCCAATCGCTGGAATCCTGCCCGATCTTCAGCATCCGGCCATGCGCTGTGCCGAGGAGGCCGGAACGACGTAAGATCACGCCCTGCCGGAGACCACCCGTCGGCTCCGGTGCGCCACATTCTTTGGCCGGTCGGCCTTAGGGAGTACGGTCGACAGGAGGACCCGAGATTCACGTGGTCCGGTGTGAGGAAGGAGCCACGAGAATCGTGTGGACCGGGCAGTCAGCCTACGCCGAAACCCACTAGGCTTCCGACGGTTGCCCGTTCCATCGATTCACGTACAGACCCTGCCACTGATCACTCTTCCCGTCCGACTACGCACCAGATCGCGTGCACCGGTTCATCCCCGATGGTCCACAAGCGGTGAGGCTGCGTGGAGTTGAACGCGATGGAATCGCCCGGCCCGAGAGAATGCTTCCGGAACCCGATCTGGAGGCCGAGCCGCCCCGAGATGACGTAGCCGTACTCCCTCCCGGGGTGTCGCATCAAGGAGGAATTGACAGCGGAGGCGCCGCCAACCTCATAGACGACGTACATGAAGTCGACGTCGTCCTCAGGGTCGCGGGTGAGTCGCTCCCAGCGGACATCCGATTCGAGCTCGATCACATGACGTTCGTGCGGATGAACCACGGGGTCCCCCGTGCCTCGCGGAGCTCGGAGTAAGGCTTCGGGTCCCCTTGCGTCGGACCCGATCTCCTGTTCGGGCCCCTCGAAGAGCCGGTCCAGCGAGAGACGTAGCTCCGTCACGATCGCGTAGAGCGTGCTCACGGAGGGCTTGGAGCGCCCCGTTTCGATCTGCGAGATGAGGCTCGGAGAGAGTCCCAGGCGCGCAGCGAGCTCCCGCTGGCTGATGCCCTGGCGCTTCCTTTCTTCGCGAAGTCGGTCGCCGACGTCGCCGAAGTGCTCGCGCCTCTGCGCCTCCCGCTCCACGCGCGGAGTGTAGCAGCCAAGTAAGAGGGACCTGCAGGAACTTCAGGTGCCCTCGGCCGCCCGTTCCCGCTCCTCCAGCAGGTAATCGCGCGACTCCTCGACCAGTCGTCGTGCCTGCTCGACGTCAGCGGCCAGCTTCCCCTCCCGCTTGAGGATCTTCCCGTCGATCATCACGGTGTCCACGTTCGAGACATCGGCGCAGAGCGTGACGGCCGCCACCGGGTCCATCACCGGAACGACGTTGATCGCCGTGGCGTCGATCATCACGATGTCGGCCTTCTTGCCGGGGGTGAGCGATCCAATCCGGTCCTCCACACCGACGACGTGAGCTCCGTTGATGGTGGCCATCTCCAGCAGGCGGTCCGCCGTCAGCAGGTTCTCGGCCGGCTGATCCGCCTCCCAGAACACCGCATGAGGCCTGGCCCGCTCGCATCCGAACGCGCAACGCATCTGCGTGAACATGTCCCCCGGCACCGTCGTGACGACGTCGATGCTGAGACTGGGCTGGAGGCCGTACTCGTAGGACTTCACCACGGGCGGCCAGCCGTGCCCCATCTGGGCCTCGACCTGGGCAGCGATCGAGATGGTGCCTCCACTGTCCGCGACCAGCTGCCACTCCTCATCGCTCAGGTAACAGCAGTGGACGTATGTGGTGTTGTCGCCCAGAAGCCCGATGTCGTTCAGCTGCTTCACCATGCCGAACCGCCCCGCGACGCGGCCCATAGCGACGTGCGACGTGATCGGGATGCCGAGCTCTCGAGCGAGCCCCCATTCCTGCCGAACGACGTCCTCCACACAGAAACCGGGCCCCTGGGTGGCCAGTGCCATCGTCAGCAGGCCCTGATCGGAGGAAAAGAACGTCTCCCGTACACGTCGCACGTCGTCACCGGGGATCACGATCGTGCTCTCGTACCAGTAGTCGGTGAGCGACGTGTTGGCGCTGCCGTAGGCGTACTGCGCGCGGATCCCAGACTCCCGGAGCGCCTGATCGCGGCATCGGGGTGCTCGGGTGTGTTGTTGATGTGGGACCAGTCGACCAGGGTGGTGATCCCGGCATTGATGCATTCCAACGCCCCGGCGAGGTTGCTCGCATACACGTCCTCAGCCCGATACAGGGGCGCGAAGGTGTCCAGGATCTCCACGAAGTAGTCGTCGAGCGTCGCGTTCGGCGCTGAGCTCCGGATCGCCGTCTCCCAGGTGTGTCGATGCGTATCTATGAAGCCCGGAATCACGATGTGCCCGGAGGCATCGATCACCTCGGCGTCGTTCCGCACCTCCGGAGCAACGGCCGCGATCGTGTCCCCCTCGATGAGGACGTCCCCCGTAGGGATGTCCCCAACCTCCGGGTCCATGGAGAGGTCTTACCCTCCTCGCAACACCTTCCGGTCGGCCACTGGTTCCTCCCTTCCTCAACTGGCGCGACGATGTCGCACGGGGGGGCTGCACCATCAAGTCAGCCCGGACATCTTTCGGAGCACGTGGAACACGGCCGCGAAGTCCTCCTTCTCCAGCCCCATAGCCCGGGCGGAGGTGAGCATCTCGTTGGCCAGCGCGGTGGTGGGCAGAGACACATCCAGCTCCCGACCAGCGTCCAGGGCAAGCAGGAGGTCCTTCTGCATCATGTTCACGTCGAACCAGGCCTCCTCGGGAAGCCGAAGGAGGAATGGGCCTCGGTACCTCATCATGTCGGAGGCGATGACAGTATCCAGGAGTACCTCCACCGCCGTCTCGGGCGGGATCCCGGCCTTCTCCGCGAGCACCACCGCTTCGCTGAGCGCGAGGATCTGCGCGGTGAGGTTCAGGTTGTGCGCGATCTTCAACAACAGGGCGTGGCCGGAACCTCCCACGCGGGTGACCCTCGGCCCCACCTGGAGCAGAACGGGACGAGCGCGCTCGAAGGCCTCCTTTTCGCCGCCGACGAAGATGGCCAGCTCCCCTTTCTCCAACGTGCTGACGCTGCCCGACACTGGGGCATCCAGCATCCGGGCGCCGGTGGCAGCGACCCGGTGGGCGATCTCCCGGCTCACCGCGGGGCTGACCGTGCTCATGTCTGCATAGACCTTGCCCGGGCCGAGCCCCGCCATGATCCCATCCGGCCCTTCGACGACCGACCGAAGCGCCTCCGAGTCGGCAACCATGCTGAAGACCATCTCGGAAGGTTCCGCCGCCTCTCGGGGGGCCTCCACCACCGTCATCCCGAGCTCGGCCAACCACTCCACCCTGGCCGGCGTCCGGTTGTAGCCTGCGACCGTGTGGCCAGCCGCCAACAGGCGCTGCGCTATCCTGCCGCCCATGACCCCGAGCCCCACGAATCCGATCGCGGTCACGAGGCACCCTCCTGCTGGACCATGCCCCGAATTCTCGCATCGGCCGGCGATGTCCGCCGTCCCCGGCCGATGCCCGGGGGCCCCTCCGACGATCGGACCACTCCCCTGTGGAAACTGTCAAGTCATCAGACGCCATCCTCCCCCGTCGATGGCCGGCGGGATCGTGCCCGGAGCCTCCATCACCGGTTCGGCCACCGGGCCTGACGCCGCGTCTCCGGTACGGACGTGGGGCGGTCGACGATGACCGGAGCCGTATGGGCGGCCGTATCCGGGATCGGGTTTGGGTTGTTCCAGTCGATCAATCGCCGCACCCTAGAGCAGATGGACGTCTACCGTTCGACGTTCCTCCTGCTCCTGATCAGCACCGGCGTCCTCATCGCGATCACCGCCGTGGTGGAGGACCTGTCGGTGATCTCGGACGCATCGGCCTGGGCCCTGTTCAACTTCGCGGTGGCTGGCTTGATCCACTTCTACGTCGGGTGGACGCTGCTGAACGCCAGCCAGAAACGCATCGGCGCCGCCAAGACCAGTCCTCTTATATCGACGAACCCGCTCTTCGGCACGGTGATCGCTGCCTTCACGATCCAGGAGCTGCCCGGTGTTCTCACGCTGATCGGGCTGTTCGTGATGATGGCAGGGGTCTACGTGGTGGCGGCGGACCAGCAGCGGGAATCGCCGAGGAACGCGGTCGAGCCGGCGGTGGTCCCCCCCCTCGAGGGGGGGGCCCCTGCCGAGGCGCCCCCCCGAAACCGCGGCGGCCTGGTCCGGGTCGTCCGGTCACGAGCCGACGTGCTCACGGGCTCGGCCTTCGGGCTGGGTACCGCCCTGGCGTGGGCGGTCAGTCCGATCCCGATCGTGGAGGGCCTCAAGGGTCTCCCCTCGCCCCTGGTGGGGGTCTCCGTGAGCATGGTCGCGGCCGTGGCCGCGTACACGATCTCGCTCATCGTCCGGCGCCAGACGAAGAGGGGGGCCCATGCTCAGTGGGGCCGGGGCGCGTGGGGATGGAAGGCAGCGGCCGGCGTGGTCGTGGCCCTGGCCACGTGGTTCCGGTGGCAGGCGCTGGACCACACGTCCATCGCTGCGGTCCTGGCCCTCAGCCTGCTGGCCGTGCCGACCGTGATGGTGCTGGCGCCGATCGTCGCCGGCCGTCACCTGGAGCGGGTTACCCCCGCCCTGTGGTTCGGGGCCGCGCTGGTCGTCGGCGGCGGGCTCCTGATCATCCTGACCCCCTAAGGAGACCGCCTCCCCGAGTCGCCCCGCTGCGGCCTGCCTCCCGGATCACCTCGCAGGCCTTCTCCACCGTCGCGTCCCGTCCAGGATGACCGGAGCCACTTGCGCGGCGGCCAGCCGGATGGGGAATTGCTCGTTCGCCTTGTCCGTTCTCCTTCCGATCCTGGTGGACCCTCTGGCGCGCCCGGGGTTTCCTACCGGAGCACGAACGGGTCGCCCATCGGCTCCTCCGACGTCTCGACCCAGACGCTCTTCGTCTGCGTGAACTCGAGCAGGCCCTCTCGGCCCAGCTCACGACCGTAGCCGCTCAGCTTCCGGCCCCCGAAGGGAGAGGCGTAGCTCAGGGCGCGGTAGGTGTTGATCCACACGAAGCTGGCTTCCAGCGCGTCGGCCATCCGGTGGGCACGGTTGAGGTCGCGGGTCCACAGCCCGGCAGCCAATCCGAACGGTGAGTCGTTCGCGATCGTGACCGCCTCCTCCTCGCCGGAGAAACGGATCACGCTCAGGACGGGACCGAACAGCTCCTCTCGAGCCACGGGCATGTCGTTGGTGACGTTGTCGAGCACCGTGGGCGGGAAGAACCAGCCTTCCCGGTCCGCTACGGTCTCCAGCTCGCCACCGGCGGTGGCCACCGCCCCCACCGCCAGCGCCCCCCGCACCCGCTCGCCGGCACGGTCGCGGATGCCCGGCTGGGCCACCGGTCCCATCTCGGTCTGGTCCTGGAGGGGATCTCCCAGCACGATGGTCCTGGCGCGCTCGGAGATGGCTTCCACCACTTGGTCCGCGACCTCCTCGTGGACGAGCAGGCGTGACCCCGCGAGGCACGTCTGGCCCGCCGCGGCGAAGATGCCGGCGATCACGCCGTTGACTGCGGAGGACACGTCGGCGTCGGGAAAGATAATGTTCGCTGACTTCCCCCCGAGCTCCAGGATCGTCGGCTTGACCCCTTCAGCCGCACGGGCAGCCACCCGCTTGGCGGTCTCCACGCCGCCCGTGAACACGACCTTGCGGACCTCCGGGTGGCCCACCAGGGCGTCGCCGGCCTCCGGGCCCAGGCCCGTGACGACGTTGACGACCCCCGGCGGAAACCCGGCCTCGTCGAACAGCCTGGCGAACAGCACCACGGCAGCGGAGGCGTGCTCCGACGGCTTCACCACCGCCGTGTTCCCCGACGCCAGGGCCGGACCGAGCGCGAACGAGGTCAGGAGGATGGGGCTGTTGAACGGAGGGATGATCGCCACCACGCCGAACGGGTCTCGACGCGTGTAGTTGAAGACACTCGGCTTGTCGAGCGGGATGACGGAACCCTGGAGGTTGTGGGTCTGTCCGGCAAAGTAGCGGTACCACCGGGGAAGCCCCTGCATCTGCCCTCGCATCTCGCGGATGACCTTGCCGATGTCCATGGCTTCCAGACGGGCCAGGTCCTCGCCGTGCTCTGCGATCACGTCGCCCAAGCGCCACAGGAGCTCGGCTCGAGCGGATGGCGGCGTCTTGGCCCAGGTGGCGAAGGCCTTGGCCGCGGCGGAGACGGCCTGATCGATGTCCGGCTCCGTCCCCCGAGCGATCTCTCCCCAGGGTTCGGCGGTGACGGGATTGTAGGTGGAGAGGTACTCGCCCTTGGTCGGGACGACGTCCTCTGATCCGATCCGGTGCATGAACCGTTCCATCACACTCTCCTCCGACTCGTCGTTCATCGAGACCACGCCGCGGCCAGGGCGTCGCGAAGGCCGGCAAGGTCGCCCCTCTGCGGCAGCGCCCCGATGGCCTCGATCACGGTCGTCCGTTCCTGCTCGTCCACCGCGGAGGCAACATCGTGGAGCTTGGCCCCCACCTCCTCGAAGGTCAATGGGTTCTCGGGGTCACCCTGCGGATGGTCTACCCGGGCGGAGATCTCTCGGCCGTCCCTGAGGCGGAGCTCCACGACCGCCGGCCACTTCGCCGGGAACTCCTCGTCCAGTGAGGGGTCCGTGAAGCACTCGACCCGATCCATCAGCGAGATCACCCGGGGGTCACGCACGTGTGCTTCGGTGTGCTCGTGGCGTGAGGCCTTTCCGTACAGGAGGGCCACGGCGGCACCGAAGGGCATGCTGAACTGGGCATCGACCGAGTTCGCCGGCCGCCGTTTCCGGTCCGCCGGAGCCGCGACGATGTCCCACCCCGCCCGGAGCACCCCGACCCGGACCTGGGACACGTCGTCGGGGACCACTTGGTACTGCCGGCGCAGATCCAAGATGGCGTCGATGGCAGCCTGCTCATACCGGCAGCAGCCGTGGGCCTTGAGACTGGTTCGCTCGATCACGTAGGGCGGGGACCCGAGGGAGGCCAGCGCCGCGGCCGGATCCGGGACGTCGGAGTGGCCCGCGAAGTAACCGTGCGGCCGCTCCAGCACCCGATCCGGTCCCCGGTACCCGTCGATGGCCAGCGCGGCGGCGATGATCCCCCCGTGTGCGGCCCACCCCGGGTGGAGGTGCTTGGTCCACGAACCGTTCGTGAGGTAGCTCATCGATCCCGAGGAGAGGCTCCCGGCGATCCCCAAAGCATCGGTCAGCTGCTCCACGTCGGCACCCAGGAGGACTCCCGCGGCGGCGGCCCCGGCGAACGCTCCCACGGTGCCCGTCGGATGGAATCCCCGCGCGTACTCCCCGGCCGGCCCGCTGGCCCGGCCGATCCGTCCCATCACCTCGTACCCCACGACGGTGGCCCGGACCAGCGATGGCCATCCGACCCCGTGGGCAACCGCGAGGGGGACGACCGTGGAGAAGACGACCGCCCCCGGATGACTGGACGAAGGCTGGTGAGTATCGTCGGACTCGATGGCGTGGGCGGCGGCGCCGTAGACCAGCGCGGCCCCCTCTGGAGAGGTCGAGGAGCCGTCCGGGAGCGGGATCTCGCCCGGAAACCGGCGAACGTAGCGCACCAGGCGGGCCACGGAAGGCTGGTCCGCGCCGCCCAGGATGTTGGCCGCGTAGTCGAGGAGCCGGTGCCGCACCACAGCTCCCAGCTCGTCCGGAGTTCCCTCTACTCCAAATCCCCCGGCCCAGGCCGCCAGCCGGGCCGTGATCGATGGATCCGGACGGGCTGGGGCCTCGGGCGCAGCTCCCAGATCCGTGTCGGCCGTCCGCCCCGATCGCCCACCTCCCGACCTGCCGGCCCGGCCACCCATAGCCATAGGCTACGGCCCCCCGAAGAAATGAGTCAACATCATACTTTGGAACCAAACCGACGATCAGACGTCCACTTGCCGCTTCGCCCGAATCGGTACTATCCTCTCCCTCAGGTTGTTCAGTGTCATTATCAGGGGGTCGACCATGGCTACCGTGAAGACGGGCCCATCCACAGCCGAGCGTACCGTGGAGCTGGACGAGTCGACGAGGTTGGCGCTCTACCGAGGGATCGTGGAGATGCGCTACTTCGAGGAACGGGCCCACGGGCTGTTCCTGGACAACCTGGTCAAGGGGACCAGCCACCTGTCGCTCGGGCAGGAGGCCATCGCCGCGGGATTCGGCCTGGCGATGCGTCCCGACGACTACAGCTTCGCGACCTACCGGGGACACGCGCACACCCTAGCCCGCGGGGTCCCCATGGCCGCCGTCCTGGGCGAGCTCCTCGGCCGCCGGACCGGTCTCCTGCACGCCAAGGGGGGCTCGATGCATCTGACCAGCGTGGAGCACAACATGATGGGCTCGTATGCCATCGTCGGCTCCCACATGCCGGTGGCCGCCGGCGCGGCATGGTCCTCCCAGGCACGAGGAACCGATCAGGTGGCCGTGTGCTTCCTGGGAGACGGAACCACGAACATCGGGAACTTCCACGAATCGCTGA
>DASQTB010000097.1:0-6794 GCA_035642095.1 Actinomycetota bacterium | reverse complement strand
GCGGCAAGGAGAAGAAGAAGCGGCGGCGGCAGGGATGAGGCCGCTCCGCTTGCCCGCTCGCAGGAGCCGGGCTATCACCGCGGGGGTGGTGGCCCTGGCGTTGGCCTCGGTCGGGATCCGGTCGACATCTCCCCCGGCCCGTGCCCAGGGGCGCCCGAACATCCTGCTGATCGTCACCGACGACCAGGGTCCCGAGGAGACGATGCGGGTGATGCGGAAGACTCGCCGGTGGCTCGAGCGAACCGGCGTGCGCTATCCGAACACCTTCGTGACCACGCCGCTGTGCTGTCCGTCGCGAGCGTCGATCCTCTCCGGCCAGTACGCTCACAACCACGGCGTCCGGGACAACCAGAAGCCCCTCGCGCTGGATCAGGACTCCACGCTCCAGCGATTCCTCCAGGACGCCGGCTACCGCACCGGCCTGGTGGGGAAGTACCTCAACGGTTGGAATCCGGTCCACAATCCTCCCCACTTCGATCGATGGACGTTGTTCTCGCCCCTCGAATTCGCTCACGGGTACCGGAACAACCCGTTCAACGTCAACGGCGCGATGAGGAACGTGAAGACCTACTCCACGGACTATCTGGCGAAGCGATCGCGTTCCGTGCTCAGGTGGTTCGAGCGTGACGACGCCAACCCCTGGCTGCTCCTGGTGTGGCCGTTCGCCCCTCATGGACCGTTCGTGGTGGAGAA
Source organism: Actinomycetota bacterium (assembly GCA_035642095.1). GTDB lineage: Bacteria > Actinomycetota > UBA4738 > UBA4738 > CALAEC01 > DASQTB01. The sequence continues at coordinate 6,101 of DASQTB010000097.1, read as the reverse complement.
GGAGTACGAGAAGGCCAGGGTCAAGCGGTGGACGAAGAGCCCGGCGGTGCTGGAGTCCGATCGATCCGACAAGCCCGCCTATGTCCAATCGAGGTTCCGCTCGCTGCGGACGGCCGCCAACATCCGCCGGAGCCAGCTCCGGATGCTGATGTCGGTGGATGATCTGGTCGAGGGGATCCGTCAGGAGCTGGGAAAGATCGGGGAGCGGGAGCGGACGCTCGTCGTGTTCACCTCGGACAACGGATATGTGTGGGGCGAGCACGGCTGGATCGACAAGCGATTGCCGTACACGAACTCGATCAAGGTTCCCCTGCTGATGCGGTGGGCGGGCCACCTGCCAGGCGGAGGGGTCGACGGCCGCATGGTGACGAACGTGGACCTCGCGGCCACCCTCTACGATGCCGCCGGCGTCACCCCCACACACCCTCTGGACGGCCGGTCGCTCCTCGACCCCTGGCAGCGCTCCCGCCTGATGCTCGAGTACTGGAACAACGCGGAGTCGATCATCCCCACCTGGAGGTCGATCAGGACCGAGACCGAGCAGTACATCGAGACGTACGATGAGCCCACCGGTGAGGTCGCCTCGCGCGAGTACTACGACCTCCTCTCGGACCCGTATCAGCTCACCAACCTCCTCGGCGACGCGGATCAGGCGAACGATCCGCCGGCCGACCGGGTGGCCCACCTCTCGCTTCTCATCGAGCGGGACAGGCGGTGCCGGGGGACCACCGGCCCGGAGGCGTGTCCGTGAGGCGAGCGATCGGGCTGGCCGCGGCGGTCGCTGCCCTGGCCACCCTCCCGCCGACCGGTCCGGCGGCCCGGGCCCAGACAACTCCGGGTCCGGGCCGGCCCAACGTCCTCCTGATCATCACGGACGACCAGCGGATCGAGTCGATGGGTCCCATGCGCAAGACCCGGGCCTGGTTCAAGCGTGGAGGAACGGAGTACGCGAACGCCTTCGCCACCACGCCGCTCTGCTGCCCGTCCCGGGCGTCGATCTTCACCGGTCGGTACGCTCACAACCACCTTGTTCGGACCAACGCGGACGCCGCGGAGTTGGCTCCGAGGTCGACGCTGGCCTATTACCTGAGGCAGGACGGGTACCAGACGGCCATCGTCGGCAAGTATCTGAACAGCTGGACCGGCCAACCCTCCCACTTCGAGCAGTGGCACACGTTCGAGAATCGCTCCGGGTACAAGAACGTACCGTTCAATTCGAACGGCGTGATCCACCGGGTGAAGCGGTACTCGACCGACTACCTGTCCAGCCGGGCCCGGGCCCTGGTCCGGGGGTTCGAGTCCCAGGACGCCAAGCCCTGGTTCATGGTGGTGGGGACCTGGGCGCCACATACCCCGGCCAATGCCGAGAAGAAGTACCGCCGAACGAAGGTGGGCGGTTGGGCCGGGAATCCCGCCGTGTTCGAGGAGGACCGAAGCGACAAGCCCTCATTCGTTCAGGACAAGGAGGCCGTCTTCAAGGGAGGGAAGAAGCTGCGGACCCGTCAGCTCCGGACGCTGAAGTCCGTCGACGACCTGGTGGACCGGGTGTTCGGAACCATGTCCTTGATGGGGGAGACGGGCGACACGCTGGCCTTCTTCGTGTCGGACAACGGGATCGCCTGGGCCGAACACGGGATGAAAACCAAGGCCACGCCGTACTTCCCGGCGGTCCGGGTACCGATGTTCGCCCGGTGGCCGGGGCACGTGCCGGCGGGCGTCCAGGAAGCCGGCCTGGTGGCCAACGTGGACATCGCCCCCACCGTCCTCCAGGCCGCGGGCGTCGCTCCCGACCCGGCCGTCCCTCTCGACGGCCGCTCGCTCCTGTCACCCTTCCAGCGTGATCGGCTCCTGCTCGAGTTCCAGGGGGGGAACAACCAGCCCGGCGTCCCGACCTGGGCGGCCAACCTGACGGCCGACGCACAATACGTGGAGTACTACGACGACGCGACCGGCGCGGTGTCCTTCCGGGAGTACTACGACTTGATCAACGACCCATACCAGCTGACGAACCTGCTGGGCGACGCGGATCCGACGAACGATCCTCCCCCCGACGAGCAGACGAGGTTGTCGCTCCGGCTGTCCCGAGACCGACAGTGTCTGGGCAGGGAAGGATCCCAGGCCTGTCCCTGAACCCCCGGCCGGTTCTCGGAGGTACGCTACCTCTGAGATGAGCGACGAGCGCCGGCTGACCGACGCCGGCATCGAGGTCCGACCGCGCTACGAGCCCGGAGACCTGGCCGGCTTCGACCCAGAGCGAGACCTGGGGTCGCCCGGGGCACCTCCGTTCACCCGAGGGGTGTACCCCACGATGTATCGCGGGCGGCTGTGGACCATGCGCCAGTACGCGGGCATGGGCACCGCCGACGAGACGAACCGGCGGTTCCGCTACCTCCTCGATCACGGCCAGACCGGATTGTCGGTCGCCTTCGACCTTCCCACGCAGATGGGTCTCGACTCGGATCATCCTCGCGCGGAGGACGAGGTCGGCCGAACCGGGGTGGCCATCGACTCCGTAGACGACATGGAGAGGCTCCTCGATGGGATCCCGCTCGACCGGGTGACCACCTCGATGACGATCAATGCCACCGCGGCCATCCTGCTCCTCCTCTACGAGCTGGTCGCTGAGGAGCAGGGCGTGCCGGCCGACCGGCTCGGAGGAACCGTCCAGAACGACATCCTCAAGGAGTACGCCGCTCGGGGGACCTACGTCTATCCGCCCCAGCCGTCGATGCGTCTGGTCACGGACCTGTTCGCCTACTGTCGCGACCGCGTCCCCCGATGGAACACGATCTCCATCTCCGGCTACCACATGCGCGAGGCGGGGGCGACTGCCGTACAGGAGATCGCCTTCACCCTGGCCAACGGGGTGGCCTACGTCCAGGCCGCTCTGGACGCCGGACTGGCCGTTGACCAGTTCGCCCCTCGATTGTCGTTCTTCTTGGCGTGCCACATGAACTTCTTCGAGGAGGTGGCCAAGTTCCGGGCGGCCCGGCGGATGTGGTCCCGGATCATGGCCGACCGGTTCGAGGCGAAGGACCCGAGGTCGCTGATGCTCCGGTTCCACACACAGACCGGCGGGGCCACGCTCACCGCCCAGCAGCCCGAGAACAACATCGTCCGCACCGGCCTGGAGGCGCTGGCGGCGGTCCTCGGAGGAACGCAGTCGCTTCACACCAACTCGTTCGACGAGGCCCTGGCCCTGCCCAGCGAGCGGGCGGTGAAGATCGCCCTTCGGACGCAGCAGGTCATCGCCCACGAGTCGGGGGTGGCCGACACTGCCGACCCGTTGGGTGGCTCCTACTTCGTCGAGGCGCTCACGGGGGAGATCGAGCAGCGGGCGTGGGAATACCTCGACAAGATCGACGGGCTGGGGGGAGCCGTCCGGGCCATCGAGGCGGGGTGGATCCAGGACGAGATCCACGAGGCGGCGTACCGGATCCAGGAAGGGGTCGAGTCCGGCGACCGGGTGGTGGTGGGCGTAAACCGGTACCCGGAACCGGACGAGGAGCCGGTCGAGCTGCTCCGCCTCGATCAGGACGCCGTTCAGGCCCAGGTGGAACGGATCCGCCGGCTCCGGGAGTCACGCGACGGGCCCGCGGTGGAGCGGGCCCTGAAGGGCGTCGAGGAGACCGCCCGGGGCACGGGCAACCTCCTGGTCCCGATGCGCGAGGCGCTCCGGGTCCGGGCCACCCTGGGGGAGGTCTCCGACGCGCTCCGGCGGGTCTTCGGCGAGCACCGCCCCGCCCGGTAGCTCGGCCGCTATCCTCGCCCCCGTGCGTGTGGCCATCGTCGGAGGGACGGGCGACGAGGGGTTCGGGCTGGCGGTCCGCCTGGCCGGCTCGGGCCTCGACGTGACGATCGGATCCCGGGTCCAGGACCGGGCTGAGGATGCCGCCCTCCGGGCCCGGGCCCTGGCCGGCGACGACGCCCCGGTGGACGGACGGGAGAATCCGAAGGCCGTCGCCGCAGCCGACGTGGTGTTCGTGACCGTCCCGTACGAAGGGCAGGCCGCCACCTACCGGGCCCTGAAGGAGCACTGGCCGCCGGGGATCGTGGTGTGCGACACGACCACGCCGCTGGCCACCGCGGTCGGGGGCCGGCCCACCCAGGTCATCCGTCCCTGGCACGGCTCCGCGGCGGAGCAGGCCAGGGCGCTTCTCCCCGACGGGGTCCGGCTGGTGGCCGGGTTCCACTCGGTCGGGGCGGAGCCGCTGACGAACCATCCTCACCCGGTTGACGCGGACGCCCTCCTGTGCGGGGACGACGACGACGCCAAGGCGGAGATCGGAGCCCTGGCCGAGCGGATCCCGGGCATGCGGTGGGTCGATTGCGGGCCGCTGTCGATGGCCCGGGTGCTGGAGCCGATCACCGCGGTGCTGATCTCCGTCAACCGTCGATACCGGATCAAGGACGGCGGGGTGCGGTTCTCCGGGCGCGACGCCTGGGGCCGCCCCTCGTGATCGGGGATCCGGCGGAGGGGCGATCCGTCGACATCGGGGACACCCGACTGTGGGTCCTCGAGCTGGGACGGGGGTACCCACTGATCATGCTGCACGGCGGGCCGGGGCTCGACCACACCCAGTTCCGGCCGTGGATGGACCCGCTGGCGGACCGGTTCCGCCTGCTGTACGTCGACCAGCGGAGCCAGGGACGGTCGGATCCGGCGGACCGGGGGACCTGGACGATCGGTCACCTCACGGCCGACGTCACCGCCCTGGCCTCGGCCCTGGAGCTGGAGCGATACGCGGTGCTGGGCCACTCGTTCGGCTCCTTCGTGGCCCTTCGCCACGCCGCCGAGCAAGGAACCGCTTCCCATTACGTCCTGATCGGCTGCGCTCCGGCGACGCGGTGGCTGGACCTGATCGAGCGGAACCTGGCGGCGATGGAACCCGCCGTGCTCCGCGAGCGGATCAGCGCCGCGTGGGACCGGGAGGCCGATGTCCGAACGATCACGGACTACCGGCGCTTGCTGATCGACCAGCTCCCGTTCCACTTCGCCGACCCCGAGGGCGAGGCCTATCGGAGCTTCGTCGACCTGGCCGTGAGTCGCATGCGCCTCACGCCGGACGTTCTTCGGACCTTCGTCAACGAGGACGACGACCCGATCGAGGTCGAGGACCGTCTCCGGGAGATCGGGGCGCCGGTGCTGGTCATCGCGGCGGAGTTCGACCGAGTGACGGTCTCGGAGGCCGGCTGGGCTATCGCCGAAGCCGTTCCCAACGGGGAATGCGTCCTGCTGAAGGACGCCGGCCACATGATGTTCGTCGAGAACCCCGAGGCCGTGCACCGGGCCATCACCGGCTTCTTCGACCGCTTCCCGGCGAGCTGACCGGGTCGATCCTTCAGGCGGGGATCCAGGCCTCTCGGGCCCACTGGACGGTGCGCTTCAGTCCCTCCGCCAGCGGGACGTGGGGCTCCCACCCGAGGCGGGACCGAGCCACGGTGATGTCGGGGGACCGGACCTCCGGATCGTCGACCGGTCGCTCGGTGAACACGACCTCCGACCGGGACCCGACCGCCTCGCGGATGGTCTCGGCCAACCGGAGGACGGTCACCTCCTCCGGGTTGCCCACATTCACAGGGTCCTGGAGATCCGAGCCCAGGAGCCGCCAGAATCCCTCGATCAGATCGTCGACGAAGCAGAGCGATCTAGTCTGCTCACCCCGCCCGTGGACGGTCAGCGGCTGGCCGGCCAGGGCCTGGGCGATGAACGTGGGGACCGCCCGACCGTCGTGGCGCCGCATCTGGGGTCCGTACGTGTTGAAGATCCTGGCGATCCGGACGGGGACGGCGTGGGTCCTGCGGTACGCGGCGGCCATGGCCTCGGCGAAGCGCTTGGCCTCGTCGTACACCCCCCGTGGTCCGACCGGGTTGACATGGCCCCAGTACGTCTCGGGCTGCGGATGGACCTTCGGGTCGCCGTACACCTCCGATGTCGACGCCAGGAAGAAGGCGGCCTCCTTGGCCTTGGCCAGCCCCAACGCCCGCAGAGTTCCCATGGCCCCGACCTTCAGGGTGTGGATCGGGTGCTCCAGGTAGTCGAGGGGGGAGGCCGGGGACGCCAGGTGGAGCACCCAGTCCAGGGAGCCCTCGACGTGGAG
>DASQTB010000096.1:0-19062 GCA_035642095.1 Actinomycetota bacterium | reverse complement strand
CTCGGCCTGTTCCTGGTGCTCAAAGCGTTCTCGTCGGGCTCGACCGCCCTGACCGGGGTGGAGGCCATCGCCGACGGCGTCCAGGCGTTTCGGCGTCCGCAGTCGAGGAACGCCGCAACCACGCTGGCGGTCATGGGGACCATGTCGATCAGTATGTTCCTCGGCATCACATTCCTGGCCCGCTCACTCCACGTGCGCGTCAGCCCCGACCTCGCCGAGACGAAGTCGGTCCTGGCCCAGATCGGGGAGACCGTGTTCTCCGGCGGGGCGATGTTCTTCGTCCTCCAGGTCTTCACCGCCCTCATCCTCATCCTGGCGGCGAACACCGCGTACCAGGACTTCCCTCGTCTGTCGGCCATCCTCGCTCGAGACGGGTTCGTGCCCCGCCAGTTCCAGAACCGGGGAGACCGCCTGGTCTTCTCCAACGGCATCTTCGTCCTGTCCGCCTTGGCCATGCTCCTCGTGTGGATCTTCCGCGCCGATCTGACCGCCCTGATCCAGCTGTACGTCGTCGGCGTCTTCACGGCGTTCACGCTTTCCCAGAGCGGCATGGTCCGGCGGTGGATCCGGTTGAAGGATCCGGGCTGGCGCCGGAGCGCCGTCATCAACGGCGTCGGCGCCATCGCGACGGGCATCGTCCTGGTCATCGTGGCCGTCACGAAGTTCCGGGGAGGAGCGTGGATCGTCATCGCAGGGATGCCGATCCTGGTCGTGTTCTTCTCCCTGGTTCACGCCCACTACGCCCGTGTCGGTCGGGAGCTCGGACGCGGCCTGGTTCGGTTCGGCGAGGTCGGGACGAACCGGGTGGTCCTGGTCCTCACCGATGTCGACGCGGCGGCGGCTGAGGCCCTCGGCTACATCAAGTCGTTCCGGCCGGCCTCGCTCGAGGCCGTATTCGCCGGCACCGGGCCGCGCCAGGAAGTCGAGTCCCGGTGGCAGGAGCTCGCCCCCGGGGCGCCTCCGCTGGCCTTCCCGGAGGGTTCAAGCCGGGTGGCCGCCGTGATCGACCACGTCCGCCGGATCCCCCGCGATCCGCAGGACTTCGTCACGGTGGTGATCCCCGAGCTCTTCCGGAGCCGCTCCCTTCTCCGGGCCATCGCCCGGCCGGTGACCTTCCGCCTCAAGCTGCGCTTCCTGAAGGTTCCCGGCGTTGTCATCACCGACGTCCCGGTCATGATCGACGCCGGCCGGCCGGTCGGCGTGGACGGTCGTCCGCTGATCCCCGAACGAGTGGTGGCCCTGGTCTTCGTGGCGTCGGCTCACGATGCCGCGGTTCGTGCCGTGAACTACGCCTTGAGCCTGGGCACGGAGGAGACCCGGGCCGTGTTCGTGACCACCGAGCCGGACGAGGCTCCGAAGATCCTCGAGGAGTGGGCCCGCCGGCGGATCGGCGTGGAGCTGGAGGTCGTGGAGGCGCCGTTCCGGGATCTCGGTCCCCCCTTCCTGGACGAGGTTCGCCGGGTCACGGCGGAGCCGGGAACGGTGGCTGCCGTGATCGTTCCCGAGTTCCTGGTGACCCGGTGGTGGCACCGCATCCTGCACAACAATCGGGCCCTGTTCATCAAGCGGATATTGCTGTTCGAGCCGCGTGTCGTCCTGACAAGCGTGCCGTATCAGCTGGGCCGGTAATCGGTCGTCGGGGGTGTCGTCGATTCGGCGTCCTCGGCGGCCTTCTTCTCCCGGTATCGCTTGCCCAGCCACCAGGCGATCACGCCAATGGACCCTACGGCGATCCACCAGCTGACCGGCTCGCCGTACCGAACGACCGTCTCCCAGTTGTTGCCCAGGGTATGTCCGGCCCAGGTGAGGGCGAACGTCCACGGCAGGCAGCCAAGGAAGGTGTACAGGGTGAACTTCCCGAACGGCATCCGGGCCACTCCGGCGGGGAGCGAGATGAACGTCCGGACGACCGGCAGCAATCGCGACACGAAGACCGCCAGCTCGCCCCGGCGCTCGAACCAGTCATGAGCCCGATCGAGCTCGTGCGTTCGAAGGAACACGTACCTCCCCCACCGTTCGATCAGTGGCCGACCACCCCACGCCCCGATCCCGTACGCGATCCACGACCCGATCACGTTGGCGACCGTACCGATCATGGCCACCCAGAAGAAGTCGAGGTCGCCCCGGGAGGCCAGGAAGCCTCCGAACACCATCGTGACCTCGGATGGGATCGGGATGCAGGCCGACTCCAGGATCATGAGGACGAGCACAGCCTGGTAGCCGTACGCGCCGAGGTAGTCGGTGACGATGTGTTCGAGCCACTCGAGCATGGGTCTGCCAGCCTACCAGCGGACTCCGTCGTCATCCCGCGCTAGCATGGTGACGTCTTCCCCGGGAATGGAACTGGGGGTTCTGTGCGTTCCACTCCCGAGCCGATGACTTGACAGGACCGCTGCGCCGCGGGTAAAGAGGCGCGTTTCCAATGACAAAGAACCTCGTGATCGTGGAGTCGCCGACCAAGGCCAAGACCTTGGAGCGCTACCTCGGTTCGGAGTTCTCGGTGAAAGCCTCGATGGGGCACATCCGCGATCTGCCGGAGAGCAAGATCGGGGTCGACACCGAGCGTAACTTCGAGCCGGAGTACGTCGTGCCCGAGCCCAAGAAGAAGGTGGCCACGACGCTCCGGCAGGCCCACCGGCGCGCGTCGGAGCTGTGGTTGGCCACCGACTTCGACCGCGAGGGGGAGGCCATCGCCTACCATCTGGCCGAGGTCCTCGACGTCGACCCGGAGACGGCCAAGCGGGTGACGTTCACCGAGATCACGCGGGACGCCGTCCGCGAGGCGTTCGACCATCCCAGGACGATCGACGTCCGTCTGGTGGAGGCCCAGCAGGCCCGGCGGGTCCTCGATCGCCTGGTCGGTTACAAGCTCTCGCCGCTCCTGTGGAAGAAGGTCCGCACCGGCCTCTCCGCCGGCCGGGTGCAGTCCGTGGCCCTCCGGCTGATCGTCGAGCGCGAGCGGGAGATCCAGCGGTTCAAGCCGAAGGAGTACTGGACGGTCGACGCTCGCCTCTCGCCGGACGGGGACGACCGGGCCTTCGTGGCGCGCCTCGACCAGGTGGGGGAGGACAAGGTCAAGACCCCGACCGAACGGAAGAAGGGCATCGTTCTCCTGGAGCGTGAGGCCCGCCAGCACACGGCCAACCTGGAGCGGGCCGCGTACCGGGTCGCCGAGATCCGGCGGAAGGAGACGAAGCGCCGGCCGTCCCCCCCGTTCACCACCTCGACCCTCCAACAGGAGGCGGGCCGGAAGCTCGGGTTCTCGGCCCGGAAGACGATGCGGGTGGCCCAGCAGCTGTACGAGGGGATCAGCCTTCCCGGCGAAGGGCAGACCGGGCTGATCACGTACATGCGGACGGACTCGACCACCATCGCCGAGACCGCGCTCCGGGAGATCCGCCGGGTGGTCAAGGACCAGTTCGGAGACCGGTACGCGCTGGCCAAGCCACGCCGGTACAAGACCACCAGCCGAGGAGCGCAGGAGGCCCACGAGGCGATCCGGCCGACCCAGGCGTCGAGGCTTCCCGAGGCGGTCCAGTCTCACCTGTCGAACGATCAGGCCCGGCTGTACCGGCTGATCTGGCAGCGCGCCGTGGCCAGCCAGATGGCGGACGCCGTGCTCGACCAGGTCTCGGTCGATGTCGAGGCCATCGCCGAGCGGGCGCCCCGGTACGTCCTCAGGGCCACGGGGCAGACCGTGAAGTTCGACGGGTTCCGCCGCGTGTACTTCGAGAGCGCCGACGATGCCCCCGATCGCGACGCCGAATCGATCCTTCCCGACCTGACCGGCCAGCAGATGCTGCGGCTCCTGGAGCTGCTCCCGGAGCAGCACTTCACTCAGCCGCCACCCCGGTTCACCGAGGCTTCGCTCGTGAAGGAGCTGGAGAAGCGAGGGATCGGCCGGCCGTCGACGTACGCCCCGACGATCTCGAACCTCCAGGACCGCGACTACATCCGCATCGAGGAACGCCGGCTGTTCCCCGAGGACGTCGGGTTCGTGGTGGTCGATCTGCTCCTGGAATGGTTTCCCAAGGTGATGGACTACGAGTTCACCGCCCACATGGAGGAGGAGCTCGACGACATCGCCGAGGGGAAGATCCGGTGGGTCCAGGTTCTCGACGAGTTCTTCGGTCCCTTCGAGCGCGAGATCGAGAAGGCCGAGGAGCAGATGGAGCGGCCCAAGGAGGAGACCGGCGAGACCTGCCCGAAGTGCCCAGAGGAGGGCCGCGATCCGCCCGGCAAGCTGGTGATCAAGCTCGGCAAGGCCGGCCGGTTCGTGGCCTGCGACCGCTGGCCGGAATGCGACTACTCGCGCGATCTCTCGGGACAGGAACGCCCGGAGCCCGAGCTTCTGGACGAACGATGCCCCGAATGCGGCAAGCAGCTGGTGAAGCGGGTCGGTCGGTACGGCCCGTTCGTCGGCTGCTCCGGCTACCCGGACTGCCGGTACATCAAGCGGGAGGAGCAGACGACCGGCGTCCTCTGTCCCAAGTGCAAGGAGGAGAGCAGGGAGCCGCAGGGCGAGCTCGTGGTGAAGCGGGCCCGACGGCGCCGGGGCGCCGTCTTCTACGGCTGCAACCGCTATCCCGAGTGTGACTTCACGGTGGGGAACAAGCCCCTCCCTGAGCCGTGCCCGAAGTGCGGAGGGCTTCTGGTTCAGGGGCCCAAGGGCGTGAAGTGCGTCACCAGCGGGGACTACGAGTCCGAGGGAGGGCCCACGGAGGCCGCGTGAGGGAGCGCGTCGTACAGTAACCGGCGTGGCCTCGGTCAGCGAAGAGATCGCGGCTCTCCGGGGGACCAGGCCCGCCACCCTCCGGAACCTGCTCCGTGATCCGGCGTTCTCTCGGCTCTATCGGGCCATCCTGGTGTCATCGCTGGGCGACTGGATCGGGTTCGTGGCCGTGGTCGCCATGGTCACCCGGATCGGCGGGGGCAAAGCCGGCTTCGCGGTGTCCGGCGTCATGCTGGCCCGACTCCTTCCCTCGATCTTGTTCGGTCCGTTCGCCGGCGTGCTGGTCGACCGGTTCGATCGGAAGCGTCTCATGGTCATCGCGGACGTGGTCCGGGGCGTCGGCTACGCCACCCTCCCGCTGGTCCCACACCTGCCGTGGATCTACGGGATGTCGTTCCTGATCGAGTGCTTGTCCCTCTTGTGGACGCCGGCCCGCGACGCGATCATCCCCAACCTGGTGCCACGCCGGCAACTGTCGAACGCGAACACGGTGGCCCTGGCCACCGGATATGGAACCCTTCCACTCGGGGGGATCGCCTACACGGCGATCACCGCGGCGGCGGTGGGCATCGGGAACCGGATCGCCTATGTCGACCAGAACCCCGAATCGGTGGCCCTGTGGCTGGACGCCCTGACCTTCTTCTTCTCCGCGTGGATGATCCGGGAGCTCCCGCTCCGGAGGGTCGGCCGGCCCCGCCGCGCCGGCAAGCTGAAGGTCACGGAGGCGCTGTCCGACCTCACGGAGGGGGTCCGCTTCCTGAAGGACCACACCTTCGTCCGGGCGATGACGATCGGCATCGTGATGGCCTTCACCGGAGCGGGGGCGGTGATGTCGGTGGGGCCCATCTTCGCCTCTGCCTCGCTGAACGGCGGACCGACCGCGTGGGGCATCCTGGTGACGGCGGTCGGCGTCGGGATGGGTCTGGGGATGATCTTCGTCGGCCAGGTGCACAAGGTCATCGAGAAGGACACGTACTTCCCGCTGGCCATCCTGGCCGGTGCGGCAGGGCTGGTCCTGGTGGCGTCGACGCCGACGGTGACCCTGGCCGCGCTGGCCACCGTCCTGATGGGCGCCGCGGCGGGATCGACGTGGGTCACGGGGTACACGCTGCTCCACGAGAACGTCTCCGATGAGATCCGGGGCCGGGTGTTCGGGACGCTGACGGTGCTGGCCCGCCTGGGATTGTTCCTTTCGCTGGCCGGGTTCCCGCTCCTGGCCCAGGCGCTGAACGAGTTCTCGTTCGCCCTCGGACCGTTGCGCATCGACGGGACCCGGATGGCCATCTGGCTGGGGGCGGGCGTGATGGTCATCGGAGGGATCCTGTCGCGCGGCGGCCTGGCCAAGAGCAGGCTTACCCGCCCTCGGCCTCTTCGTCTGTTCCCCCGGCTTCGGAAGACGGAGCGGCTCGGGACGTTCATCGTGTTCGAGGGGGTCGAGGGAGCGGGCAAGGGCACGCAGGTCCGCCTGGCCCGCGAGTTCCTGGAGGGCATGGGGCACGACGTGCTGGTGACCCGGGAGCCGGGCGGGACCGAGCTCGGCGAACAGCTCCGGGACTCGCTCCTCGACCACGGCGAGTCGGTGGACGCTCGGGCGGAGACCCTGCTGTTCGCGGCCAGCCGGGCCCAGCACGTGTCCCGGGTGATCAGGCCGGCTCTGGAGGAAGGGAAGGTCGTGCTGTGCGACCGGTACCTCGACTCCTCGCTGGCCTACCAGGGCACCGGTCGGGGGCTCGGGGAGCAGGACGTGCTCTCGCTCAACGTGTGGGCAACACAGGGCTTGTTTCCGGACCTGGTCATCCTGCTCCACCTGGAGCCCGATCGGGGCCTGGCTCGGATCGGAGCCGAGCAGGACCGGATCGAGGCCGAGGACGAGTCGTTCCACGCCAAGGTGGCCGACGCCTTCCTGAAGATCGCCGATGATCATCCGGAGCGATTCAGGATCATCGACGCCGACGCGCCGCCCGACGTGGTCCATACGCGGGTCCGCGAAGAGCTGCTTCGATTCCTGGAGGGAGACAAGGAGGAATCGTGACCGAGGTGCTTCGACGGGTCCCCGGCCAGGCCGACGCCGTGACCTTCCTTGACCGGGCCGCCCGCCGGCCTCATCACGCGTACCTCTTCGCCGGCCCGGAGGGCTCGGGGAAGCAGCTCGGCGCCCGGGCGTTCACGGCGGCGCTCCTCTGCAAGGAGGGCGGATGCGGCCGTTGCCGAGACTGCCGGCTGGCCCTGGACGACCGGCACCCGAACCTTCTCCTGCTCGAGCCCGAGGGCCGCGACATCCGGGTGGGGGACGGGCCCGACGACGACGGGACCGCCCGGTGGATGGTGGCCCGGGCCTACCTCACCCCAACGGAGCCCGGCCGCAAGGTGTTCCGGCTCGATCAGGCCGATCGGACCACGGAGGAGGCGGCAGACGTCCTCCTGAAGGTGCTGGAGGAGCCCCCGGCGGACACGGTGTTCCTCCTCTCGTCGGCCCGCCCGAACGAGGTTCCCGAGACGATCCGGTCTCGGTGCCAGACCGTCACCTTCCGGCCCCTGGCCGAGTCCTTCGTGGTGGAGACGCTCGTCGGCGAGGGGGTGGAGGAGGGTCGCGCTCGAGTGTCCGCTCGTCTGGCCGGGGGCAACCTGGGGCGGGCCCGGCGGATCGCCGCCGATCCCGAGGGGCTCCGGTTCCGGGACTCCGCCCTCGATGCGGAAGCCGCGGCCCGGCGGGGTCCTTCCGGGGCCCTGGACGCCGCGGAGCTGCTGCTTCTCGCCGCGGCCGAGTACCGGAAGCGGCTCGCGGCGAGCCAGGTCCAGGAGCTGGACCCGTTCCTCCATCCGGACACCGGCCGCCCCCTGGAGCAGTACCGGGCCGCGGTCCGGCGGATGAAGGACCGGCACCACCGGCAGGAGCGGAGGGCGGAACGGGAGTTCCTCGACTCGGCGCTGCTGGCCCTGGAGGGGTGGTTCCGGGACGGCATGCTCCGGGCGGCGGGCGGCGATCCGGGGTGGGCCCTCAACCTCGATCGGAAGCCCGCCGAGGTCCCGGCGGCGGAGGCGGCCAGAGCGGTCGAGGCGCTGGAGCAGGCCCGCGCGGCCCTTGCCGACGAGACCAATCTGAACCCCCGACTGGTCCTCGAGGACGCGTTCCTTCAGCTGGCTCCGACGGGGGCCGCGTCGTAGGCCGCGCTACAATCGGGCCACCGCCGGAGTAGCTCAGTCGGCAGAGCACGCGATTCGTAATCGCGGGGTCGTCGGTTCGAATCCGACCTCCGGCTCAGAGAAAGCCCAGGTCAACGGCTTGCCGTCTCCACCTGTTCCGACAGCCCGAACGCCGGATTGCAAACATCTGCAAACGAACGGAGTCCATGTCACTCGGGAGGGGTAGCTCTTCCCTCGAACGCACCCGCAGCTTTGTTGAGGATGGCGCGGGCCTTGCGTATTTCTTCGGGTGTATCCTCCATCATCAGGTAGTCCTCGGTACCCTCCGCGAATGCAAGCAGCTCCGTCAGTGCATCTACCAACCGTTCACTCACGTGCTTCCATATCGAGTACTCCCGCTCTTGGTCGAGGAGGGAAACGAGATACCGCATAGCCGTCAATGCCTCAGCCTCGGCCGGGAACCCACCGGGCTGTAGACGTTTCCGAATCTCCCGCTCACGTTCGTCCATCACGCCTCACCCGCACCGTCGTACACGGTCGGTCTCCGAGGTCCAGGACGGCGTACCAGCGTCCGCCCTTCTTCGTGACGTGGCCTCTCAACGCTCGCTCCTTTCGGGTTGGGGAGAAGGAATAGCACGTCACCACGACGTGTAAACCGATTTGGTTGTGCGCAGGTTTCGTGGGGCTACCGGTGGATCTCGACGGGTGTTCCGAGCGGCAGCAGGCGGGCCAGCCGCCGGATGGCGTCGTTGTCGACTCGGACGCAGCCGTGGCTCACCGCCTGACCGATGGCCCAGGGCGAGTTCGTTCCGTGGATCGCCACCTGGCCGTCACCGCCGGCGAAGGTGTCGAGCGCCTCCGAGTATGCCGACAGGCCCCAGGCGTAGGGGCCGTAGGGTCCCGAGGAGTCGTCGGGCTTCACCAGCACCGTGGTGAAAAACCGTCCGGTCGGCGTGGGCGTGGACGCCGTTCCCACCGCGACGGCCTCCCGCATCAGGATGCGGTCGCCGCGATATGCCGTCAGCCGGCGGCTCGATAGGTCGACCTCGATCCGGAAGTCGTTCCGGTACAGGTTCACGTCGCGTGACTTGATCCACCCCTCGGATCCGTTCGGCTCCATCGGAAGCAGGACCCGAAGCCAGTCGCCGCGCGATTCCTCGACCAGGAACACCGGGGGCGTGCCGAATGGTCCCGCTCGTCGCAGCGAGGTCCATGGGCGGTCCGCCGCGGGGCCTCGGAACACGGCGACCCTGGCTCGGGCCCCCTCGGCCACCAGGGCGCCGAGGTCCTCCTGCGCCGACGGAGCCCGGGGCTCGATGGGGGCCAGATCGACCGCCGCGTAATCGGCCTCGGCGTCTCCCGGCAGCGGCACGGCACGGTCGGACGAGGGCCCGCACGCCGCGAGCGCCGCGGCGGCGACGTGAAGCCAGACAAGGAGGCGAGCCAACGCTGCCATGCTACCTGTGAGCATCGGCCGACGGGGGAGGAGTCTGGAGCGTCCTCGCTGGTCGGGGAGAGTCCTTTGCTAGAATCCCGCCCGCCAATGGGGTCCCCCACCACATCCCTGCGCGTTCTCGTCACCGCGTCGGCCTCGATCCTGTTCACGGTCCTGATCACGGTGTCGGCCTGGGCCCAGCAGAGCCCTTCGCCGGGGGAGAGGCCCGAAGAGGTCAAGGAGTGGACGTGGTACCTCTCCTGGCCGGTGGCACTGATGGCCGTGGTCGTCGTCCTCGGGCTGGGGGTGATGTACCTGCGCTATTCGCGCCGGTTCTTCAGCCGGGAGGAGCCGCCGGTGGTCGCGCCACGCCGTCGCCAGCCCCAGTTTGCCGGAGCCGTCGCCGCCCCGACGGCGGCACCGCGAGTCGAGCAGATCGCCGCGGCGCCAACCACGCCACCGGCACCCCCCGCCGCCGAGGTCCGCACCGCCGCGGAGCAGCAGCCGGCCGGGGCCGCGGCGCCGGAAGCGGCTCCCACCGAGACGAAGACGGAAGCGCCCGAGGAAGCTCCCGCTCCGTCCCAGGCAGCCGCGCGACCACCGGCGGCGGAGCCCGCGGCCCCCCCTCGAGCTGCGCCCGAGCACGTGGAGCCCGATCAGGAAGTGTACGAGCGGGAGCTCCAGGCGCAGCTCGACAAGGGCACCGACCGGCGCGTCGCCGAAGGTCGGGCCAAGGCGGCGGCCGTGCGCGCGGCCAGGGCCAAGGCCGCGGGGGCGTCGGCCCCGGCGGAAGCACCGGCGAAGGAGGAGGCGCCGGAACCGGGGGCGGCACCGCCCGAGAAGGAAGAGACGAAAGAGGAGGCGCCGGAACCGGAGGCGGCTCCGCCGGCGACCGCGGCCTCCGCTGCGCCGTCTGCCGAGCCCGGTCCCGCCCCGGAGACGACGACGCCAGAGATGCCGGCGGAGGAGGCCGAGGCGGAGACTGAGGCCAAGCGGGACGAATCTCCGGCCGCCAAGGAGCCGGAAACACCTCCCCCCACCGCCCCGGCGGCCGAGCAGGTGGCCGAGCCGTCCCGGAAGGTCGAGGCTCCGGCCAAGGCGGCGGCTGCCGGGTCACCCTCGGACCAACCGCTGCCCCCCGCCCCCCCGGGAGCGGACGAGGAAACGTTCCACCGGGTGCTCGAGGAGCAGCTCGGCAAGGGCCTGGCCCGACCGATCGCCGAGAGCCGGGCCCGGGCCGCAGCGATCAAGACCGCCCGCGAGAAGGCCGACGCGGGCTAGTGGACGGGACGGCCGCCGCCCGCCTCCTCGACTGGGACGCCGCGGCGAGGATCGGACGCCGCTTTGCCGGACCCGGGCCGGTCACGGGACCGGCCGAGCGGGCCCGGTTGATCGACGACTTCGACGACGCCACCCGGGAGGCGGATCGGCTGGTCCAGGAGCTGACCGGCCTGCCGATCCCCGGCCCGCCGTCCAGGCCCTGGGTCATGTCTCGCGGCGAGTGGGTGGCCCAGAACCTCCGGGGGTTCGAGCAGATCCTGGAGCCGGCCGCCGCCCGGCTGATGGGACGGCGTCTTCAGGGACCGGCCGCCCCGTTCCGGCGGCGGGTCCTGGCCGCTCAGGTGGGAGCGATCCTGGGCTACCTGGGCCGGAAGGTGCTCGGACAGTACGACCTGTTCCTCCCCCCCGACGATCGGGACGTCGTGTACTTCGTGGGACCGAACGTCGTCGAGCTCGAGCGGCGGCACCGGTTCCCGCGCCGGGACTTCCGCCGGTGGATCGCCTTCCACGAGGTCACCCACCGAGTTCAGTTCGAGGGCGTACCCTGGCTGCGCGGGTACCTCTCGTCCCAGGTCGCCTCGTACCTGGGAACGCTGGACCTCGATGCCCGAAAGCTCGTGGATCGACTCCGTCGGGCCAGGGAGGAGCTGGACGGCGCACCGGACTGGCGGGAGATGGGGATCTTGTTCGTCCTGATGACGCCGGAACAGCGGGAGACGTTCCGGCGGATGCAGGCCCTGATGTCCCTCCTGGAGGGGCACGGCAACTACGTGATGGACCGGGTGTCCGAGGGGCGCGTCCGAGCGGCGGAGCGGATGCGCCGGACCCTTCAGCGGCGGCGACACCGTCAGGGCTTCGAGCGCATGGTGCAGCGGGCGGTGGGCATCGACGTCAAGGTCCGCCAGTACGACATGGGGGAGCGGTTCGTGGCCGAGGTTGTCGACCGCGCCGGGCCCGAGGGGTTCGCCCGGGTGTGGGAGCGCCCGGAGCACCTCCCCACGCTGGAGGAGGTGGCCCGGCCCGAGGCCTGGGTCGCGCGGGTCGCCGGGCCCTGATGCCCGAGGCCCGGCCGCCGGCGGTGGCCCGGGTGCTCGAGCGCGTGGCCCAGGCGTCGCGGCGGAACGAGCTGTTCCGGCCGGGCGACACCATCATGGTGGCCTGTTCCGGCGGCCCGGACTCGACCTGTCTCCTCCACGCCCTGCACCGGCTGGGGCGACTCCTCCGGGTCCGACCGGTGGCCTTCCACTTCGACCATCGACTTCGTCCCGGCTCGGACCGCGACGCCGTGTACGTGGAGCGCCAGGCCCGGTCCCTACGGATCCCGTTCGTGTTCCGCCGAGCGACGGGCGCCCCTGGGAGTGGCCAGTCCCTCGAGGCGTGGGGCCGGGCGGCCCGGTACGCGGCGCTCACCGCGGCGGCCACCGACGCCGGCGCCGACCGGGCGGCCCTGGGGCACACCCTCGACGACCAGGCCGAGACCGTGCTCCTCGGCCTGGCTCGGGGGGGCGGCCTGGAGGCGGTGGCCGGGATGCCCGCCGTGGGGACGATCCCCCCGATCGGCTTTCCGGCGGTCCGGCCGCTCCTCGACGTCACTCGGGGCGAGGTCGTGGCGTTCAACCGGGCCCTCCGGCTCCGCCCTCGCCAGGACCCCACCAACCGAGACCGGCGGTTCCTCCGCAACGTCGTTCGGCTCGACGTCCTCCCCTTCCTCGAGCGCCGGCTGGACCGGGGCCTCCGAGCCACGCTGGTCCGCACGGCGGAGCACGTTCGGGCGGACGCTGCCTACCTCGAATCGTTGGCCGAGGAGGCCGCCGGCCGGACGGTCCGGCGTGGGGATGGCGAGGTCCGCCTCGACGCATCCTCTCTGGCCACCCTCCCCCGGCCGATCGCCGCCCGCGTCGTTCGGGCGGCGCTGCGCACGGCCGCGGCGATGATCGACCAGCCGGCGCCGGAGGCCGGCGCGGCCCACATCGACGGCGTGCTCGACCTGGCCGCCGGACGTCCCGGCCGTCGACTCGATCTACCTGGGGATTTGGAGGCCGTGCGGACTCGGGGGTATGTTCGCGTCTCTCGCTCTTCCCCCGGGAGCACGACGTGAAAGGGGGAGCGGTGACCACCAGGATCGATCGTCGGGACATCGGCCAGGACACGGCGGCTAGACTGCTCAGCCACGTGGCGGAGTTCGAGGGCGACATCGAGCGGGTCCTCATCACCGATGAGGAGATCCAGGGGAAGATCCGCGAGCTGGGCGATCGGATCACCGAGGATTACCGGGGCAAGGAGCTCCTCCTGATCGGCGTCCTCAAGGGCGCGTTCGTGGTCATGGCCGATCTCTCCCGGCACATCCGGCTGCCGCTCCAGTTCGACTTCATGGCGGTGTCCTCCTACGGCGCCGCCACCAAGACCTCCGGCGTGGTCCGGATCCTCAAGGACCTCGACCACGACATCGATGGGCACGACGTGCTGCTCGTGGAGGACATCGTCGACTCCGGGCTCACCCTGGCGTACCTCCTCCGGAACCTTCGGGCCCGGCGGCCGGCCACCCTGGAGGTCTGCGCGCTGCTCAGGAAGCCGGAGGTCCAACGGGTGGCCCTCGACATCAAGTATGAGGGGTTCGAGATTCCTCCCGAGTTCGTGGTGGGCTACGGGCTGGACTACGGGGAGAAGTACCGCAACCTCCCGTACGTGGCCACCCTGAAGCCGGAGGCGTACGAGGGGCTCGCCGGGTAGGAACCCTCCGGCCCGGGCCGCGCTCTAATAGAGGAGTGATGCGCGGACCCTTCATCATCCTGCCGTGCCTGATCCTGGCGGCCTGCGCCTCGCCCGGCCCGGGCCGGGGCCCCTCCGGCTCGTCCGGGATCACCGGACGGGTCGTCCTGTTCCCGACGTCCCCGGTGGAGACCGGGGGGTCGCCGGGTCCGACCAAGGGCGTCCGGACCACGGTGGCGATCGAGTCCTCGGACGGTGAGCGCACTGAGCTCGTGAGGACCGGTCCGGACGGTTCCTTCCGGATCGAGCTCGAGCCCGGGGACTACCTGCTGAGCGCGATGCCACCCCCGTCCGATCCCCACCTCGTTCCCAGGCCGGCCTCGGCGAAGGTCGAGCCCGGGACGTTCGTCCGGGTCACGGTCATTCTCGATACGCGTCTGCGCGAGCCCTAGCCGGGCTGCCGGGCGGTGCTGTCGGGGCGCTGTGCTACCATCGCCCGAAGGTCGGGAGGCGCGGCTCCTCCCCGGGAAAGGAGTCCCCCACGCAAGGCGATCAGGGGTTCCGTCGGCTCATCCGCGGGCCGCTCATCTACCTGGCCGTGGTCGCGCTGGCCCTGTGGCTGTTCATCAGCCTGTCGAGCACCGAGCCCCCGCCCGAGCGGCTCACGTTCGCCGAGCTTGAGCAGCTGGCCGCGGACGGAGGCGTCCGGAGCGCCGAGTTCCGGGAACAGGACCAGGAGGTGGCCGGCGAACTCGTCGGCGGCGATCCCTACGTCGCGGCGTACCCACTCGAGTATCAAGACGAGCTGACCGCGAGCCTTCGGGAGTCCGGCGTCGATGAGGTGTCCGCCGATCCCCAGAAGGGATCTCCCTTCGTCAACGTGCTCATCAACATCCTGCCCATCCTCCTGCTGGTGGGCATCCTTCTGTTCATCTTCCACCAGGGCCAGGGCGGCGGGAACCGGGTCCTCCAGTTCGGGAAGTCGAAGGCCCGCCAGGTGACCAAGGACCAGCCGAAGACCACGTTCCAGGACGTCGCCGGGGTCGACGAGGCCATCGAGGAGCTGGCCGAGGTCAAGGAATACCTCGAGAACCCGATCAAGTTCCAGGCCATGGGGGCGAAGATCCCCAAGGGCGTCCTGCTGTTCGGGCCGCCGGGGACGGGGAAGACGCTCCTGGCCCGAGCGGTGGCAGGCGAGGCGGGGGTGCCGTTCTTCTCCATCTCTGGCTCGGACTTCGTCGAGATGTTCGTCGGCGTCGGCGCCGCCCGGGTCCGGGACCTGTTCGAGCAGGCCAAGACCAACGCCCCGGCCATCGTGTTCATCGACGAGATCGATGCGGTCGGTCGGCACCGGGGCGCCGGGCTGGGCGGCGGCCACGACGAGCGGGAGCAGACCCTGAACCAGCTCCTGGTGGAGATGGACGGGTTCGACACGAAGGCCGGGGTGATCCTCATGGCGGCCACGAACCGTCCCGACATCCTCGACCCCGCGCTGCTTCGGCCGGGGCGGTTCGACCGCCAGGTGGTGATCGACCGGCCGGATCTGGAGGGACGGCGAGCGATCCTGGCCGTCCACGCCCGGGGGAAGCCGCTCGACCCCGACGTCGAGCTCGACGTGGTGGCTCGCCGGACGCCCGGATTCACCGGCGCCGACCTGGCCAACGTTCTCAACGAGGCCGCGCTACTGGCCGCCCGCCGGGAGAAGCGGGCCATCACCACGTCAGAACTGGTGGAGGCCATCGATCGGGTCCTGGCCGGCCCGGAACGGAAGACCCGGCTGATCGGGGAGCGGGAGAAGCGGATCATCGCCTACCACGAAGCGGGCCATGCGCTGGTCGCCCATGTCCTCCCGAACGCCGACCCGGTGCACAAGATCTCGATCATCCCTCGAGGACGGGCCCTCGGGTATACGCAGACGCTGCCCACCGAGGACCGATTCCTGGTGACCCGCTCGGCGATGATCGACGAGCTGGCCATGCTTCTGGGGGGCCGGGTGGCCGAGGAGATGGTCATCGGGGACATCACCACGGGGGCCCAGAACGACCTGGAACGGGCGACCAAGGTCGCCCGGGGCATGGTCACCGAGTACGGCATGTCCGACACCCTCGGCCCGCTGACTTTGGGCCAGCGCCAGGGCGAGGTGTTCCTCGGTCGCGACTTCGCCACGCACCCCGATTACTCGGACCAGGTCGCCTTCGAGATCGATACCGAGGTCCGGCGGCTGATCGACGAGGCCCACGACGAGGCCCTGGAGATCCTCCAGGCCGAACGTCCAAAGCTCGACGAGATCGCCGCCGCGCTGATGGAGCGGGAGACGATCGACAAGGAGGACCTGATCCGGCTCCTGGACGGCATCGACAAGCGCGCGCCCAAGGATGGGGCCCGGAAGGGCGTGGCCGGGATCGCGGTGTTCCGCCGGAACGGCCGGGGGGACGAGGAGCAGGGTGAGCCCCTCCGCTGACGGTTTCGATGCACACAAGATCGAGGACGGAGTTCGCCTGATCCTCGAGGGGATCGGGGAGGATCCCGGTCGGCAGGGGCTCAAGGAGACGCCCCGCCGCGTGGCCGAGATGTATCGCGAGGTGTTCGGCGGCCTCCACCAGGATCCCGACGCGGTGGTCGACGCCGTGTTCGACGTCGGTCACGACGAGATGATCATGGTCCGCGACATCGACGTCGAATCTTTGTGTGAACATCATCTTCTGCCCTTCGCCGGTAAGGCCCACGTGGCCTACGTGCCGAACGAGGACGGCCGGATCACGGGGCTCTCCAAGCTGGCCCGGCTGGTCGACGTCCTGGCCAAGCGACCGCAGGTCCAGGAGCGGCTGACCACCCAGATCGCCGACGTGCTGGAGCGAACGCTGAACCCCCGTGGGGTGTTCGTGGTCATCGAGGCCGAGCACCTGTGTATGTCTATGCGCGGGGTCAAGAAGCCGGGGTCGGTCACGGTGACCAGCTCGGTGCGCGGCGTGTTCCGATCAGATCCACGGACCCGCGCCGAGGCCCTGGGCCTCATCCGCGACGGCCGGCCGTAAGCGTTCCGCAAGGATCGCCTCCCTACCCTCGGTATCGACCGACCGAAGGGAGGCGCCGATGCGCAAAGGGATCGTTGCGGGCACGGTGGTGGCTGCGGTGCTCGTCCTGGCCGGCCCGGCCGGAGCCCAGACCGGGAAGGGCCAGCTCTACCTGGACGGGGAGGTTGTCGGCAC
This sequence comes from Actinomycetota bacterium, assembly GCA_035642095.1. GTDB lineage: Bacteria > Actinomycetota > UBA4738 > UBA4738 > CALAEC01 > DASQTB01. The sequence goes on along the minus strand of DASQTB010000096.1, from coordinate 2,552 downwards.
GGTGGTCAACCCGGCAAGCCTCCCCGATGGCGGGACTGACCCCTTCTTCATGGTCACGAACGGTGCCGCCGGGCAGCTGGGCATCGCCGGGGTCGGCCCCGGCCAGCCCGGCTACACCGGAGGGGACTGGGCGGTGTTCCGGGTCAGCTTCAACGCCGGGGTGATGCCGTACCTGCTCACTTCCGACGAGGCGGTGATGGCGGCACAGGCCGCCGGCGACGTGACGGTGACTCGGGACTCGGGCGCTGACTTCCGGTGTCCGATCACCAAGCCGTAACCCGCGAGTGGAGGAACCGCGAGGGCGCCGGCTCTGGTCGGCGCCCTTCGCTATTTGCGCTCGGGCAGCACGACGGCGAAGCGCGAGCCTCGGGCCAGGGTGCTCTCTACCTGGATCCGGCCGCCGAGGGCCTCGACGATCCGCTTGGCCAGGGCCAGCCCGAGTCCAGAGCCGGGCGTCGACCGAGCGGCGTCGCCTCGCCAGAACGGGTCGAACACCCGCTCGATCGTCTCCGGGGGGATGCCCGGGCCCGAGTCCTCCACCGCGACCTCCAGCTCTCCCAGCTCCCGCCGGGCCTCGATCCGAACCGCTCCATCGGCGGGTGTGTGGCGGATGGCGTTCTGGAGGAGGTTCTGAAGGACCCGAACCAGGCGAGGGGAACATGTCGCGTCCCCCGCCCCGTCGAGGCGCCGCTCCAGGCTCAGGCCCTTGGCCACGGCCTGAGCCCGGCACGCCTCGACCGCGGAGCCGACCACGTCAGCGAGGCGGGCTCGTGCGGACTCGGCGGTGATGGCGCCGGCATCGAGCTGGACCAGCTCGAACAGGTCGTCGACCAGCGTCACCAGCGCGTCGACCTGCCGGCGCATCTCGATGGCGTACCGGCGCATCGTGGCGGGGTCTTCGACCACGCGGTCCTCGATCGCCTCGACCATGGCCCGGAGCCCGGCCAGCGGCGTGCGGAGGTCGTGCGAGACGGCGCTGACCAGGTCTCGCCGCTTCCCTTCGGCCTCTCGCTCGGCCAGTATCGACGACTGGAGCCTCGAGGCCATGTCGTCCAGGGCCCGCCCCAGCACCTCCAGCTCGGGCCCCGAATCCAGGCGACCGACCCGGGCGTCGAGATCTCCCTCGGCGAGCTTCCCGGCCGTCAAGGCCAGTCGGCGGACCCCGGCCGCTGCGCCCCTCGACACGGCGAGCGCCACCCCGACGCCCGCCCCGATCGAGTACACGAGAAGCGCCGCCATCAGGACGGCATCGTGGCGGCTGACGAACATCAGCGCGGCCAGCACCCCCAGGTTGGCCAGGCCGACGACCACACCGACGATCGCCACGGCCACCAGGCGCTGCCGGAGCGAGGCCCGGGCCAGGAGGGGGCGGGCCAGGCCGGCCGCGACCGCGGTGGCGCCGATGGCGGGGAGGAGCAGCAGCCCGAGGCTGGCGATCTCCGAGCCGCCCATGCCGGCCACCGCCCCGGCCACGAGCGTTCCCACCGCTCCCGCCAGGGCCACCACCGTGGCCAGTGCGGCCGATCGCCACGCGCTCATGGGTCGAATCGGTAGCCGGCGCCCCACACCGTGATCAAGTGCCGTGGCCGGGAAGGATCGTCCTCGATCTTCTCCCGGATCCTCCGGATATGGACCGTGACGGTCGAAGGATCTCCGTCGAACGCGAAGTCCCACAGCTCGTCCAGCAGGTCCACCCGGGAGAACACGGTCTCCGGGTTCGCGGCCAGGAAGTGGAGCAGGTCGAACTCCTTCGGCGTCAGGGACAGGCGTCGACCGCGCCGGGTCACCTCCCGCGACCGGGGATCGAGGTGGAGGCCGGCCGCGTGGATCACGGGATCGGGACTCCCCCCTCCACCGGATCGTCGGAGGACCGACCGCACCCGGGCCAGGACCTCCCGCGGTGAGAACGGTTTGGTGACGTAGTCGTCCGCTCCGATCTCCAGCCCGATCACCCGGTCGGCCTCCTCGCCCTTGGCCGTCAGCATGATCACGGGGGTGTCGCTCGAGGAGCGGATGCGAGTGAACACCTCGACCCCGTCCATCCGGGGGAGCATCAGGTCGAGCAGCACCAGGTCCGGCGAGGAGCGGTCGAACGCGGCCAGGGCGGCCTCCCCGTCGCCCGCCTCCTCGACCTGGTACCCGCCTCGGGTGAGGTACCGGCTGAGGACGTCCCGGACGATCGGCTCGTCGTCGACAACGAGGACCCGCGCGGCCATGGCTCCATTGTGGACCGCGGACCTTTCGGAGGCATTTCAGGCCCGTAAGGGCTCCGTAACGAACCGACCCCTACCCTGGTCGAACGGACCAGAGGAGGATCATGGACCTGACCGGAGCGATCAGGCGGCACCCCGCCCGGACGGCGGCCGTGCTGGCCGCGGGGGCGGTGGTGGTCGTGGCCGGATTCCTGTGGTTCCGGCCGGACCGGCTGTTCACCGACGACCCGGTTAACGAGGCTGCCCCGGGAGTCGTCCCCGGCGAGATGGATACCGGGATGAACCCGGCAGGTGGGTCGGGGCCGGGCGTGCTCGCTCGAGGGCGGTTCATCTCCCTGG